>NZ_QAIL01000274.1 GCF_003061025.1 Pedobacter sp. HMWF019 | reverse complement strand
CGTTAATTGTTTAGTTTATTTTTTCAGTAGTTATTGATTTTCGAAAATACCAAAAAACCAGTAGTTGAAAAACCACAAATCCGGGGATTGCAGAAGCTCATAGGATGGGCGATTTTTGCCGCTATATTCATCTATAAATTTAAATAAAACCTATGAATCTTATTGTATTAAAAAATCAAATTTTAAAAATCGCAGCTCTTATTTCTTGTATGGCCATTATGGTTTCATGTAGTAAAAGCAAGGATAACGGTCCACAATCACCAGACAGCAGCTATCCAAAAGAAGTGACTATAGAATATAAAATCACTTCACCCGATTTAACTAAAGCAAATGTTATTTATTCTAACGAAACAGGAGGAAACAGCAATGTTAGTGATGCTGTACTTCCTTTTACAAAAACATTTAAAAGAACAGTAAAATATGCTGAAGCAGCTTCCATCGGCATTACTTCTTATAACGGAGGTAATATTAAAGCAGAGATTTTTGTTGATGGAAAATCCGTAAAAACCGAGTCTTATTCAGGAAATCAAGTCGTTACAGGTTCACTTGTCTACCCCTTCATGTAGATAATTATGGTCGTTGTTTCCCAAAAGAGGAAGACAACGACCATAATAAATCGCTTTATAAAAATTATTTTGCTTTCTCTATATCTCTCACAGAAGCGACAGCAGATGGTGAGGTGTTATCTGCAGAAGGAAAAGGAAGTAAAATCTTACTCCTGTCATTATATGCTCCCAATTTATATTTTTCCTCATCGGTCTTAAACGCTTCATCTTTATGATCTAAAGCTGCAGCATCTTCTGTTTTAAAACCAGCAGCAATCTCTTTGTGGCGCTTAACGACTAGTGTATCGCCAGAGAGACGCAGTACTTTCATCATAGTTACGCCAGGAGATCCGCTCCCATCTGCATTTCCATGTAGAAAAACCATAAGCAGATCACCGGGTCCGGTGGTCGAAAAGTTCACCTCCATGGCCTTGAGTCTTTCCGTTTCATTTGCAGCTCTATTCTTATTCAGCACAGGTGCAATAACGATTAATGCAAGAAAGACCCCTGCAATGATATACAGGTTACGAAACAGGCCCCAGGCAAAAGGAGTCTCATCTTTTAAATTTTTTGCTTCAGTTTTTAATTCCTCTGTCCACTGTTTTTTTGGAATAATGGCATCTGAAGCCACATCAACTGCGACCACTTCCTGTAAGCCTAAAGTTCCTATAGGCCCAAAAAGTGACAAATACTTCTGTTTCACAAACAGTTCTACATTTTTTTTCTCCTTAGAATCGAGAGTTGCGTTAATTGAAATATTCCTTGAATTCAGGACTTTTTCATTAATATCATAGATTATAACCATAGATTAAGGAAGAATCAAATATGATACCAATCTATATGGATGATAATCCTAGTTGTTCTTTTTTAAGTATTAACCAACAGCATCTTTATTTCTTTTTTCTCTGTTCCCTCCAGTTCCAGGCGATAAATATACTCCTCTGCATTCGGATTCCCGGTTTTCACCATATATCTTATTGACCATTTCAATAAGGCAAACTCTCTTTGACTACCTCCATAAACACGGTTGATGAAGCGAAGAAAAATAAGATCTGCATTCAGATTAAACTGTTCTAAAAGCTCAATAAACAAGAAATACTCGAAAACGTTTTTATCGAGAAAACGTATGGTTTTTAGATCTTCCACCAGTATACCATCGATCAATAATTCATCGTAGGCATTTTTAAACACCATTAATTCCACGCCAAACAGATCCAGGTTCACTTCATCTTGCTGTACCCCATACCCCATCTGTTGGACAAGTTTTTTAAGAAACAAGATTTTTTCTGTGTAATTATTAGACTGATAAATTTTCTCCTTTATAAATCGGGCAATTACTTCCTGGTAAATTACAACCCGGTTGTGCTGATCATTCTTATTCTCCATCTTAAATTGATAATAAAATGGCATATAAAATGGAAATTTCAACAATCCAAAAAGTTCGGGTTCAACTGTAAAAACCCCTAGATTAGAGCAAATCTGATCCACTTCATTTTGATTGAGCAATGGAACAGGCGATACATATGCCGGGATTTTTAATCTTCTATTTAAAGATTTCCAGTCTTCTGGTGATACCGATAAAATAATTTTCATAAACCCGGGAATCAGTCGGTTCATAAAGTCAACAAGGCATTCGTTGTAATCGTCGATAATTAGAATCAGTTTCCTCTTTTCTTTCGACGACTGATCAGAAAGCAGATCAAAAAGTTTTCTAGAATGGTTTGCAAAACCAAGAAGAGCCTTAAGTTGGTTTTCGAACTGGAGTTTTGTTTTATTGTGAGTCAAAAAAAGCTTTGCTTTCACAAAAAGAACGGAATAACCTTTATAAATGGCTTCTTTATCAGAAAAATATTTGTCGACGAGCTGACTGAGTAAAATAGTTTTACCGTACCCGGGCGGTGCTACAAATGCCATAAAATTAAATCGCCCATCGCAAAATTCTTCAAAAGCATGCTCAGCAAACACTCTGCTGACAGTTGCTTGATAGGGTAATCCAGATCTGCAGCTAATATTCTTTAGTGTAATCCTGGTAATCCTATCGGCATGACAACTTACTTTTTTCCATATGTCTTCCTTACCCTCAAAATGCGTCCCCCCCTCTGCAAGGGATTTAATGTATTCCGGTTTTCCGGCATACTCACACAAGGCGGTGATCGTGTACCTTGAAAAAGTAAACTTCATGGCTGCAAAACCAAAAAGTCGTTTCAGCGTTGTTTCACTAACATTCTTATCGAATTCTTTCCTGATATCTATCGAAATTCGTTTACAGTCTGCAGGCGTTACATGATTAAGGCCAGCTTTAAAACATATTAACGATTTCAATTCATCAAGGAGAGGCTCCTCATCCATATATAATCAAATTTCCATGATACTGAAATGCAATGTGGTGTTAGAAATATTCCTTTAACTGCATTTTCGGTTTAAATTTGATAAATATCATGATTTTATTCTATTTATTGTGTAATCGGTTACAATAAACTCATGACCCTTTATTTTTAAACTATTTAGTTCTTCAATTGTCTTAAGTAAAATAC
>NZ_QAIL01000273.1 GCF_003061025.1 Pedobacter sp. HMWF019 | reverse complement strand
AAGTTTTCTTTACTGATGATGAATGTACTGTAAATATTCTCAGGTACTTTCATGATCTGTTTTAGCTGCGGGATAATTCCTTCAGCATATATTTTTGCGTCGTCAAAACTACTAAAGTTCCCGACGTAAATTAGCTGATCATTGTCAAATTCTGTCAAATGATGCTTTAAATTGTCTCCTGTGTAGTTTCCACGGTTAAATTGGCCGATGCCAAAACGAGAAGAACTTAGGGTTAGGCTGGCATCTGCAACGTCGATGACAAAGTAATAGGTTTCAGATTTAGCAGAACTGAAGATACTTTCTGGTTTTTTTATTACCGGATCTGCAGGTTTCGCCGGGGCAGGTATTGCTGGTTGAACCACCGGAACTATAGCTTGTGGCTTAGAGACTTCTGGTTTAACCGGTGCTGGCGCCGTTGTTTGAACACCCAGCTGTTCTTTTGGTGGTTGTACTGGTGTACTTGCAATCTGCTGTTCCATAAACCTTGGCTCTCCGAGATCAAAGTCGGTAAGGGCTATTTTTCTTTTTTTGAAGACGGCCAGGTGCTGGTCTATATAGGCCAGGTGGTCTTGTACCAGAGGAGTAATCAGTTTATCATCCGGAAATTTGCTGACAATCTCTTTGAAGGCATTGATCAGGCTATCTACATTATTGGTTCTTCCAATGGCTATAGATTTTAAATAGGAAAATTGTGGAGAAAGGTAATTGCTAGGGGAAATTTCGTTTAATGCATTTACATCAGTGATAACCTGAATGAAATCTTTTTTTTCGTAAAGGCTAAAGATATTATTATATCGTTTTGTGATTTCTGCTTCCTGTGCGGATTGTCTGACGGTGAAGTTAGGATCCAGAATCGTTTTTGCATAAACCGTAGATGGAAATTGTGTTAGTACCGTGTTTTTATATCCGGAAGCTTTTGCCGGATTGGATGTCTTGTAGCTTAAATATAGGCCGTAGTTGATAGCGGCCAGATGATTGTTATCCGGAAATCTTTGGAGCAGGAGTTCATAGATCTTTGCAGCTTCTTCGTTATCGTTTAGTTCCTGCTGGTAGAAGTTTGCAATCTCATAATAAGCATCAATGATCTTTTGATTGCTGGCTTTAAGAAGCTCAGGGCTGAGGGGCAGAGCCGCAATATATGCTTTGATTTTAGCAGAGTCACTGACCAGGGTACCTGGTGTATTGTCTGGATTGTTTGGCAGGCCGGAATTGTCTAGATTAGCCACATTCTGAGTGTTGGCTTGTGAGGAGGAACGAACACTTTGTCTCCAGTTGTCCTCTAATTTACGGTTGCCCCATCTCTTTTTGAAATCCATGAAACCATTGCTTACCGCTGTCGTATTTGCAAAATAGAAGGTGTTTACCACTGCTGCTCTTTTTCCTGAGTTTTGTGTGTTATTCTGATAAACAGGGAAATTACTGTTGAAGTTTAGGCTTTGTTCTGCAGGTTTTTTTACTGGAGGTGTTACAAAAGCTTCAATTCTGGGTTTACGCTCGGGTTCAGGAAGTTTAGCAATTAACTGTAATGTGTCCTGAAGGGATATGGATTCGTACCGCCCGGTCAGATACTCCAGATTTTGGTCCTTTTTAAGGATGAGATCGTAACCGCTATAGTTTTTTGGCAGTGTGTTTACCGTACTGTCATAATAAGCTTTTGCTTTCAGGTAGTTCCTGTATTCTTTAAAATTAAGGTCTGCGATCCGGAGGTAGGACAGGCCTTTTTGGTAAGGATTTCTTGTGCTTGCACTTACAGACTTCAAATAATATTTTTCTGCGCCCTGATAGTCTTTTTCGTCTGCATAGCTTTGGGCAATCTGATAAAAGATCTGGTCGATATAATCTGTATTCTTGTCGTCTTTCAACAAGGCCGAAAGCTCCTGCTTACGGTTAATGTTCTCTCCGCTTAGCAAACCTTTGACCCTTATTCTACTGAGGTTGGCATTAAAATAGAGTTCAAATGCAGCATTGCTCTTTTGTACCTTGATATAGTCTTTCAGTGATGGATGGTAATTTTTTTCTTCTTCATATAATTGCCCAAGGATATAGTGCCATCTGATCTCGTTTCTTTTTATACTGCCTTCTTTGAGTGCAGATTCGAGGTAAACAATGGCATCTTTATAGCGGTTAACAGCGATACTCATTTGGGCAAGAGTGGCCAGGGGTTCTGCTCTTTTTCTTTTGATGAATTTGAGGTTCTCTTCCAGTGTGTCAAGCGTGAAGCCTGCCTCTCTTAGATTGTTCAGTTGCATCAGACTTCTTGCCTTTCCGTTCAGTGCCTGTACATATATAGGTAGATTGTTTTTATAGGTTCTGGTCACGTAGTCAAAATATTCCTGGGCAACAAAATAGTTTCCCTTTAAAAATTGAGCTTTCCCAAGAAGCAGGTATGCATCGTCTATATAGTTGCTGAAACTTTTCTCCGCAATGATCGTTTGTGCTTTATGGATTACTTTGTCCAGGGCGGCACTGCTCACAGAACCGCTAAATGGATCTCTGGCATTGGGGTCAAATTTTTCGGGCGCAATATAAACAGGTAGGATATCATTGAAATTATCTGCATAATTGTCGCTGAGCTCTGCTTCGTAGTTATCCAATATAACGTTGGCATTATAAAAATAATTATAGCGGGCGGTTAAATTTTGCATGCTTCTGCTTGCGGCAGTGTCTTTGGGAGTACCGCAGGATGCAAGGATGCAGGAGCCTAAACAAATTAATATTATCTTTAGGCTATGAATAGCGTAATTTTTCAAAAGCACTTGTTGAGTTTAATTTCAATTAAAATGTATACAAAAATATTTTATTCAGCAATTAATTCTAATGAATTGGTGTTTTTTATTTGATAAGGTTATGGAAGACTCTAACAATGATAAAGGGCAGGGGCCAGGAAATTTTATTAAATACTCTGGTATTGGTTTCCAAATGCTGGCTACAATAGGTGTATTTGCATTTATTGGTTACAAGATCGATGATCATCAGCATAACTCTAAGCCTATATTTACTGCCATATTTAGTCTTGCTGGTGTTCTTTTGTCTTTATATCAGGTTGTGAAGCAATTGAATAAAAAATAAGAATGGCTTCTCCAAAGGTATTTTTAATACTTTTGTAAAAAAATGGAGATAAAATTGAATTTAGTAAAATTTACGTTGTTCTATATAGCTTATGCGCTCATACTTGGTGGAGTTGCCTCAATGCTGCCGTCGTTTTTTCCTGACCAAACTGTTCTCGTTCCAAAATTCTGGTTGGTCTTTGGCTTTCTTGGGGGGATCACTTTTATTGCTTATGTAGTGGTTTATCTGGGTATGAAACGCAATCCGGAAACGGCAATTATGGCCATAATGGGGTCGATAGCGCTGAAAATGTTGTTCTCTATGGCTTTCGTCCTGATTTACAGCTTGAAAAGCAAGGGAAATGGTCTGGTTTTCGTCCTGAATTTTTTTTCTTTATATTTATTGTTTAGCTTCTTTGAAATATACTGTTTGTTATGTAACTTGCGCCACCAAAATAAATAGTAAAAATCTGCGAGTAAATGGATTGTAGCCACGTTTTTGATTTTAAAGTGAAAAGGTTAATTGTTGTTTTTACGCTTTTTTTAGCGTTTTTTTCTGTTACATCACCTGCGTTAGCGCAAGTTGATACGCTGCAGGCGGCAGAAAATTCCCACTCCGAACCTGAAGGTAAAGAGAAGTTTGATATTGGAAAATTTGCATTGCACCACATTGCGGATTCCCATAGCTGGCATGTGATTGGTGAACATTATATTCATCTTCCTGTTTTTCTGTATACTCCAGGTGGACTGGTTAGCTTCAATTCTTCAGATTTTCAGTCTGATGATGAAGCTAAAGTTGTTGTGGAAAAAGGCGGTCAGCGCTTTGTGAAAATGCATGAGAAAATCTATTATGCATCTGCAACTCCAAACGAGCACGGACAATACGTTCAGCTTGACGAAAAACATCATGCATCCAATGCGCGTCCTTTAGATCTGTCGATTACTAAGAATGTTTGTACATTGCTGATCTCTATTGTTATTCTTTTAGCGGTGTTTTTAAATGTTGCAAATGGATATAAAAAACGCAAAGGTAAATCCCCTAAGGGTTTGCAATCCTGGATGGAGCCTATTATTCTTTTTGTGCGTGATGATATTGCCAAGCCAAATCTTGGCCACAAATACGAGCGCTTTATGCCTTATTTGTTAACTGTGTTTTTCTTTATATGGTTCAATAACATGCTTGGACTTGTTCCATTTCTTCCCGGAGGAGCAAACTTAACAGGAAATATCGCAGTAACTATGATCTTAGCGATTGCTACGTTTTGTTTGACGGTGTTTAACGGTAATAAGTATTACTGGAAACATATTTTTGCTCCTGAAGTCCCTAAATTGATGTGGATTGTAATGATCCCCGTAGAGATTGTTGGAATTTTCACTAAGCCAATTGCCTTGATGATTCGTTTATTTGCAAACATCACAGCAGGACACATTCTTATGTTGTCTCTGATCTGTTTGATCTTTGTTTTTAATAATCTATGGGTTTCAGCAGCATCTATACCTTTTGCTATGTTTATTGGCGCCATTGAGTTAATGGTTGCTTTTATTCAGGCCTTTATATTTACGATCTTGTCGGCCTTGTTTATCGGTATGGCTATAGAAGAACACCATTAATCAGAATTTTTAACAACTATTAATATATAAAATCATGATTACAGGAAGTATTGCTGCAATTGGTGCAGGATTAGCTGCGATTGGCGCTGGTCTAGGTATCGGTAAAATTGGTGGTTCCGCTATGGACGGTATCGCTCGTCAACCGGAAGCTGCCTCTAAAATCCAAACTGCGATGTTAATCGCTGCTGCCTTCGTTGAGGCTGTTGCGCTTTTCGCAGTGGTTGTTGCCCTGATGGGTAATGGCTAGTAAACTTGTACCTGGCAGAAATGCCGGGTACAAATTTTTAAAAAAAAGAGAAAACAATATATAAGATAGAAAATGGAATTATTAGTACCTGAGTTTGGTTTAGTTATTTTTCAGACAATAGCATTTTTATTGTTAATGTTTGTTTTAGGCAAGTTTGCCTGGAAGCCAGTATTGGCAGCAATTAAAGAGCGTGAACAATCTATTGAT
>NZ_QAIL01000272.1:14048-29366 GCF_003061025.1 Pedobacter sp. HMWF019 | reverse complement strand
GGCGCACTTTCTGCTACCACGATCGGTGTTTTTCTGGAGGGCTGCAACCCATCGGGGAACAAAGACAACTCCAAATTATTTTCTCCCGACCAGGAAAAAATAATTACAGAAATTGCCGATATTATTATTCCAACAACCTCCTCACCAGGGGCAAAAGCTGCAGGTGTTGGACCGTTTATTTCCATGATGCTTAAAGAATGTTATCCGGAAGAAGCCCAAAAAGTTTTTGTAAAAGGCTTAGATGATCTGGAAGCCAGTTCTAAAAAAGAATTCAGCAAATCCTTTCTGGAACTCGATGTTAAACAAAAGCAACAGCTGCTGGGTAAACTGAGAGATACCACCGTTGCTGCTCAAAAAGCAGAGAGTGACAAAACTGAAGCGGAAAGAAAGGCAAAAGAAAACACTGTGATCCAAAAACCAGAGAAAGAACAAGCGGGTAAGCCTATGGCAGCAAAAGAAAAGAAAGAAGGCACACCTTATTTTTTTGCTATCGCACGTGATCTGACTTTACTTGGTTATTTCACCTCTGAAATTGGTGCAACTCAGGCTTGTGCCTATCTGGACATTCCTGGCCACTATGATGGAAACGTACCTCTGAAACCTGGTCAGAAAATTTGGGCAACATAATTTAAGAGAAAAACAATGAGTAATTTAAATACAAAAGCAACCGCACAAAATACATATGATGCCATTGTAGTTGGATCTGGAATAAGTGGTGGATGGGCAGCTAAAGAATTAACAGAAAAGGGTTTAAAAGTTCTATTACTCGAAAGAGGAAGGAATATTGAGCACATAAAAGATTATACCACTGCGATGAAAAAGCCATGGGAATTTGAACACCGTGGCCGTTTAACACAAGAGCAAAAAAAAACACACCCGGTACAGATCAGAGATTATCCTTACCAGGAATTTAACGAGAGTTTTTGGGTAAATGACCTGGACTGTCCTTATACAGAGGTAAAACGTTTTGACTGGTACAGAGGCTTCCATGTAGGTGGAAAATCCCTGATGTGGGGGCGCCAGAGTTACCGCTTGAGTGACCTGAATTTCGAAGATAATCTGAAAGACGGTCATGGTGTAGACTGGCCCATCCGTTATAAAGACCTGGCTCCATGGTATGATTATGTAGAACGTTTTGCAGGCATTAGCGGAAGTAGCGAAAACTGGCCGGCATTGCCAGACGGACAGTTCCTTCCTCCTATGGAAATGAACTGTGTGGAAAAAGAAGTAAAGAAACGCATAGAGTCAAAATGGAACAAATCAAGGATCATGACCATTGGCCGTACAGCCAATTTAACGGTAGAACATAAAGGAAGAGGAAAATGCCAATACCGCAATTTATGTAGCAGAGGCTGTCCTTTTGGCGCTTATTTCAGCACCCAGTCCTCTACTCTTCCGGCAGCTGTTGCTACAGGTAATCTGACGCTTCGTCCTTATTCGCTGGTGAACCAGATCTTGTATGATAAAGAAACTCAAAAAGCAAAAGGTGTATTGGTGATTGATTCAGAAACCAATGAACATATTGAATACTTTGCAAAAATCGTTTTTGTAAATGGTTCCACTTTAGGTTCTACTTTCCTGCTGCTGAATTCTACATCTGCAGAATTCCCGGATGGTTTGGGTAATGGCAGCGGGCAACTGGGGCATAATCTAATGGACCACCATTTCCGTTGCGGTGCATCCGGAAGAGCAGAAGGTTTTGATGATAAATATACCTATGGAAGACGGGCCAATGGAATTTACATTCCACGGTACCAGAACATGGGTGGTGACAAGCGTGATTATGTAAGGGGTTTTGGTTATCAGGGTGGTGCAGGCCGTGGCAACTGGCATAAAGAAATTGCAGAAATGGCTTTTGGTTCAGAGTTTAAAGATCTGATGACCACGCCTGGTGAATGGAGTATGGGACTTGGAGGTTTTGGTGAATCTCTGCCTTATTTTGAAAACCGCGTGTATATTGATAAAACCAAGAAAGACAAATGGGGACAACCCGTTCTGGCTATTGATTGTGAGTTTAAGGAGAATGAGCAGAAAATGCGCGTGGATATGATGAACGATGCGGCGGAAATGCTGGAAGCAGCGGGCATGAAAGATGTACATACTTATGATAATGGTTCTTCTCCGGGTATGGCCATTCATGAGATGGGAACAGCCCGTATGGGACTTGACCCAAAAACTTCTGTACTGAACAAGTGGAACCAGATGCATGAAGTGAAAAACGTATTTGTGACTGATGGTTCATGTATGACTTCTGCTGCGTGTCAAAACCCTTCGTTAACCTATATGGCCTTAACAGCGAGAGCTTGTGACTATGCAGTAAGTGAATTAAAGAAAAATAATATTTAATGGCTTCGGGAAAAATAAGAATGGGCATGATTGGCGGTGGAAAAAATGCCTTTATTGGAGCAGTACACCGCATAGCAGCCAATATAGACGGACTCATAGAGCTGAGTTGTGGAGCACTGAGCTCCAATCCGGAAACGGCAAAGGCATCTGGCAGGGATTTATTCCTGCCGGAAAGCCGTAATTATGGAAGTTATAAAGAAATGATCGAATCAGAAGCACGGCTTCCGGAAGATCAGCGCATGCATTTTGTGAGTATTGTAACCCCCAATTTTGCACATTTTGAGCCGGCCATGATGGCCCTGGAACATGGTTTTCATGTGGTGATCGATAAGCCCATTACTTTAAGTCTGGAAGAGGCAAAGAAACTCGAAGCGAAGGTACAGGAAACCGGGCTTTTGCTTTGCTTAACACATACCTACTCGGGCTATCCAATGGTCAAACAGGCCAGACAGATGGTGAAAGAAGGGAAGTTTGGCAAGATCAGAAAAGTATGTGTGGAATATCCGCAGGGTTGGTTAAGCTTACCTTCAGAAAAAGAAGGTAACCAGCAGGCCGCCTGGAGGACAGACCCTGCTAAAAGTGGTAAAGCTGGTTGTATGGGGGATATTGGCACACATGCCGCCCAACTTGCAGAATACATTTCCGGGCTGGAGATCACGCAGCTTTGTGCCGATCTGAACCGGGTGGTGGAAGACCGTCTTTTAGACGATGATGGGAATATCTTACTGAAATTTAATAATGGAGCCAATGGCCTGCTGATGGCTTCGCAAATTGCAGCAGGAGAAGAAAATGCCCTCTTTATCCGGGTATATGGAGAGAAAGGTGGTTTGGAATGGCATCAGGAAGAACCCAATACCCTCCAGGTAAAATGGCTCGATGCCCCTTCGCAGCGCTATCGTGCTGGACAAGGCTATCTTTCTTCTTTTGCAAAACACAATTGCAGGACACCTGCCGGTCATCCGGAAGGATACCTCGAGGCCTTTGCTAATATTTACAGAAATTTTGCTTTAACCCTGAACTGCCATTTAAATGGCACAGAACCTAGTGCAGAAATGCTCGACTTCCCGGGCGCTGCTGAAGGGGTAAGAGGAATGGCATTTATAGAAAACGCAGTGGCTTCTGGCCAATCAGATCAGAAATGGTTTGACTTTAAAATTTAACCCCATGACAACAATTAAAGGACCCGGAGTTTTTTTAGCACAGTTTATAGGAGAAGAAGCTCCTTTTAATTCATTAGAAGGAATTTGCGCCTGGGCGGCTGAATTAGGCTTTAAAGGTTTACAGATCCCCACCCTGGACAGCCGTTTCATAGATCTGCAACTGGCTGCAGAAAGCAAGACCTATGCAGACGAACTGAAAGGCAGGATTGCTGCTTATGGACTGGAGATTACTGAACTGTCTACACATCTGCAGGGACAGCTGGTGGCAGTAAACCCGGCCTATGACCTTGCTTTTGATGCTTTTGCACCCGAACAATACAGGAATAATCCCAAAGCCAGAACCGAATGGGCTGTACAACAGTTAAAATATGCGGCCAAAGCATCTGGTAATCTTGGATTGAATGCACACGCAACTTTTAGCGGAGCATTGTTGTGGCATATGTTCCACCCATGGCCTCAAAGACCGGAAGGATTGGTAGAAGCTGGATTTACAGAGCTGGCGAAGCGCTGGTTGCCCATCTTAAATGAATTTGATCAATATGGTGTGGATGTATGTTATGAGATCCATCCAGGTGAAGATCTTTTTGACGGGATCACTTACGAAATGTTCCTGGAGAAAGTAAATAACCATCCCCGCGCCTGTCTGCTGTATGACCCCTCCCACTTTGTGCTTCAACAACTGGATTACATTCAGTACATTGATTTCTATCATGAAAGGATCAAGGCTTTTCATGTTAAGGATGCGGAGTTTAACCCTACCGGAAGACAAGGCACTTTTGGCGGTTATCAAAGCTGGGCCAACCGGGCAGGACGTTACCGTTCACCTGGTGATGGACAGGTCGATTATAAAACCATTTTCAGTAAACTGAGCCAATACGATTATAAAGGCTGGGCTGTAATGGAATGGGAATGCTGCATTAAAGATTCAAATGTAGGCGCCAGAGAAGGTGCAGAATTTATTAAAAATCACATTATCCCGGTTACAGACCGGGCATTTGATGATTTCGCTTCTTCCGGTGGAAATGAAGATTTTAACAAAAAAATACTGGGACTGAGTTAGATAATTTAGTCTCCATTAAGGTTTTATCAGGCAATAAAAACAACACACAATGAAACGAACACTTTTTATTTTAGGCTGTATCAGCCTTGCTCTGGCTTCATGCGGAGGACATGACACATCCAAATCGGCTGAGGATACCACTACAACAACCAGTAGTACGGAAAGTACGGCGACAGCCCCTGCAGCAACTTCAGGAACGGCACTTCCGGGAGAAAAATTAGTAGCAAAAGCAGATTGTATTGGCTGCCATAATAAAACCCAGAAAGTTATCGGCCCATCGTATGTGGATATTGCAGCCAAATATCCGTCAAATGAGGAGAATATTAACCATTTAGCAGATAAGATCGTTAATGGTGGTAAAGGCGTTTGGGGAGAAATTCCAATGACACCTCATGCCAATCTGAGTAAAGACGATGCCAAAGAAATGGTCAAATATATCCTATCCTTAAAAAACTAATCCCAATTCATTCTATTATGAAAGAAGAGAACCAAAATAAAGATGCAGGAAGAAGGGCTTTTATCAAATCTGCAGCAGTGGCAACTGCTGCATTTATGATTGTTCCAAGACATGTACTTGGAGGAAAAGGTTTTCTTGCACCAAGTGACAGGCTTTTAATTGCTGGCGTAGGTGTGGGTGGGAAAGGTGAATCTGATATTGCTAACTTTTACAAAAGCGGAAAGGCTGATATTGCTTTTTTATGCGATGTAGATACCAGAAGAGCGGCAAATTCTGTGAAGAATTTCCCTAAGGCAAAATTCTATAAAGACTGGAGGGAAATGTATGATAAAGAGCATAAGAATTTTGATGCAGTGTCTATCTCTACACCAGACCATAATCATGCTATACAAACCCTAGCAGCTATGCAATTGGGTAAACATGTCTATGTACAAAAGCCTTTAACACATGATATTTATGAGGCCCGGGCATTAACGGCTGCTGCAAAAAAATATAAAGTGGTTACTCAGATGGGCAACCAGGGGGCATCTAATGATGGTCCAAGACAAATGCGAGAATGGTATGATGCAGGTTTGATTGGGGATGTACATACAGTATACGCCTGGACAGACAGGCCAGTATGGCCGCAGGGGATTGCCTGGTCTGAAAATAAAGCAGACGTACCTGCTGAACTGGACTGGGATCTTTGGCTGGGTACAGCACCTTATAAGGATTACGTAAATAAACTGGTGCCTTTTAACTGGAGGGGCTGGTGGGATTACGGAACTGGTGCCCTTGGCGATATGGGTTGTCATTTATTGGAAGCACCTTTCAGTGTTCTGAACCTTAAATATGCAAGCGAGGTCCAGGCTAGTGTGGGCTCTGTCTATGTAGATGAATTTAAGAGGGGCTATTTCCCGGACAGCTGCCCGCCATCAAGCCATGTTACTTTAAAATTTCCTAAAACGGATAAAACAAAAGGAGATATTACGGTACACTGGATGGACGGTGGGATCCAACCGGAAAGACCCGAAGAACTGGAAGCCAATGAAACCTTTGGTGACGGAGGAAACGGAACCTTGTTTATTGGAACTAAAGGAAAGATGATGAGCAGTACATACAGTGCTAACCCAAGATTACTGCCATTAAGCAAGAATAAAGACATTAAAGTACCGGAAAAATTTGCACGTGTAAAAGGCGGTGCAGATGGCCATTATGGCCAATGGGTAGAAGCCAGTATTGCCGGTTATGGAAAACAGCAGGTAAGTTCTCCTTTTGAAATTGCTGGACCGCTTACAGAAGCATTGCTTATGGCCAATCTTGCCATTAGAGGTGCTGATATCCAACGGAAAAATTCAGATGGCAGAGCTTACTTTCCAGGCAGGAACATCAAATTACTTTGGGACAATGCCAATATGAGGGTCACTAATTTTGACGATGTTAATCAATATGTAAAACGTGAATACCGTAAAGGCTGGTCTTTAGGGGTATAATTTAAAGCTGAACAAAATGAAGAAAAAGATAATCTCTGCATTGCTGCTCACCGCCATATTTGGCGGTGGCGCCGCTTTTGCGCAGAAAAAAAATACAGGCTGGGTAAAACTCTTTGACGGGAAAACCACACAGGGCTGGCATACTTATGGAAAAACGGGTGTTGGCCAGGGCTGGAAAGCAGAAAATGGGGCATTGCACCTCGATCCTAAAGCAAAACAAAATGATGGTGGCGATCTGGTTACAGATAAAGAGTACAGTAATTTTCACTTAAAACTGGAATGGAAAGTAGCCCCGAAAAGCAATAGCGGAATTTTGTTCTATGTACATGAAGATCCGGCCAAATACCAGCAAACCTACAGCACTGGTCCTGAAATGCAGGTGCTGGACAATGAAGGCCATCCGGATGGAAAGATTACCAAACATCGGTCCGGAGATCTGTATGATCTGGTTAAAAGCAGTTCTGAACCTGTTAAACCCGTTGGTGAGTGGAACAAAGTGGAAATCATCAGCAACCAGGGTAAACTGGAATTTGTACTTAATGGGGTGAAAATTGTATCCACCACGCTATGGGATGAGCACTGGAAACAGCTGATCGCCGGAAGCAAGTTTGCAACATGGCAAGGTTTTGGTACCTATAAAACCGGAAAGATTGCTTTGCAGGATCATGGTGACGAGGTTTGGTACCGCAATATTTCGATAAAAGAACTGTAAATTAAAGATCAAGACCTAACCAAATATGAATTTAACCAACCGAATTAAACTGTCCGGGATGATGTTCCTGGAATTTTTTATCTGGGGCGCATGGTTTGTTACGATGGGTACTTATTTAACTAAGACCCTGCATGCAACCGACGTGCAAAACGGCGTAGCTTACGCAACGCAATCATTAGGAGCTATCCTCGCTCCGTTTATCATAGGATTAATTGCCGACCGTTATTTTTCGGCGCAAAAAATCCTGGGTGTTTTGCATTTAATAGGAGCAGGCTTACTTTATTACACAACAACGATATCAAACTTCGATTCATTTTACCCAATCATTCTTATATACATGATCATTTACATGCCTACACTGGCATTGGTAAATTCGGTCTCATTTAAGCAGATGAAGGATCCAAGTAAGGAGTTTCCGCCCATCAGGGTTTTAGGAACTTTAGGCTGGATAGTTGCAGGCTTAACTATCGGCTGGCTTGGCTGGGAAAATAAAGGATCATTGGTACTAACCTTCCAGATGGCTGCTATAGCTTCATTGATTTTAGGCTTACTAAGCTTTACATTACCAGATACTCCTCCCGCTAAAAAAGGACAAAAAACTACTTTTGCCGATATTATTGGTCTTGATTCTATCGGTTTATTAAAGAACAAATCATACCTAACTTTCTTCCTGGCTTCGGTTGCCATTTGCGTACCACTGGCATTTTATTACAACTTCACAAACCCGTATTTAAATGAGATAGGTGTAAAGGCAGCAGCAGGGGTACAATCAATGGGGCAGATATCTGAACTATTATTTATGTTCCTGATGCCGTTATTCTTTGTAAGATTAGGTGTTAAAAAAATGCTGGCTGTAGGTATGCTTGCCTGGGTGTTACGCTATATATTGTTTGCATATGGGAATGTGGGCGTAAACTACTGGATGGTAATTGGCGGTATCGTATTACACGGCGTGTGTTATGACTTTTTCTTTGTAACAGGTCAAATCTATACAGATAAACTTGCCGGCGATAAATTTAAAAGTGCCGCACAGGGTTTTATTACCCTCGCAACCTATGGTGTAGGTATGCTCATCGGTTCTTATATTTCGGGACCTATTGTAAACAAATATAAAATATCGGATACTGCGCATAACTGGCAGTCGATATGGTTAGTACCGGCTGGTATTGCTGCAGTTGTGCTAATTGTATTTATATTATTTTTTAAAGACAATAACAAGATCGAAGAACCAGTCGGCTCATAATCATGGAAAAAGAAAACAGCAGGAGAACTGCATTAAAAAATATAGTGGTAGGAACGGTAGCCTTAGGTGCCTCTGGTGCCTTGCAAAGCTTTGCTTCGGAAAAAGAATCTGTTTCAGATTCACTAAAAGGAAATATCAACCACGCGGTTTGCCGCTGGTGTTTTAGCGGCATTGACCTGGATGCCTTATGTATAGAGGCCAAAAAAATCGGCATCAAAGGCATAGACCTGGTTGGCCCGGCAGATTGGCCAATATTAAAAAAACACGGTCTGTATTCGTCCATGTGTAATGGCGCAGAGATCAACCTGGTAGATGGGTTTAATGACCCTCAGTTCCATGATACCCTGGTTAAAAATTACTCTGAAATGATTCCAAAGGTGGCAGAAGCCGGCTATAAAAACCTGATTTGCTTTAGCGGTAGCCGCCGGGGCAAGGATGATGAAACCGGCTGGAACAATTGCGTAACAGGTTTAAAAAAGATCATCGGCCTTGCCGAAAAACACAATGTGGTTTTGGTGATGGAACTGCTGAACAGTAAAGTAGATCACAAAGATTACCAGTGTGACCATACAGAATGGGGCGTGGAACTGGCCAAAAGATTAGGCTCAGAAAATTTCAAATTGCTGTACGACATCTATCACATGCAGATCGATGAGGGAAATGTGATCAGTACGATTAAAAAGTATCATCCTTATATTGCACACTATCATACCGCGGGTGTTCCCGGAAGGCACGAAATCGACGACAGCCAGGAATTATTTTATCCGGCAATTATGAAAGCCATTAAGGATACGGGTTTCAAAGGCTATGTGGCCCAGGAATTCATCCCGGTACAGAAAAACAAAATAGAATCTTTAAAAACTGCCGTAAAAATTTGCGACGTCTAATCCTTGTAGATATGAATTCAAGAAGAACTTTTATTAAACAAACAGGCCTTGCAGCTGCAGGTGTTTTATTAATGCCGTCTCTCGCCTTTAAACCCTCTAAAAAGAAAGTAGGCATACAGCTTTATTCTTTAAGAGAGCAATTGCCTAAAGATGTAAAAGGCGTGATCCGAAAAGTAGCCCAAACTGGCTTTAAGGAAGTAGAAACTTATGGCTATTCTGTAAAGGATAAATTCTGGGGTCTGGATGCAAAGGCGTTTAAGGCCCTTCTGGATGAGAATGATCTGTCCGCACCAAGTGGACACTACGGCATGGACGAGTTTATCAAGAGCGGAAATGCGGAAGAACTGAAATCTTATATTGAGGCTGCAAATATTGTGGGCGGGAAGTATATTACAGTTCCATGGTTAGGGGAACCATTAAGGGCCAATCTTGACGATTTCAAGAAAGTTTCTGCAAAGCTGAACCAAGCTGCCGAGATCTGTAAGGCTTCGGGACTTAAATTGGCCTACCATAACCATGACTTTGAATTTCATCCTTATGGAGATTCCAATGGCTATCAGGTGATGCTAAAAGAAACAGATCCAAATCTTGTCCATTTTGAGATGGACCTGTACTGGGTGGTCAGATCAGGAAATGATCCGGTAAAACTTTTTGAAGCACATCCCGGCCGTTTTCCAATGTGGCATGTAAAAGATATGGATAAGGTGAATTCCCATATTAATACAGAGGCTGGCAGTGGAAGTATTGATTTCAAGGCGATCTTTAAAGAAGCCAAACTAGCGGGTCTGAAACATGCTTTCTTAGAGCAGGAAAACTTTGCAATGGATCCTTATGCAAGTATTAAAAAGAGTTATAATTACATCAGTACGGAATTAATGTCCAAAGACTAAAGAATTTTTAGCATATTTGGGCGTATAAAACTAATTAAATCAATTATTTAAAACCAAGAACAGATTATTCAATGAAAGTCGCAGTAGTAGGTGCCACAGGCTTAGTAGGCACTGTTATGTTAAAAGTGTTAGAAGAACGTAATTTCCCGTTAACCGAATTAATTCCGGTTGCATCAGAGAAGAGTGTAGGTAAGGAAATCACTTTTAAGGGTAAGAAGTACGCTGTGGTGAATATGGATACTGCGATTGGAATGAAACCGGATATCGCTTTATTTTCTGCAGGCGGCGATACTTCGTTAAAACATGCTCCGCGTTTTGCTGAAGCGGGAACAACCGTTATTGACAATTCTTCTGCATGGAGAATGGATCCTTCTAAAAAATTAGTGGTCCCTGAAGTGAATGCAGATACCTTATCTATAGATGATAAGATCATTGCCAATCCAAATTGTTCCACCATTCAAATGGTGGTGGCTTTAAAACCTTTGCACGACAAGTATAAAATTAAACGTGTGGTTGTTTCTACTTATCAAAGTGTTACAGGTACCGGTGTGAAAGCTGTAGAGCAATTGATGAACGAACGTAAAGGTATTACTGACGGTCCCATGGCTTATGCTTATCCGATTGACCTGAACGTTATCCCTCAGATTGATGTGTTCCAGGAAAATGGCTACACTAAAGAAGAGATGAAAATGATTCTGGAAACCCGTAAAATCATGGGTGATGACAGCATCAGGGTAACTGCAACAACGGTGAGGATTCCGGTAATGGGTGGCCACTCTGAGTCAGTAAATGTTGAATTCGAGAATGATTTTGATGTGAACGAAGTAAGGGAATTACTTGCTAAAACCGAAGGAATTGTGGTGGTAGATGATATAGCAAACCTTAAATACCCTATGCCTAAAGATGCACATGAAAAAGATGAAGTATTTGTTGGCCGTATCAGACGCGATGAATCACTTCCAAATACTTTAAACTTGTGGATCGTTGCAGATAACCTTCGTAAGGGTGCCGCAACGAATGCAGTTCAGATTGCAGAATATTTGTTAAGATCAGAACTTATTTAATTATACCTTTTTTAAAATGTGATGCCGGACAGCTTACTGTTTAGCATCACATTTTTTTTATGGATAACCTGTTCAATATGAAGTTTAAGCACTTCGCTCTCCTGATTTTTCTTCCTTTACTACCTGTTAAGGCTTTTACGCAAAGCCCTGTTCAAAAGCTGGAAGCAGCTTACCAGGAATTTACAGCTGATCCCCAAACCAGATATGCCATGATCTCACTTTGCGTACTGGACGCCGGGACTGGTAAGGTTTTGTTTGCGAGAAATGAAAACGTGGGCCTGGCAACAGCCTCTACCTTAAAGACCATCACTTCTGCAACAGCTTTCAGTTTACTGGGCAAAGATTTCAGGTATCAAACAACATTGTCTTATAGCGGCACGATCAGCAATGGCGTATTGAAAGGAGATCTGGTCATTACCGGCAGTGGTGATCCTACCCTGGCTTCTTCCAGATATCCGCAAAGCAAAGAGAACAATATTTTGAATCAATGGGTTGCTGCAGTTAAGGCTGCAGGGATCACCCGTATAGAAGGCCGTGTAATTGGCGATGATACGGCCTGGGGTACCTCTTCTACGCCTGAAGGCTGGATCTGGCAGGATATCGGCAACTATTATGGCGCAGCGCCTTCTGCATTGACCTGGAGAGAAAACCAATTTGACATTCACTTAAGGGCAAACCGATCTGAAGATCCGGCTGTGTCAATACTGAACATCGTACCATCTATGCCTTATCTTAAAATTGTAAATGAACTCAAAGCCGGAGCAGAAGGCAGTGGAGATAACGCTTATGCCTTTTTACCTCCTTTGTCTTCTATAGCTTATTTGCGAGGAAGCTGGGCATTGGGCATCCGTAAAACAGGGATTTCCGTAGCCCTTCCGGATCCTGCTTACGATGCAGCTTATCGTTTACAGGATACATTGAAACGTTTGGGTATTTCCAGCACGCAGGAAGCCCTCAGCGGTCGCAAAATTCTGGCAGATAACGGAAAAGTACCTGCCGTTACGGAGAAGATCAGCACCATTTCTTCGCCATCTTTGAGTGAGATGATCTATTGGTTCAATAAGAAAAGCATTAACCTTTATGGGGAAAACTTATTAAGAACCCTTGCCTGGAAAGCAGGAAAACCCGCAACCACCAAAAACGGAGCTGCTGTAGAAACCAGCTACTGGGCCAGCAAAGGACTGGATAAAAATGCCTTGAATATCATCGATGGCAGTGGGCTTTCTCCAGCAACGCGGGTCACCACCAGTGCCATGGCGAGTGTATTGTTCCAGGCCCAGAAAGAAGACTGGTTTCCTGAGTATTACAAGTCCCTTCCGGAAAATAATGGAATGCAGCTGAAAAGCGGAACCATTAGTGATGTATCCGCTTTTGCTGGTTATTATGCCGATCCGGCAGGCAGAAAATATATTATCGTAATCAATGTCAATAATTACGCTGGCTCTGGGATCAACAAAAAATTGTTCAGGGTATTAGATGCCTTAAAATAGCAGGGACAGACATTATCATTTTTATTAATAAATTGCATCTTTTAATGCCAATCACCAATTTCATAAAATATACATCCATGAACAGATTTTTCCAGGTTGCTTGTTTTGTATGCTTTTGCACACCGCTTTATAGCCAGAATATGCCAGCACCAGGCAATAGTTCTTCCCGGGCAGAAACCATAAATACAAGCGTACCACCAGAAATCGCCATCATTCCCGAACCTGTTCTGATGACCAAAAGTTCGGGGCATTTCATTTTACCAGAAAATGTAATGGTACAGGCTGTGGCCACCCCGGAAATGAAGTTTGTAACAGACCACTTGCAGGAAAGAATTTCTACAGCCACAGGCAGCTTTATATCTGCCAGCAATAACGCAGCTTCTGCTGCCATTAAACTGGTCCTGAATGAAAGAACCAATAACCGGCTTGGGAAAGAGGGTTATCAGCTATCGGTAACGCCAACACAGATTACTATGTGGGCGAATACAGAAACGGGGCTGTTCTATGCAGTACAAACCTTGCTGCAGTTGTTCCCTAAAGAAATAGAGTCTAAAGACCTGGCCAAAGACGTACAATGGAAAGTACCCTGCGTAGAGATTACCGATTATCCACGGGTAGGCTGGAGAGGTCTTATGTTTGATGTGGCCCGTCATTTCTTCACTAAAAATGAAGTAAAGCAATATATCGATGCGATGTCAAAATATAAATACAATATTCTGCATTTGCATTTAACTGACGATGAAGGCTGGCGGCTGGAGATTAAAGGCTTGCCTAAACTAACTGAAGTTGGAGCATGGAATGTTAAAAAAACAGGATCCTTTGGTGAGTTTACCCCTCCTGCAGCAGATGAACCCAGAAACTACGGTGGTTTTTATACACAGGACGATATCAAAGAAATTATACAATATGCCAAAGAAAGATTTGTGAATATCCTTCCGGAAATAGATGTTCCCGGCCACAGTTTGGCCGTAATTGCTTCTTACCCGGAGTTATCTTGTACACCAGGTGCAGAGAATTATAAAGTTCGTTCTGGTGAAAGGATCATGGACTGGTCCCGGGGTGCGCCTCCGATTGCTTTGGTAGACAATACACTTTGTCCGGCCAATGAAAAGGTTTACCAGTTCCTCGATAGTGTAATTACACAGGTAGCTGCCTTATTCCCTTTTGAATATATTCATATGGGCGGCGATGAAGCACCAAAAAATTACTGGGAAAGAACGCCCGCGATTTCAGACCTGATGAAAAGAGAGGGCCTGAAAAACATGCAACAGGTTCAGGGTTATTTCGAGAAAAGAGTTCAAAAAATCGTGGAATCCAAAGGAAAGAAATTTATGGGCTGGGATGAGATCATGGAAGATGACCTCTCTCCTGCCGCTGCGGTAATGAGCTGGAGAAGTGTAAATGCAGGTATTGATGCTTCGCTTAAAAAGCATGAAGTTGTGATGAGCCCAACCGCCTATGCTTATCTGGATTATATGCAAAGTGATGTGATTGCTGAACCTAAAGTTTACGCAAGCCTGCGCCTGAGCAAATCTTATGAATTTGATCCTATCCCTGCCGGAGCCGATCCTCAGTATATTAAAGGTGGTCAAGCCAATTTATGGACAGAACAGGTCTACAACATCAGACAGGCAGAATACATGACCTGGCCAAGAGCTTTTGCTATTGCGGAATCGGTCTGGTCTCCAAAAGAAAAGAAAAACTGGCCTGTGTTCTTTGCGAAAGTAGAACAACACTTTAAGCGTTTCGACATCGCTGAAACAAAATATGCTCCAAGTGTCTACGACCCCATATTTAAGGTCAGCAGATCAGCTGACAAGCAGCTGCTGATTGATCTGAGTACTGAAGTGGATGGTTTGGATATCTATTACAGCTTTGACAACTCTTACCCGGACAGGTTTTATCCTAAATACACAGACAAAATCACGGCCCCTAAAGATGCAACTTTACTCAGGGTGATTACTTACAGGGGGAAAGAACCTGTGGGCCGGATGTTAAATATGCCAATTGAAGAATTAAATAAAAGAGTAGGAAAGAGATAAGGTTTTGAGGTATTTTATTCATATAGGCTATCATGGGCTACGGTATGGGGGCTGGCAAAAACAACCAGGCGTTGCGAATGTACAGGGGGTTATTGAAACCGCACTAACCCGGATCTTAAAAACGCCCATATTTATCAATGGCTGTGGCCGTACTGATGCACAAGTACATGCCAGCCAGTTCTTTTTCCATATGGATGTGGAAAAAGAATGGGATTTTGATCTGCAGTTCCGGCTCAATAAGCTGTTGCCGCATAGTATTGCTGTATTTGATGTTTTTCCGGTAGATGATCAGCGGCATGCCCGTTTTGATGCGGTGATGAGGTCTTATGACTATTTTATTCATACCTACAAAAACCCTTTCCTGCATGGCCTGAGCTCCTTTTATCTGCTCAAAGACCTGGATCTGGACAAAATGAAGCAGGCCGCAGCGTTGCTGCCTCAGTATAAAGACTACCGGGCCTTTTGTACCAGCCCCGATAAATATGAACATACGAT
>NZ_QAIL01000272.1:13089-14037 GCF_003061025.1 Pedobacter sp. HMWF019 | reverse complement strand
CTCCTGAACTGATCACTCCTGCCCATCCGCAGGGACTTTATTTATCCCGCGTGGTTTATCCATACCTCAATATCCCACCCAGGACAGCTTTTTCTGCTATACTTCAAAACCAGGATGACACCCTATGGAAAGCGATTTAAACTTCTTATTTTAAGCAGTTTAACTTTGGTAATCTCAATATATTTGTTTAACTTTAATAGAGGACTTCGCTAAAATGAAGGAAATCCATGAACGTTATTCATAAAATTGAACACTGGGGCGATATGCACAGAGCCAAATGGCTCGACATTGTCAGAATTGCACTGGGCTTACTGATCTTTTTCAAAGGGATTGCGCTGATCAGCAATAATGCTGCTTCGCAGGAATTAATTCTTCAAAATAATGTTTACGGATTTTCCGGACTAATGGCCAGCCTTGCCATCCATATTGTGGCTTTTGTCCATCTTGTTGGTGGCTTATTGATTACTATTGGACTGGTTACCCGTTTTGCAGCGGTGATCCAGATACCCATTTTATTATGTGCCATATTTTTTGTCAATATTTCCAGGGGTTTTTCCATGTTGAATTCAGAATTGTGGCTTTCCGTGATTGTACTCCTATTACTTGTTTTATTTTGGGTGGTAGGTTCAGGACCGTTTTCAACCGATGCTTCTATGAAAAGAAGAGCGAGGGTTAAAGACTAGGCTTCTATTATTACGGTAGTGTGAGATTCGCCGAAGGCAAAACTGGTAAATTTGCATAAAAGAAGAATATGAATTTTCACACCAGAAAATGGGTTAAACCAGAGGATTTAAACCCAAACGGGACTTTATTTGGAGGCAGCCTCCTCAGGTGGATTGACGAAGAAGCTGCTATCTATGCGATTGTGCAATTGGAAAATCCTCATGTGGTTACCAAATACATCTCCGAGATCAACTTTGTCAGTTCAGCAAAGCAGGGTGACATTAT
>NZ_QAIL01000272.1:0-13079 GCF_003061025.1 Pedobacter sp. HMWF019 | reverse complement strand
GTCATTAACCCACTGCAAAAAGCAAGGATTCCAGGGATTCGGCAGTCAGACTGATGCCATTAACCACCAGGGACGCTTTTTTGTAAAAAGGATTTCTTTCTTCCAGTTTTTGTGTAATAAAATCGACAATCCCCTGTTCATCAAGATCTCTCAACAGCGGCCTCTTGGCTTTTCCGTTTTCCAAACGTTTGGCCAGGGCCACCGGCGACATTTCAATATAAACGGTAAGGCCATTTACATTCATCCAGTCCATGTTGTCGAAATAGCAAGGCGTACCTCCGCCGGTTGCTATAATTGAATTTCCCTGATATGGGAAGGTTTTTAAAGTTTGGCTTTCGAGCTCCCGGAAGGCTGATTCTCCATGTACGGCAAAATATTCACCCACGCTTGTACCTGCTTGTTTTTCGATTTCATGATCCAGGTCTACCAGTTCATACTCCAGCCGGGCAGATAATTTTTTAGCTAGCGTGGTTTTTCCACAACCCATAAATCCTGTTAAGAATATCTTCATTTTTTTATACAAGCTTAACCCTTGGATCAACAAGGGCATATAATACATCTACTAAAATATTGATCACTACAAATATAAAAGCTATAAATAATATAGAGCCCATCACCACCGGAAAATCGGACATTTCCAATGCATTCACTGTTGCCCGCCCTAGTCCGTTATATCCAAAAATGTATTCTACGAAAAAGGATCCTGCCAATAAGGAGGCAAACCAGCCTGAAACAGCGGTAATAACAGGATTGAGTGCATTTCTAAGTGCATGTTTATAAATAATGGTATAACGGGGCAAACCTTTGGCCCTTGCGGTCCGGATATAGTCCTGCGAGAGTACATCCAGCATGGTGCTTCTGGTAAGCTGGACAATAATGGCCAGCGGACGCAGGGCAAGTGTAAACATAGGCAGGATTAAATTCTTCCAGGTCATCACCTCTCCCTTAAAAGGGTCATAACTGTACAGACTACCTGACATGTTTAATCCCGTGTAATCACTTAACACAAAGCCAAACAACCAGGCAATGATAATACCGGCAAAAAAAGCTGGCGCAGAGATACCCAGGACGGCCAGTGCATTTGCAGTCTTATCCACCCAGGTGTCTTTATAAAGTGCAGACACGACTCCTAACAAGATACCGGCTATGGTGGCTACAATCATGGCTGTGAGCGCAAGAATAAAAGTATTGGGTACCGTTTCTCTGAGTATAGCCGTTACATCCCGTTTGGTTTGATAGGAACGCCGCAAATAAGGCCATTTCAGTACCGCTACGTTTGCACCCATCTGAAAGAGCTTTACATAATGGTACTTTTGTTGATTTTCTGTTGTTTTTTCATGAAAAGAGAGTGGAGAAAGATCATTGACGTACAGCAGAAATTGTTCTGGTTTGGATTTGTCCAGACCGAATTCCTTTCGTACAGCTTCCAGCGACTGAACATCAGAACGCTGTCCCATGGTCATCCGTGCAGGATCACCAGGCAAAATATTAAACAATATAAAAACCACTACAACTACCCCTGCAATAACTGCAAGCCCATAAAGGAGCTTTTTAAGGGCGTATTGAAACATGGCTATTTGCTGAAATATTGATCTGCCAGAGTATTAAATGAAGGGACTGTATTGTAATGCCATTTATTGATCACCACACCATTCTTGAGCAGCAGAACTCCCGGATTGGCCCGTACCATACTTTTTAAAGGTACCGCATCACCATAAAAAATCTCTGTAAACAATTTCATTCTTTTGCTCATCGCATCCGCATCTTGTGCGGAATTGGAAGTAAGCAGTACTGTTCTGATGTTAAATTGCTCAGTCGCATTGAGGGCAAGTGCATTCAATTTAGCTAGTGCTTTTTCATTGACATCGTCTAGGTTATAAGCAACGATGATCAGGTTATAATAAGGGTTTTCTATCAGTTCTTTTGTGTAATTTGTTCCAGAGGCATCACTGATCACCAGATCTTTAATCTTGGGCTCATATCCTTTTTTAATCAGTTTTTTGTCTGGCTCCCCAACAATCTCCCAGGTGGTGTCTTTCCAGATTTCTGTTTTCAGATAATCTTTATCTGAAATGTCTTTCTTCTCTCCTGTTTTCTTGTTTTTCATGTGGTACATGAGCTGATACTCATCGGGTGCAGCTCCTTCGGGGATCTTCATGAGCTCTGGCAGGTTTGCCCCTACTTTGTAGGGTAAGAAATCCAGAACCGGCAGGCAGCTATAGGTATATACAGGAAAGATCAATGCAGCCAGTATGATGACTGCAGACACAGTTTTCTGCTGCATCGTTTTAGTTAAAACAGGCTGTAGACTTCCTCTGTGCTTATAAATAAAAACAATCAGGATCAATAAGATGATGTCTTTACTGAAAGACTGCCATGGTGTTAAAGGAATAGCATCGCCAAAGCACCCGCAGGAGGTAACCACTTTAAATGCTGCAGAAACAAAGGTAAGAAAGGTGAAAAATATAATGATGGCAAGCAGACCAGTACCGACTTTTTTTCCCCAGAAGCCGAGCAGTAGCAGGGCCCCCAGAACAACTTCCAGGACACATAGAAAAATAGCGATTCCAGTTGCAATACCACTTAAAAATGGAATGTGGAAAACTTCAAAGTATTCCTGGAGTTTATAACCAAATCCAAGTGGATCGTTGGCCTTAATTAAACCGGAGAAAATAAACAGTATACCAACAAATATTCTCGAAAAGTTTAAAAAAAATTTACTCATGGTTATTTAACGTCTAATTTGATCAACGCAAAAACTGCATAGTTTAACATGTCCTGATAATTGGCGTTGATGCCTTCGGAAGCCAGGGTTTGTCCTTTATTGTCTTCAATTTGTTTAACCCTTAAGATCTTCATCAGGATAAGATCTGTCAGAGAACTGATCCGCATATCCCTCCAGGCCTCGCCATAGTCATGATTCTTGGCAAACATGAGGTCTTTGGTTGCCTGAACATACAGGTCATACAACTTTTCTACTTTACTGAATTCCAATTCATAAGGATCTTCCTCTGTAAGCTCCAGCTGCATAAGTGCAATGACGCAATAATTTACAATCCCAATATATTCTGAGGTGATATCTTCTCCTACCTTCGAAATTTTCTTTTCCTCCAGTGTCCGGATGCGTTGAGCTTTGATAAAGATCTGGTCTGTAATAGATGCCGGCCTTAGGATGCGCCAGGCTGTTCCATAATCTTTTGTTTTTTTTAAAAAAAGCGATTTACAAACCGCAATTACTGAATCGTATTCTTGTGAAGTATTTGCTGCCAAAACAATTAAAATATTTAGTTTAAAGCTGTTTAATACTGTATTTTTGTACCAAACAATGGCTAAAGATACATTTTTAAACCGAAAGCACACATTAAACCTGCAAGGGCAACTGGTAGATCTGACCAGTCCCGATGTGATGGGAATCTTGAACATCACTCCGGATTCTTTTTACGGGGAAAGCAGAAATTTCAGCATAGATGATGCCTTGCTCAGAACAGAAAAATACCTTCAGGAAGGAGCTTCTTTTATTGACATAGGTGGATATTCCTCCAGACCGGGCGCCAAGGATGTCAGCACGCAGGAAGAGATAGACCGGGTAGTGCCCGTGGTTGAAGCAATTTGCAAACAATTTCCGCAGGCATTTTTATCTATCGATACCTTTCGCGCGGAAGTGGCAAGGAAAACGATTGAAGCCGGGGCCCATATGATCAACGATATTTCGGCAGGCGAACTGGATCCCGATATGTTCCATACAGTTGCGGCTTTAAACGTTCCCTATATCCTGATGCACATGAAAGGTACGCCGCAAAACATGCAGCAGTCTCCATCCTATCAAAACGTAACCCTGGAAGTTGTGGATTACTTTGTGGATAAGGTAGAAAAGTTAAAAAAAATGGGTGTTAAAGACTTGATCCTGGATCCAGGTTTTGGTTTCGCTAAAAACCCACAGCACAATTACCAGCTGCTCCGGGAAATGGAGGATCTTCATCTCTTTGGATTGCCGCTGCTTGTAGGCTTCTCCAGAAAATCTATGGTTTACAAGGCACTGGATACTACACCTGCTGAGGCACTGAACGGAACGACAGTCCTTCATACCCTCTCTTTGCTAAAAGGAGCAAAGATACTCCGGGCGCATGATGTACGTGAAGCCCGGGAATGCATTACCCTTATTGAAAAAATGCAACAGGCCTGATGCTTGGTTAAAAAATTCACTAACTTGTCAACAATGAAAGGTTTTGACTTCGATTTCCTAAAAATAACACCTACAGATGTTATCGACATCATTTTTGTCGCGCTACTGATCTACTATGTCTATAGTTTGATCAAAAACACACTTGCAGTGAATCTGTTGCTGGGGATGTTGATCATTTTATTGCTGTATTATGTGGTGGATGCACTTCATATGAGACTGCTTTCTACCATTATCAACAAATTCATGAGTGTGGGAATTATCGCATTGATTGTGATCTTCCAACCGGAGATCAGGCGCTTTCTACTACTGATCGGAAAGAACACATTTCTGCAGAAGAATAAAGCCTGGTGGGGTTATTTGTTTGGCAATAAAGAAATTGAAAGAGATAATCTGGCGCGGATTAAACCGATTATTGATGCTTGCAAGAGTATGAAGAAGTCTAGAACCGGTGCACTGATTGTTTTTGTAAAATTTTACGATGACCAGCTTTTTGCCAACAGCTGTGAAATTATAGATTCTAAAATTTCTAAACGTTTACTGGAGAGTATATTCCAAAAGAATAGTCCGCTTCATGATGGTGCAGTGGTGATTGCAGAAAATAAAATAAAGAGTGCCAGCTGTATCCTTCCGTTAACAGATAATGACAACCTCCCTCCTCAGTTTGGTTTGCGCCACAGGGCAGGGATTGGTATCTCAGAAAACACAGATGCCGTAGCGGTTATTGTTTCTGAAGAGACTGGTGAAATTGCCTATGCAAAACAAGGAAGGGTTAGAATGAATGTTTCCTTTGGTGAACTGGAGAAACTGCTGAATAAGGACTTTTAACTAATTACACTGTCTGAAATCTTTATTATATTGGTATAACCAAATCAAAATCTAATGAAGATCTTAAAAGGAATTCTATTCACAGTGCTGGGCCTGGTGGTTCTGGCGCTTGTTGTTGCCATTTTTGTAAAAAAAGAATATACCGTAGAACGGGATATCGTAATCAACAAACCACGGCAACAGGTTTATGATTACATCAAATACCTGAAGAACCAAAATAACTTTAGTAAGTGGGCAAAAATGGACCCTTCAATGAAAACTGAGTTTCGGGGAACAGACGGAACTGTAGGATTTGTCTCTGCCTGGGACAGTAATCAAAAAGATGTTGGAAAGGGTGAACAGGAGATTAAGGGCCTCCAGGAGGGCAAAAGAATAGATACAGAAATCCGGTTCATTAAACCCTTCGAATCTACGTGTTCTGCTTATATGACAACAGAAGATGCGGGTCTGAACTCAACTAAAGTAACCTGGGTCTTTAATGGAAAAATGAATTATCCGATGAATCTAATGTTACTTTGCATGAGCATGGATAAAATGATTGGAGGCGATCTTCAGATTGGCTTAAACAACCTGAAAGGAATATTGGAATAATAAAAAAGGACTAACTCATCAAGTTAGTCCTTATATTTTTAAAAGGATCGTTCTAGCAATATTGCTCGAAAGCACCGATCAAGCTGTCTGCGATCATTTGTGCAGGACGCCCTTCAATTTGATGGCGTTCGATCATGTGCACCAATTTGCCATCTTTGAACAATGCCATTGAGGGCGATGACGGTGGAAAAGGCATCATATAACCTCTTGCTCTGTCTACTGCTTCTTTTTCCATCCCTGCGAATACGGTAACCAGTTTATCCGGGTGTTTTTCATTGGCAGCTGCAATTCTTGCCGCAGGGCGCGCATTGGCGGCTGCACAACCGCATACAGAGTTTACAACGACAAATACAGTTCCTTCAGTTTTGATGGCGCTGTCAACTTCTTCTGCGTTTTTTAACTCTTCAAAACCAACTTTGGTCAGCTCTGCACGCATCGGTTCAACTAAATATTCAGGATACATATCTTTATGTTTTTTGGTTATTTTAAATCTTAACTGGTACAAAGGTACGGCACTGCTTTATAGCATCAAAGTTATGGCTCTAAAGCAACTTAGTTTTTACCTTCAAATTACTTTGATAGAAAACAATAATTCTTTTTTGTTTATCATGTTATAGTCACACCATCAGCGCCTTTTGAATTTGGCCAAACTATTGTGTAATTTTGTCCCTGAAAAACAGGCAGTTTCGTTAAAGACTGGTAAATAGCAGGCAACCGCACACCAATAACAACATAACTGACTGCAAAACAAAAACTTAAAAAACTATAATATGTCATCAGTAGAGACAACTTACGTTCCTTACAAAGTTAAGGACATTTCACTGGCAGAATGGGGCCGCAAAGAAATTGAACTTGCAGAGGCAGAAATGCCAGGTTTAATGTCACTGCGTGCAGAATTTGGCCCATCTAAACCTTTAAAAGGCGCCCGCATTGCAGGTTGCCTTCACATGACGATCCAAACGGCTGTTCTAATTGAAACGCTGGTAGAATTAGGTGCCGAAGTTACCTGGTCTTCCTGCAATATTTTCTCTACCCAGGACCATGCTGCTGCTGCAATTGCTGCTGCCGGCATCCAGGTTTATGCGTGGAAAGGTTTAAACGAAGTAGATTTTGACTGGTGTATTGAACAAACTTTACACTTCGGACCAGAGCGTCAACCGTTAAATATGATTTTAGATGACGGTGGTGACCTAACCAATATGGTATTTGATAAATATCCTGAACTGATTTCAGGTATCAAAGGACTTTCTGAAGAGACCACTACCGGAGTTCACCGTTTATATGAGCGCATGAAAAACGGAACATTGCATTTACCTGCAATTAACGTGAATGACTCTGTAACCAAATCTAAATTCGACAATAAATATGGCTGTCGTGAATCTCTTGTAGATGCGATCCGCAGAGCTACTGACGTTATGATGGCTGGTAAAGTAGCTGTTGTTGCTGGTTACGGTGATGTGGGCAAAGGTTCTGCTGAGTCTTTGAGCTCCCAGGGTGTTCGTGTCATTGTTTCAGAAATTGATCCGATCTGTGCCCTTCAGGCTGCAATGGAAGGTTATGAAGTAAAGAAATTTGCGACCGCGGTTAAAGAAGCAGATATCGTTGTAACAACTACAGGTAACTGTGACATCGTTCGTGCAGAGCACTTCAAAGTTATGAAAGACAAAACCATCGTTTGTAACATCGGGCACTTTGATAATGAGATTGATGTAGCCTGGTTAAATAAAAACTATGGTGATACTAAAGTAGAGATCAAACCTCAGGTAGATAAATATACTATAGATGGTAAAGATATTATTTTACTTGCTGAAGGTCGTTTAGTGAATTTAGGATGTGCTACAGGACACCCAAGTTTCGTAATGTCCAACTCTTTCACCAATCAGACTTTAGCTCAGCTGGAACTTTGGACCAATACAGATCAGTATGAAAACAAAGTTTATGTTCTTCCTAAGCACCTGGATGAAAAAGTAGCTCGTTTACACCTGGCTAAAATTGGTGTAGAACTTGATGTTTTAGATCAGCATCAGGCAGATTATATTGGTGTTCCTGTTGAAGGTCCTTTCAAACCGGATACTTACAGATACTAGTTTAAAAAAGGAGCTGCGACTGCAGCTCCTTTTTTATTTCCCTCCAAATTCATCCTCCACACTTTCCCGGAGATCATACATCATCCATTGTTTGTCCTTTACTGACTTCTGCTCGGTTTGCAGGAGTTTGATGAAATCATTAACCCCAATTGGCTCATTTCCGTTTCCATGAATCAGAACAATACTCCCGGAACTGGCGGTTTGACCTTTGGCCAGCCAGGCATCACTTCCTACAGGAATTAATCCATAGGACAGTACCTTGCTGATCAATTTAGGATCTGAAACCAGTCCCGGGAAACGGAAAAAAACAGAAGGCATGATGCCATGCTGCAGCATCGCCAGCTCAGTACCCATTACCTCAAAGTTCATATCAGTACCTGGTTCCAGTAAAAAATTAACCTTTAAAGGCGCGGTTGGGCTAACCCGGTGATTGTAAGAATGGTTTACCCAGGTGATGGAAATATCTCCAGATTTCACCAGATTTTTCAACCAGTCCAGGTCATCATTGTGGGTCAGCATCCATCTTCCGGTAATGGAAAGCGCCAGGGGTACCGGTTTTTCAGTCTTCTGAAACTCCTTTATCAGAGAGGTAAATATAATCCGGTCCAGAGGTTTATGCGATGGACAAAGATCAATGGTTAAAGTAATTCCTTTTTCTTTAGGAAAACCATGAATAATTCCCGCATCCTGTAAAGGAATTTCCTTCATTTGGGCAGCTTCAATTGCTTTTACGTATGGAGTCTCCTTAAAAGTATCCATGGCTTGAGCCCAGGTAAGAGGTTTTACAGCCTCAGCAGCAGCAGACAGTATTCTGGTATCCAGCTCCTGTGGATCGGTGACCAGATACTGTGTTCTTCCCTCCTGTTCAAATTTCCTCAGCACCAGCAAATCTTTATTCTGATCGCGAAGCATCCCGTAGAATTGCTTATAATTTTTGATGCCTGGCTGCCCCAGACAGGAAATGACAAAGAGCATGCAAAAAACGCAGCTTAAAAAAGTGTTTAGAAAAAATGGATATCTCTTCATTTAATGATTAAGTTTATCTTTGTATATGGCAAAACTATCTGTAAATATCAATAAAATAGCCACCCTTCGCAACAGTCGAGGTGGTAATAACCCGGATCTGGTTAAAGTAGCCCTGGATTGTGAACGTTTTGGAGCGGAAGGCATTACAGTGCATCCCAGACCTGATGAAAGACATATTCGTTACCAGGATGTTTTTGACCTGAAGGCTGTGATTGCGACAGAGTTTAATATTGAAGGAAACTGCAGGGAACAAAAATTTATTGACCTGGTGCTGGCAAATAAACCTGCACAAGTTACCCTGGTACCCGATGCCGAAGGCCAGATCACCTCTAACCATGGTTGGGATACCATAAAACACCAGGTTTACTTGCAGGAAATGGTGGGCCTCTTCAAAAGTGAAGGCATCCGGGTTTCTATATTTGTTGATCCTGTTCTGGACATGGTGGAAGCTGCAGCCGAAACGGGCACAGACCGGATAGAATTGTATACTGAAGCTTACGCCAGGGAGTACCATGAAGATAAAGCTAAGGCAGTTGCACCCTATGTAGCAGCAGCAGAAAAAGCAGTAGAGCTTGGTCTGGGCATCAATGCCGGACATGATCTGGATCTGCACAATTTAAAATATTTTTCACAGCAGGTTCCGGCTTTACTGGAAGTGAGTATTGGCCATGCCCTGATTAGTGATGCTTTATATCTGGGTTTGGAAAATACCGTTCAAATGTATTTGAGACAATTAAAAGATTAAACTAAATTTCTATGAAGACGCTATCTGCATTTTTCTTTGCTTCGGCATTACTGTTCCTGATCTCCGGCTGTAAAAAAGGCGGAAGCATAGAGGAAAGTACCGCCGCAGAAGTCATATCAAATTACCTTCAAACCAATCCAGAATATGAGAGTATAAAACTAGATATAGGGGAGGTAAAATTCAGAGGCAGGAAAGATGCAGTAGCGCTTGGTCAGTACAAAGAACTGAAAGAAAAAGGTTTGATTGTAATGAACCTTGATCAACAGAAAAAAAGATTTTTATCTAAGGACAGCGTATACGTTTATACCGTATTATTGACAGACAAGTCCAAACCTTATGTGCTCAAACAGGACGCAAGCAAAGCAACGATACGAGCGCTGGACTATGTTCTGGACGAAGAAAAACCAGTAAAACTGATTAAAGGAGATGCCAGAATTGCCAGAGTAACGGTTAGCCTTAAAAAGAAAGCCAATGATTTTACTGTCTTTTTAAGAGCGAAAGGCTCTCCAGCAAGCTTCCTCACCAAAACCTATAAGTTAAAGTTTAGAAAAGAAGAAGGTTGGATCTTGGTTGGCGAATCGTAAAATATACATTTATAATCGTTTTGGGCAACCAGGGCTAAGGGTATTTTTATTACCTTTGCGCAACTTTTTATTCAAAGATTCATGAGCTTAAATATTCATTACAAAGAAGACTTTAAAGATCGTCACATTGCACCCAATACGGAAGATACCAAAGCGATGCTACATACGCTTGGATTGGGCTCTATTGACGAATTAATAGAACAAACTGTTCCTCAGAAAATCAGGTTAAAGCAACCTTTGAATTTACCAAAGGCTAAATCTGAAAAGGATTACCTGAGCAGTTTAAAACAAACAGCTTCTTTAAACAAAGTTTTTAAATCCTATATCGGGCAGGGTTATTACAATACAACCACACCTGGGGTTATCTTACGTAATGTAATGGAAAATCCAGGATGGTATACGCAATACACTCCTTACCAGGCAGAAATTGCACAAGGCCGCCTTCAGGCTTTACTGAATTTCCAGACTATGGTGATTGACCTGACCGGAATGGAAATTGCAAATGCTTCTTTACTGGATGAAGGAACAGCTGCTGCTGAGGCTATGTTCATGCAATACAGCCTTCGTAAAAACCAGCAGGCTAAAAAATTCTTCGTATCCGAATTACTTTTCCCTCAAACCATCGATATTCTGGTTACACGTGCCAATCCTTTTGGCATAGAACTAGTGATCGGAAATCACGAGGAAATTGATCTAAATGAGGAGTTCTTTGGTGCTATTGTTCAATATCCTGCGGGAAACGGACAAGTGTTTGACTATACAGGTTTTGCTAAAACAGCTCATGAAAAGAATGTAAAGATTACCGTTGTTGCTGACCTTTTAAGTTTAACGCTATTAACACCTCCGGGAGAATGGGGTGCTGATGTTGTAGTTGGAACAACCCAGCGCTTTGGTGTACCAATGGGTTTTGGCGGACCTCATGCTGCTTTCTTTGCTACAAAAGATGAATATAAAAGATCAATCCCGGGTCGTATTATTGGTGTAACCATAGACAGCAATAATAATTATGCATTGCGTATGGCATTGCAAACAAGAGAACAACACATCCGCAGGGATAAAGCGACCTCCAATATTTGTACTGCACAAGCTTTACTTGCTATTATGGCTGGTTTTTATGCAGTTTACCATGGCCCTAAAGGCTTAAAATTAATTGCTGAACGCACTCATGGTTTAGCCGTTACTTTGGCTAAATCTCTGGAAAAGATCGGTTATAAGCAACTGAACGGTGCTTACTTTGATACCATTCAGCTTGATCTGGGAGATCTGGCAGATTCTATTCACAGGGAATGCATAGACAATGAGATCAATTTAAATTATAAAGGTGGTATTGTAACCATTGCTTTAGATGAAACAACTTCTGCCGAAGACATCCAATTATTAAACAAAATCTTTTCTAAGGTAAAAGGAATTCCTGCTGATCAGGCCGAATTGGCAGAAGGCAGTATTGAAACTGTTATTCCTTCTGCACTACAGCGCAATTCATCCTATCTCACTCATCCTGTTTTCAACAAGCATCACTCTGAACATGAGATGCTTCGCTATATTAAATCTTTGGAAACCAAAGATCTTTCTCTTTGTCATTCTATGATTGCTTTGGGTTCATGTACAATGAAACTGAATGCAACCACGGAAATGATCCCGGTAACCTGGCCTGAATTTGGACAAATCCATCCTTTTGCGCCAGCTGATCAGGTGGCTGGATATTATACTGTTTTCAATGAACTTGATAAATGGTTAAGTGAAATTACTGGCTTTGCAGCAATGAGCTTGCAACCAAATGCTGGTGCACAAGGCGAATATGCCGGCTTAATGGTGATCAGAGCTTATCACCAGGACCGGGGAGATCATCAGAGAAATATCGCTCTAATTCCGGCTTCTGCACATGGAACCAATCCCGCTTCTGCTGCAATGGCCGGCATGAAGATCATTATTGTGAAATCTCTGGAGAACGGAAACATTGATGTGGAAGATCTGAAAGCCAAAGCTGAAGAAAATAAAGAGAACCTTTCCTGCTTGATGGTTACTTACCCTTCTACACATGGTGTTTTTGAGGAAAGTATCATCGATATCTGTAACATCATACATGAAAATGGCGGTCAGGTTTATATGGATGGAGCCAATATGAATGCACAAGTTGGACTGACCAGCCCTGGTACTATAGGTGCTGATGTTTGCCACCTGAATCTACATAAGACTTTTTGTATTCCTCACGGTGGTGGTGGCCCTGGTATGGGACCAATTGGCGTAGCCAAACACCTGGTTCCTTACTTACCTGGTCATGCTGTTGTAGATATCGACAAGGGCAAATCCATCCATGCTGTTTCTTCTGCTCCATGGGGTTCTGCATCCATTTTGGTGATCTCACATGCTTATATTGCCATGATGGGCGGTGAAGGATTAAAGAATGCCACACAATACGCAATTTTGAATGCAAACTACATGAAAGCCCGTCTGGAGCAACACTATCCAGTCTTATATACAGGTAGCAATGGCCGTTGTGCACACGAGATGATCCTGGATTGCAGATCATTCAAAAACTTTGGTATTGAGGTAGTCGATATTGCTAAACGATTAATGGATTATGGTTTCCATGCGCCAACAGTATCTTTCCCGGTTGCGGGAACCTTAATGGTAGAACCTACAGAGAGCGAGCCTAAACACGAGTTAGACAGATTCTGTGATGCCTTGATTGCCATCAGAGCAGAAATTACGGCCATTGAAAACGGTAACAGTGATAAAACAGATAATGCATTAAAGAATGCGCCACACACTGCTGCCGTTGTCACAGGCGATGATTGGTCTCACAGTTACAGCAGAAAAACAGCAGCATTCCCTCTGCCATATGTAGCTGAATACAAGTTCTGGCCATCCGTTGGAAGGGTAAACGACTCTTTTGGAGATCGTTCCCTGGTCTGTGCTTGTCCTCCTATTGAAAGCTATATGGAAGAAACGCTAGTCTAAATGCATCAAAATAAAAAAAGGCCATTTAAGTTTAAATGGCCTTTTTTTATTTTTTAACAATTCAATCTATTTTATAT
>NZ_QAIL01000271.1 GCF_003061025.1 Pedobacter sp. HMWF019 | reverse complement strand
CCTCAGGGCGCCTTGCCACAAGAGCGCAGCGGGGCAAGGAGTCCAGTCCTCGAAGAGTAATATTGATTTTTCCAGCAAGCTTTTTTCACACTATTTTATAATACGCACCCTTCTTTCCCGTTCTTGATATAGAATTTAACCTCTTAGAATTTATTCGTATAATTGCCAGAGTTAACTTGACACAACATTAATGCAAAAATATTATATATTGGCAGCAGTAGCTGCCTTCCTCAACATATCCTCTGCCTCAGCCTCTAACCTAAGAGACTCCATAGGCGTGGAAAATCTGAAAGGCAAAAAAGTAATCCTTCATAAAGTAGTTCAGCACGACACCTACTATTCTATAGGAAGACTGTACAATGTTCAGCCCAAAGAGATCATCACCTTTAACGACAACAAATACCTTCAAATCGGAGTCATCATTAAAGTACCAACCAATATTCCATTTAAAGACCAGATCAGTACGGCCGCAAAAAATCCACCGGCAAACACTTCTTCTGACAATGGAAACTATACCGAGTACACGATACAAGCCAAAGACAATCTAAACAGGCTTGCTGAAAGGTTTGGAACTACAGTAAATGAAATCAAAAGGATTAACGACCTAAACTCTATTCATCTGAGAATAGGCCAGGTTTTAAAAATGCCGGCACAAGCAGGATCCGAACAGCAACCAGAACAGAAACAAAAGCAAGAACAGAGACCTGCGCAAACAGCGGCTAATGAACCAATTTTCCCTTCCAAACGCCCTGAAGCTGTAAAAAACACAGATGCAATTGCAGGAGAAAACGGAGCGTACATTGAGCACGTTGTAAAAGCCAAAGAAAACCTGGGCATGCTGGCCGACAAATACGGAACAACCATTGAGGAAATCAAAAAACTTAACGGACTAAATTCCAGCAACCTTAGAATAGCTCAGGTCCTAAAAATCCCAGCCAAACAAGGTCAAAATCCCGAAACGTCAAATGCAGGTCAACCGGTAGTAACAGAGACTACACCATCAGGACAGAAAAAACCAGGCCTGGATAAAAAGACACAACCCCTTCAATCTCCCGCAGATACTTCAGCACAGGAAGAATTCATAGAACACACGGTAGCCTCGAATGAAACCCTGTATTCCATTGCCACAAAATATGGCCTAACCATGGATCAGGTAAAGGCAAAGAACAATTTGCCGGATGCTTCCCTTAGAATTGGGCAGAAGCTATTGATCAAAGGACTATACCCGGTAAAAAAACCTTATACCCCACCAGTAACAGATTCAGATGCAGAGGCCGATAGCGTATCTACCATTAAAAATCCTTCCTTGAAATACGCACCAAGCAGATATGGGCTAAATCAAATTGACGAAAAAGGAACCGCTGTATGGATTGCAGAAGAAGGCCTTGATCCGACTAAAATGCTTGTGTTACACCGCACTGCACCCATAGGAACAGTAATAAAAATCACCAATCCGATGAGCAACCGCTCTACCTTCGCAAAGGTTGTTGGTAAATTTACAGAGAATGAGTCCACAAAAGATGTTATCATTGTAATGACAAAAGCTGTAGCAGACGCACTGGGTGCGCTGGACAAAAGATTTTTTTGTAATTTAACCTACAGCGGACAAGATACTAATGAACAATAAACCTTTTATTATTGGGATTGCGGGTGGAAGCGGTTCCGGTAAAACTTTCTTTTTAAATTGTTTCCTTCATCATTTTAAAAATGATGAGGTCACTTTAGTTTCACAGGATGATTATTACATCCCTGTTGGAGAAATGACACAGGAAGAGAATAGATTATACAACTTTGATCTTCCTTCCACCATTGACAACGAGCAGTTCAATCTTGATATCAGGAAACTCCTGAAAGGAGAAGTGATCTACAAAAAAGAATACAACTTTAACAACCCTTTGGCCGTAGTCAAGATCCTGGAGATCAGCCCCGCGCCAATTATCATAGTAGAAGGCCTTTTCATCCTTCATTTCAAAGAAATTGCAGCACTGCTGGACCATAAGATCTTTGTAGAAGCCGAAGAATCTGTTGCCCTGGACCGCCGAGTAAAGAGAGACGGTATGGAACGCGGCTATTCTGAAGAAGACGTATTATACAAATGGCACAACCACGTTGTGCCATCTTATAAAGAATTTTTATTGCCGTACAAAGAAGAATGCAATATGGTTGTGATGAACAACAACAACACACCCGATGAGATCATTGCTATTACCGAAAAAATAGCCCTCGATCTGAAAGCCAAATTCTGTCTGGACAATTAATCTATATGCATTTCCGGCGTGTTATCGTCGGCCAGAAGTCTGCCTGAGGTTGCGTTTCTAATGTAATCAACACTCACCCCCGGTGCTCTTTCGATTAATTGAAAGCCACCCTCAGGCAGTACATCAAGGACTGCAAGCTCGGTTACAATCTTTTTAATACAATGTACACCTGTTAAAGGCAAGGTGCATTTTGGCAACAGCTTACTCTCCCCCGCTTTGTTCACATGCTGCATCGCCACTATAATATTCTTGGCAGAAGCCACAAGGTCCATAGCACCCCCCATTCCTTTCACCATTTTACCAGGAATCTTCCAATTGGCAATATCTCCGTTTTCAGAAACTTCCATAGCACCCAGTATCGTCAGGTCAATCTTCTGACTCCTGATCATTCCAAAACTCAAGGCCGAATCAAATATAGATGAACCTGGTAAAGTTGTAATCGTTTGTTTCCCTGCATTGATCAGATCCGCATCCTCTTCTCCTTCAAAAGGAAAAGGGCCCATACCCAATAATCCGTTCTCAGACTGTAAAACGACGTTGATTCCCGAAGGGATATAATTGGCAACCAATGTTGGAATCCCTATTCCAAGATTCACATAGTAACCATCTTTTATTTCTTTTGCGATACGTTTCGCAATTCCATTTTTATCCAGCATGTGACCGTTAATTTTTAGTTCTTACCGTACGTTGTTCAATTCTCTTCTCATAGTCAGCCCCTTGAAAAATACGGTGTACAAATACTCCGGGTGTATGGACCTGATCCGGATCCAGTTCTCCGGCTTCCACCAGAATCTCGACCTCGGCAATGGTTACTTTTCCCGCCATCGCCATGACTGGATTAAAATTTCTACTCGTCGACCTGTAGATCAGGTTACCCGCTGTATCTCCTTTCCAGGCTTTTACAATCGCAAAATCAGCCTCAAAAGCATACTCCATCAGGTAATCCTTTCCATTAAAGTTTCGCACCTCTTTACCTTCAGCCACTTCAGTACCCACACCCGCAGGTGTAAATATTGCAGGCATACCATAACCAGCAGCCATACAACGTGTTGCCAAAGTACCCTGCGGAATCAGTTCAACCTCCAGTTCACCACTCAGCAGTTGTCTTTCAAATTCTGCATTCTCTCCAACATAAGAAGAAATCATCTTTTTAACCTGGCGCTGCTGCAGCATCAGCCCAATGCCAAAATCATCTACCCCGGCATTATTGGAAATGCAGGTCAGGTCCTTCACGTTCTTTTTCACCAGTGCCGTAATGCAGTTTTCAGGAATCCCGCAAAGGCCAAATCCCCCCAGCATTAACGTATCACCGTCTTCTATATCCCGGATGGCTTCTATAGCCCCCGATACCACTTTATTGATCATATATTTGGTTTGATTGCTAAATTAAAAAAAGTCCCCCGAACTTTGTTAGTCCGGGGGTTAATTATCATTTTAAATATACATACGTAATACCATCTCCACCCCGGTCTGCATGTTCATCCTCCACACGGGTCACCTGGCTATACTT
>NZ_QAIL01000270.1 GCF_003061025.1 Pedobacter sp. HMWF019 | reverse complement strand
GGACCAACTGCACCTTGAGGGCCTGCAGCACCTGCATCTCCCTGTGGACCTTTAATATTACCATTAGAAATCCAGGTCGTACCATTGTAAACATAAGTTTCACCCGTAGTGGTGTTGATATAAGTATCACCAGTAGTTCCTGTTCCTGTCGGAGCAGTAGTACCGCTGGTTACCGATTTTCCATCAACGCCATTTGTTCCATTTGTACCGTTAGTTCCCGCAGCACCTTGAACCCCTTGTGGACCAGCTATACCTGCATCTCCCTTTGGTCCTTTGATGTTACCATTTGAAACCCAGGTTGTGCCATTGTAAACATAAGTTTCACCTGTAGTGGTATTGATATAAGTATCACCGGTTGATCCGGTTCCTGTCGGAGCAGTAGTACCACTGGTTACTGAGGTACCGTTTGTTCCATTTGTGCCGTTCGTACCATTTGTACCCGTTGCACCCGCATCTCCTTTCGATCCTTTGATATTGCCATTAGAAACCCAGGTTGTGCCATTGTAAACATAAGTCTCACCTGTAGTGGTATTGATGTAAGTATCACCTGTAGATCCTGTACCTGTCGGAGCAGTTGTACCACTGGTTACCGATTTTCCATCAGCCCCATTTGTACCGTTTGTTCCTGCAGCACCAGTATCTCCTTGTGGTCCTTTAATGTTGCCATTTGAAACCCAGGTCGTGCCATTGTAAACATAGGTTTCGCCTGTAGTGGTATTGATATAAGTATCACCGGTAGCCCCTGTTCCTGTCGGAGCAGTAGTACCGCTGGTTACCGATTTTCCATCAACGCCATTTGTGCCATTTGTTCCCGCAGCACCTTGAACCCCTTGCGGACCAACTGCACCTTGTGGGCCTTTAATGTTGCCATTTGAAACCCAGGTTGTACCATTGTAAACATAGGTTTCACCTGTAGTGGTATTGATGTAAGTATCACCAGTAGTTCCTGTACCTGTCGGAGCAGTAGTACCGCTGGTTACCGATTTTCCATCAACGCCATTTGTGCCATTTGTACCGTTAGTTCCCGCAGCACCCTGAACACCTTGAGGACCAACTGCACCTTGTGGGCCAGCATCTCCTTCTGGACCTTTGATGTTGCCATTTGAAACCCAGGTCGTGCCATTATAAACATAGGTTTCACCTGTAGTCGTGTTGATATAAGTATCACCAGTAGTTCCTGTTCCTGTCGGTGTAGTAGTACCACTGGTTACCGATTTACCATCAGCTCCATTGGTACCGTTTGTTCCGTTAGTTCCCTCAGCACCCTGAACACCTTGAGGACCAACTGCACCTTGTGGGCCAGTCGCACCGGCTGCACCTGCATCTCCCTGTGGTCCTTTAATGTTGCCATTTGAAACCCAGGTCGTGCCATTATAAACATAGGTTTCACCCGTAGTCGTGTTGATGTAAGTATCACCTGTAGCTCCTGTACCTGTCGGAGCAGTAGTACCACTGGTTACAGAGGTACCGTTCGTGCCATTTGTACCATTAGTTCCCGCAGCACCTTGAACTCCTTGTGGACCAACTGCTCCTTGAGGGCCAGTAGCACCAGTTGCACCTGCATCTCCTTTAGGACCTTTGATATTGCCATTTGAAACCCAGGTCGTACCATTATATACGTAGGTTTCACCTGTAGTTGTATTAATATAAGTATCACCAGTAGTTCCTGTTCCTGTAGGAGCAGTAGTACCGCTGGTTACAGATTTACCATCAACTCCATTTGTTCCGTTTGTTCCATTGGTACCGTTTGTGCCAGCAGCACCCGTTGCGCCTGCATCTCCTTTCGGTCCTTTGATGTTGCCATTTGAAACCCAGGTTGTGCCATTGTAAACATAGGTTTCACCTGTAGTTGTATTGATGTAAGTATCACCAGTAGATCCTGTGCCTGTTGGAACAGTAGTACCACTGGTTACTGAGGTACCGTTTGTTCCATTTGTGCCGTTCGTACCATTTGTACCCGTTGCACCCGCATCTCCTTTAGGACCTTTGATATTGCCATTTGAAACCCAGGTCGTGCCATTATAAACATAGGTTTCACCTGTAGTGATATTAATATAAGTATCACCAATAGTTCCTGTTCCTGTTGGAGCAGTAGTACCGCTGGTTACCGATTTTCCATCAACGCCATTTGTGCCATTTGTACCGTTAGTTCCCGCAGCACCTTGAACACCTTGCGGACCAACTGCACCTTGTGGGCCTTTAATGTTGCCATTTGAAACCCAGGTCGTACCATTGTAAACATAAGTTTCACCTGTAGTTGTATTGATGTAAGTATCACCAGTAGATCCTGTACCTGTCGGAGCAGTAGTACCACTGGTTACTGAAGTACCATTCGTGCCGTTTGTACCGTTTGTTCCATTTGTTCCTGGAGCACCTTGAACGCCTTGCGGGCCAACTGCTCCTTGAGGGCCAGCAGCACCTACATCTCCCTGTGGGCCTTTAATGTTGCCATTTGAAACCCAGGTTGTGCCATTGTAGACATAGGTTTCGCCTGTAGTCGTGTTGATATAAGTATCACCAGTAGCTCCTGTACCTGTCGGAGCAGTAGTACCACTGGTTACGGATTTACCATCAACTCCATTTGTGCCGTTTGTTCCATTTGTCCCTGCAGCACCTTGAACGCCTTGAACCCCTTGCGGACCAACTGCACCTTGAGGGCCTGCAGCACCTGCATCTCCCTGTGGACCTTTAATATTACCATTAGAAATCCAGGTCGTACCATTGTAAACATAAGTTTCACCCGTAGTCGTGTTGATATAAGTATCACCAGTAGTTCCTGTTCCTGTTGGAACAGTAGTACCACTGGTTACTGAGGTACCGTTTGTTCCATTTGTGCCGTTCGTACCATTTGTACCCGTTGCACCCGCATCTCCTTTCGGTCCTTTGATGTTGCCATTTGAAACCCAGGTTGTGCCATTGTAAACATAGGTTTCACCTGTAGTCGTGTTGATATAAGTATCACCATTGGCCCCTGTACCTGTCGGAGCAGTAGTACCACTGGTTACCGATTTTCCATCAACCCCATTGGTACCGTTTGTTCCATTTGTACCGTTAGTCCCCGCAGTACCTTGCGGGCCAGTAGCGCCAGCTGCACCTGCATCTCCATTTGGTCCTTTAAGACTGCCGGTAGAAACCCAGGTTGTACCATTGTAAACATAGGTCTCACCTGTAGTGGTATTGATGTAAGTATCACCAGTAGCTCCTGTACCTGTTGGAGCAGTTGTACCACTGGTTACGGATTTCCCATCAATCCCATTTGTGCCGTGTGTTCCATTTGTCCCATTTTTTCCCGCAATACCTTGAATACCCTGAATCCCTTGTGGACCACGTATATTACCTGTTATTGCCCAAATTCCGCCTGTATTGGTATAAATATCGCCAGTCGTAGTATTTACATAAGTATCACCATTTTTACCTCCTGTTGGAGAACCTGTTCCACTCGTCACCGAATTTCCATCAACTCCATTTATCCCATTAGCCCCCTTAATATTTGTCCAGCTATTTGTTATTGGATTTAAAACCCAGGTTCCACTGTCATTATTTACAATAATAACCCCGGCTCCTGGTCCACCAACAGTACCTGGAATTCCGGGACTTCCAGTTTTTCCAGGTTGATTTTCTACCATTATGGAATTTGAACTTCTTACAAATACCCATTTTGTACCATCATTATAATAAATTCCCGGTAGAACATCGTTCACTGTCGCAGTGTTGTACACCATCATACCCGCTACATGGGCCTTTAGCGGTGCCGAATCAGTTGTGCGGGTTAAAGCAACCCGGGTATGAAGCAAACCTTTATTCGTACTTTCCAGCTCTAATAATGCATCTTTGTTTGGCAGGTTGCTCCCTGCAACCGAACCATCTTTTACCTTTTGTTGAGCTGAGGCTATCACATGAAATCCAAGTATAAAACCTATCCAGACAACTTTTTTCATGGCATTACTAATGCGGTGATAAAAAAAATCATTAAAATTATTGGTTCTACATACTACGCTTAGCGCAAATTCGTTTTTAAATAATAAACCAATGGTTTTTTTTTGATGAGCCGGTCCATTATTTGTAGACAGCAGAGATCGTAATTTTATCTTCATATAGGGATTGGAGTTGATGAACGTATTTAGATAGTGATGATCAAATCTGATCACTTACATCTAAATTAACATCACTACAATCAAGTAAGAGAGCCAAACATTAATTATAACAACATCATGTTATGCTATCTATTGTAATAGCAAATTATTGCTATTACAATAGATAGCATAACAGCATTATTTCCATCTACTTCTTATAATTT
>NZ_QAIL01000269.1 GCF_003061025.1 Pedobacter sp. HMWF019 | reverse complement strand
ATATTATAATGAAACACTTAAACATTAAACAACTTTTTATTGCAGTATTGCTTTTGACTACCGGTTTATACTCCTGTAAAAAAGACAATGCCGAGATTCCAAAAACGGAGACCGTAGCGGGTAAATATGAAAATGGATTTTTTATCATAGGAGAGGGTTCTTACGGACAAAGTACAGGGGCGATAAATTTTTACAGATATGGAGAAGATACAGTTGGAATTAGGGTGTATGAGAAAGAAAATCCAGGTAAGATTTTATCTAATGCTGCAAAAACAAGTACTTTACAATTTGCCTCTGTAATTAATGGTAGTATTTATTTGATGTGTAAGGTAAATGGTCCTATTGTAAAAGTAAATGCATTGACGTTAAAAGAACAGGCTAGATATGTACAGGAAAGCAGCAATTGGAGAAGTATTGTACAGGTGGACGGAAACCGTGGTCTTGTGAGTGCAAATGATGGGGTATATCAAATCGATTTAAATACACTTGCGCTTCAAAATAAACTCACAACGGTTGGTGCTTTGAATACTGGAGATATGCTGAAAAAGGGTGATTATGTTTATTTATTGCAAAGTAATGGCGCCAAGATTATTTCGGCGAGTAACTATTCACTGGTCAAAAGCTTTTCAAATATTAGCCGTGGTTTTGCACAAACACCGAACGGTAAAGTTTGGGCTTCAACCGGAACCCGCCTAATTGGTATTGATAATAATTTAGATACTGCAGGTGTGGCACTTAGCGTCAGCGTGGGCAGTTTTGGTTTGGATGCGCCAACCCGAATTACTGCATCGACAAAGGAAAATGCAGTTTTCTACCATTCAGGAAAATCAATCTATAAATATGTAGATGGCAATGCTTCATCTTTGGCACAACCTTTTATTACGATTACCGACGATCCTTTTATGATCTATGGTTCTATACGTTATGATAAGAATAAAGATTATATTGTTGTAAATGGGATCCAGGCTTATGGTGCAGGTTCTACAGTTAATTTCTTATTGATATACAATGCTTCAACCGGGGTACTGGTTAAGAAAATTAAATACGGTGGAGATGGTGTTACGGTTGATTTTACAAAAATATACTTCCCGGACTTGACCGTTTTTCATTAACTGCTGACCAGGCTGATTTTTATTATCTTGCTTAAATTTGAACATGATAAAGCCCGATTGTTTTAAACAATTGGGCTTTTGTTTATAAATAAACTAACTTCAGTTGTTTTCAAATTATAAAGTGGATATGAAAGTAGTTTAAGCGGGTAAATAAAAGATGAACTTGGGCATTATTAAGCGTATAGGACTAACGGTGGTTATTGTTTCCGTATTGTTTTCATTGGTACTGATTGTATCCATGATGCTATCGGAGTCCAGGGGGCCGAGCAGTATGGATATGGATAAAGGACAGAAGATAGGAGGTATATTTACCCGATATCAGAACCAGGTATATGCATCTGTGCCGAGTAATGGGGATTATCTGATCAAGGACGCTGATGCAAATAGCTTCAGGCTGTTGGACGATAATTTCCGAAACCGACAGTTCGGCATTGACAAAAACCACGCTTACTGCGGCAATCTAATGGTCAAAGATTTTAATCCATCTACGGCTAAATCAATTGGTAACGATTATTTTAGTGATGGTAAGCAAACGTGCTATTGTGCCTCGATGAGTGTAAACAATAAAGCGTTATCGGTTATTTCGGAATTAAACCAGCGGATGTTATATGGTTTCGGGATTGGAGCGAAGCCACAGACCTATATTTACCCCTTCTCTAAGCTTGAGGCTGGCACAGCTCCTTATCGTGCCGTGCTGAATACAGAAGTGGTTACGAATGGAACCTTGTCTTACTACAGAGGTGAAATTCTTCCGCAGGCCAATTCGGAGAGTCTAAGACAGATTCCGGAATTGTACAACGATGGCGATATTCGTAAAAGTATAAGCTATCTGGCAGATGGTCAACATGTTTATTATAAGAATACCAGATTGCCACTTAAAGACCATTCTGATTTGTATGCTATTGTTATTGATGCCCAAAATCAGGAAAACTATCTGATAGATCCTAAACAGGGCATGGTGTATGTTAATGATATTGCTTTCGAAAAGCAACACAGCCCCTATCGTGTATTGTCTTTAAATGGAGGGCATGTTTATCATGCACTATTTCTAAGCAAGGATGGGATTTTCTATTTCGATACAGATAAAAACAAGGTTCTGAGCATCGATCACAATCCATTTAACAGTGCGAAATTTACAGAGATTGCGCCTCTGGTTTTTTCTGATGGCCGGCAAATTCTATACATGCAGACGAGTGAGGTTTGGGGCGGCAGACGCAATCCTGGCCTTAAGTCCAGGTCAACTAATATTTATAGACTGGACGAGCCCGCTATGGGAGATTGGCTGAAAATTGGGATGGTTGATCATAATTTCGGATCGGTTTGGAAAAATGGTGCTAACTATTATTACTTTGACCAGCTCGGCGATAATCAGCTGATTGGCCAGACAATTTATCGTATCACTGATCATGCGACAGTTGACTTGCTGCTTTCTCCGGAAGTTCGGACAGAAGAGATCCGGCAGCTGGTTCGTACGGATCATATGGCAAGGGTAAAAAGCACTGAATTGGTTAACGTGAAGACTTCTTACTCCAGCACCTATAATTGGTTGATATGGGGTATTGTATTTCTTTTTGTTGGTGTTCAGCTATTTCTGTGGATTTTAAGGAAACTAGGATTCAATCCAAAGCCTTTTAACATCAAAGATAAACGTCTTATCGTGAATAATTTATGGGCGAGGTCTTATGCTTTGTCGGATATTAAGACTATTGTTTTCTCCATCGAAACTGCAGCTCGGCAGAAAGGCTATACCGGACGTTTTCAAATTCAAACAAAAGATGGAAAACGGTCTCGTAAATATATGTTTGCGACTCAAATGCGGTTAAGTGCAGATTCCAGGCAAGAACTGGAGTCTTATATTACTGACTTGCAAAATATGCTGAAAAAGTATCAGGTCAATAGTGTTTTATCTGCCGCTCTATAGTGAATCAGTTGTATATAAATATAAAAAGCCCATCTTTCGATGAGCTTTTATCAGTAGCGGGGAGCAGGATCGAACTGCCGACCTCAGGGTTATGAATCCTGCGCTCTAACCATCTGAGCTACCCCGCCGGGCTTAATATTGATAGAATAGTATCAAATATTAATGTGGTTATTTTTAAGAGTTGCAAATATAGAATAATTTACCTTTCTTTAGAAATAAATAATGAAAATAATTAAATAAATTCAAAATATAAGGGTTCCAAGATGTCAGAAAAGAAAAAGTTTACGCTAGAATACGAATTGAAATCATCTCCGCGTATTTTGTTCAGTTTTATAAGTGAGCCTAATGGCTTGTCTCAATGGTTTGCAGACGATGTGGTTTTTCGTGATCAGGTTTTTACTTTTAAGTGGGACGATGAGGTTCAGAAAGCTAAACTGCTCAGTGTAAAAGAAAATAAACTCGTTAAATTTAAATGGGTCGACGATGAGCCACATTGCTATTTCGAAATGGAAATTGTACAGGATGAACTGACCAATGATGTAGCTTTAAGCATTACAGATTTTGCAACAGATGAAACCCTTGCAGAACGGACCTTAATTTGGGATAATCAAATTACCTATCTGCATAGTGTGATAGGGGCATAAATATTCGCCCGCATTGACTACCTTTGTACATTGAAAAAGATTCACTTACTTCTAGTCAAGGCCTTTATTAAGCCATTTATTGTCACATTCTTTATTGTGATGTTTATCTTGCTGATGCTTTTTCTATTTAAATATGTAGATGATTTAATAGGAAAGGGATTTGAATGGTATGTTATCCTGGAGCTGATGTTCTATGCATCTGCTGCCAATGTGTCTATGGCGCTCCCTCTTGCTATTCTGCTGTCGTCTATTATGACTTTTGGGAGCCTTGGGGAGAACTACGAACTGGTGGCTATCAAATCTGCCGGTGTCTCTTTACAACGCGCCATGAGGCCACTTCTGGTGGTTATTGTATTGCTGGCTATTGGATCTTTTCTGTTTTCTGATTATATGCTTCCTAAAGCCAATCTTAAGTATGGTTCGTTATTATGGGATGTAAGAAATAAAAAATTATCCTTTCTGATTAAGGAGGGGGTTTTTAACAATAGTATCCCAGGTTATTCTATTAGAGTGGATAAGAAAGGTGAGGATGGGATTTCGCTGGAGGGCATTATGATTTATGATCATAATGGTACCGGAGGGATCGCAAAGATCATCATGGCTAAAGATGGAAAGATGTATAAGACCAGTGATGATAAATATCTGGTGCTGAAACTAAATAATGGTGTACGCTATGAAGAGACAGCGGGTAAAAATACTTCTTTTAACCCCAGACAGGAATTGTACCGCATGCGTTTTGGTGAGACAGAACAGAAATTTGATTTTTCAAGTTTTAAAATGAGCAGAACGGACGAGAATAGTTTTCGTTCCAATACGGCTATGCTTAACCTAAAGGGGTTAACCAGGAAAAAGGACTCCTTGACAAAGCTCCAGGACAGTACAGATCGCTATGCGAGGTTAACTTTAGGGAGTTATTATAAACAGAACAATTATACCAAGGGTTATACAAAGATTAAGATTCCTGCCAGGAATATAAAAGGCCCTATACTTAATGAAATCCCAAAAGGATTAAGGTCAACAGTACTTCAGAATGCGCTCGATCAGGCAACTACTATTCAGCAAACTACATCAGCAAAAATTCCGGAGCATGAAGAGCAAATGCGGAACCTGATCCGGGTAGACGTGGAATATCAGCGAAAATTTACATTGGCGGTATCTTGTTTGCTGCTTTTCTTTATTGGGGCGCCATTGGGTGCAATTATCAGAAAGGGAGGACTGGGGCTTCCTGTGGTCATGGCGATCATCTTCTTTCTGATCTATCATATTATTTCTACAGTTTCTGAAAAGTCTGCTAATCAGGGTAATATAAGTCCTGTTCTGGGGATATGGATGGCTATAATTGTCTTGAGCCCTTTAGGGGCATTTCTGACGTATAAAGCAACGGTTGATTCTGCTTTATTTGATGCTACCTACTACAAAACGACATTCGTTAATTTCTTTAACCGGTTCTTAAAAAAGAAAAGGACCGAAAGTTAATTCATCCTTTTGAATATCATTACCAATTGATGATATTTTAGAACCTAATTTACCGGTGAAGGTTGTACCTTTGTATAAGGATTCTTTGGCTTAATTAAAGATAGAAGGCCGGGAAAGTTTAAAAATGGAAATTAAATTGAACACAATAGAAGAAGCTATTGTAGATATAAAAGCCGGAAAACTGATTATTGTAGTTGACGACGAAGACAGAGAAAATGAAGGAGATTTCATTACGGCTGCAGAGAACGTAACTCCTGAAATGGTTAATTTTATGGCAACCTATGGCCGTGGCCTGATTTGCGTGCCTTTAACCGAAGAACGCTGCGATCATTTAGGGCTTGAACTGATGGTTGGAAAGAATACTGCGGCTTACGAAACGAATTTTACGGTATCTGTTGATTTAGTTGGACATGGGTGTACCACAGGTATTTCTGCTTCCGACAGGTCCAAAACGATACAGGCATTGGTTAATCCTAAAACCAATCCGGAAGAGCTGGGCAGGCCCGGACATATTTTTCCTTTACGGGCTAAGGCTGGGGGTGTATTGAGACGTTCAGGGCATACTGAGGCTAGTGTTGATCTGGCCAGGTTAGCAGGAATGGAGCCTGCTGGTGTTTTAGTAGAAATATTGAAAGACAACGGAGAGATGGCCCGCTTACCTGATCTGATTAAAATTGCAGCTCAGCATCAGTTAAAAATCATTTCTATTAAAGATTTGATTGCTTACCGTTTGAGTAATGAGAGTCTGATCAAGCAAGAAGTAACGATCAATCTGCCTACGCAATGGGGTGATTTTAAAATGACAGCCTATACGCAGTTAGATAACAATGCAACTCATCTAGCCATCAGTAAAGGGGAATGGGCTGCCGATGAACCGGTGCTTGCAAGGGTACATAGTTCTTGTGTAACAGGTGATATATTTGGTTCTTGCAGATGTGACTGCGGTCCGCAATTGCATAAAGCATTGGAGATGATTGAGAAAGAAGGTAAAGGTGTTGTTGTTTATATGAATCAGGAAGGCAGAGGTATTGGTCTGATCAATAAACTTCGTTCTTATAACTTGCAGGATGAAGGTTTTGATACTGTAGAAGCTAATATTAAACTTGGCTTTAAAGGTGACGAAAGAGATTATGGGGTAGGTGCGCAGATATTAAGATCTCAGGGCGTAACTAAAATGAAATTAATGTCTAACAATCCGACCAAAAGAGCGGGCTTGATTGGGTATGGACTGGAGATTGTGGAGAATATTGCTATTGAGATTGAAAGTAATAAACATAATGAAACTTATCTGAAGACCAAAAGGGACAAGATGGGACATCAAATTATGAAAGGTTAAAAAAACTATTTTTTCTTACTCTTTTTATCTTCTAAAACAGCTTCTTTATTCAGGAGCTGTTTTTCTTTTTTTGCCTTTTCTTCGGCCTCTTTTTTCTTAAGGTTCTTTTTGTACCTGCCGGTTATTTTCTGCAGGAATTCCCTGAAATTATCAAATTGCTGATTATACATCAGGCCAAGCGAAGTTACATTTGCATTTTGCTGGCTTACTAGTGTGTTTACCAAAATACTCTGTTGCGTTGGAGGTTTATTGGCTAATTTTGCAACCAGTGTACCATCCTTTTTTAGTAAAGCCAGTATTTCTACTTCACTTCCTACATTATTTTTAGAAAACCCAATTGGTGAAAGATCGCTGGTGCTCTTTCTGTCTACAATGCCGGCATTTAAAATGATCCTGTCTTTAAAAAATTTAAATGATGCGTTTGCTTCACTGAATGACCGTATATTAATGTCTACAAAATCCAGGTTAAGAGAAGACAAAACATTGTTAAATTGATTAAAGAGTAATTCTGTAGCGGTGCTGGTTACACCTGAAGTTAGTTGCTCTCCAAGATTTTGTCTTCCATTTCCAGGGGCAAAACTACGGCGTATAATTAAACTAAAAGCCTGGAGATTTAAGTTGTTTGGGTCATTAAAATAGGCCTGCAAATCCTCTTTGATAGCGGGGTTGGATGGAAAGGAAATATCCAGTTTGATGTCTGGCTTTAAGAGAAGTCCAGAAAGACCCATTTCAACATCGGTAGGAACTCTTTCTGATGAGTTGGGACTGGTTTCTCTGTTGGCTGCCAGATATAAGTCGCTTAAGTTCGCCCTAAGAGAATAGATGGCTTTAAGTTGTATTTGAGCTGCAGAGGGATTTCCTGTCCAGCGGATGGAACCACCTTGTTTAATAGAGAATTTTTTATTGATAACTTCCTGGGCTGTGAAATCAAAATTACCTGACTCAATAATATAGTCTCCTGTCATCTCAAAATCTCCAAGACTGTTGATTTCAAGATCCAGGTCTGCATTACCTTTGCCGCTTAGCTTTCCAAGGGTTGTATAAATATTTGCTGTGCTGTTTGGGTCAACACTGAGTTTAAAACTCATCGTCAGTCCGTCAAAACTCGTTTGGCTTTTAACTACTTTGGTGGTGTCTTTACTTACAAATGTGATGAAATCTTTACTGGATACTGTCTCAGAGCTATTCAGGGGTAAATTAAATACGGTACCTTTTTCAGTTTTTGCGTCGATACCGATAAATAATTTGTTGGTTGGACCTTTAAATTTAAATGTCCCTGTAGCATAGGCCTGTCCATAGTAGAGAGAATTGTCTTTTATGGTTGTATTTAGGGCCATGAAATTTTTGGCATCAACAATGATGTCCAGACCAGGATCTTCAATATTGTTTAAGTCGACGGTACCGTTAGCTATAGCTGTATTGCCATCGATATCTGTAATTTTTAGGTCTTCAAGCCTGATGATGCTGTTGTCTACATTGACTTTATCAGATAGGGAATAGGCTGTTTTAAGGTAGTTTACGGTAACTTTAGCCTTGTTGAATTCCACTGTTCCATTAATCTCTGGCTTTTCAAAAGAACCTTTAACGGTAAGTTCAGAAGAAACATTTCCTTTCAGATCCGATACCAGGCTATTTACAAAAGGTTCAAAAATAACCAGTTTACTGTCATCCAGTTTCACAGAAAGGTCTATTTTCTTTTCGGTCAGGTCCAGACTTCCATCTGCTTTTAAGGTCTCATTTCCATTGGTGAGTATCCGTGTATAGATATTAGCCTTGTTGCTGGCTCCATCAAATGATGAGGTATCAGTAAGTGTTCCAACATAGGAGTCATTCAAACTCAGAGAATCAATTTTAATGTCGTTATTAAGTTTGACAGAGCTTAACAGGTTCTTTATACGGGTTTTTCCGTTTACATTTCCATATAGTTTAAGCCCGATCGTTTTGGTAAGCGGATTAAGGGTTTTTAAATTGAAATCTTTAAAGCCGACCAATAAAATATCTTTGGGGTCACTTGATATTAGTCCATCAATGCTGAGGGATTGGTTTCCGTTACTTAAATCAAAATTGGCAATTTCTGTTTTTCCCTGGTGAAAGTTAATTCTTACTTTTTCCTGGATTTTCCAGTCTTCATTATTAATGGTCAGGATAGAAGGTAAAATACTGATTCTTGCGGTCGTGTCATTAGCAAATTCGACCAGACCATTTAAATCCAGCTGGTTGGCATCGTCGGAATTAGAGAGTTTTACGTTAAGTGAAAGGCTGTCATTTCTTAAAATATTAGAAATGTTCACATTTTTAATATATAAACTGTCATTCAGATCCACTCTATCTGAGGTGATAATGGCCTGAAGCTGTGAATTGCCGGTATTTTCGTCAATAATGATGTTGTTTACTGTGACCCCTTTGAACTTTAGTTTCTTGATGAATCCATTGAGTGTTGCTACCTTGTTCCTGGAGTCAAATTTTCCAATGAGCACAGCCTGGTCTTCAATCTCCAGGCCAGGAGCCAGCAATTGTGCGATTGGCTCAAATCGTTTAATATTGAGGTTAAACTGGAAATTTTGTGTCCCATATTTTACGATATCGGCTTTTAATGAGGGAATATAGGTTTTAGCCAGAGCTTTATAATAAGAAGGAATCGTATTTAAATCGTATTCTCCTTTAATACTTGCATCCAGTACATCTGAATTAATGGTCAGTGTGCGGTCCAGTCCAATACCCTGAGCTTTTAAAAGTATAGAGTCAATGGTGTAAACGCCTTTTACGTTGTCAAGTCTGATTTTATCTATAGCCAGATTCCCCTGTATATTGTTTAAATCATTTCCGGAAAAATTGGTGCTGAAGTTTGCATCGATCTTTAAGGAGTCTTTAAATAACTTCAGGGCTTTCAGTTTGGCATTTTTAATGGTAGCCTTAAAATTAAAAACAGGCAATGCCGGATTCAAGTTAACTCCGCCATCAAAAACGAGTTGTACATTCTTATCGTTAATTTTTAAACTCCCGTCAAAGTATTTTTTGTCGAAAATTCCATTGATTTTCACGTTGCTATAACGATAGTTGTTGAAATCTATATATTCTATATCACCATCTATATCTTCTTTTAGTTTATCGATCTCGGTGCCATAG
>NZ_QAIL01000268.1 GCF_003061025.1 Pedobacter sp. HMWF019 | reverse complement strand
GGCTAGGGGTATTTTAACTGATGATTAGGACTCTTGTGTCTGGCGCTCTTGTGAAATAGCCGGACTGATCAGTTCTTTATGTTTAGCTCCCCAGCTGCTCAGTTTCGACCAAATTGGAATGAGCTCTTTTGCAATAGAACTGAGTTCATAATCTACTCTTGGAGGTACTTCTGCATAGACGGTACGTTTGACTAAACCCTCTTTTTCTAATTCTCTGAGTTGCAAGGTTAACATGCGTTCTGTGATATAAGGTATTAGTTTTTTTATTTCCCCAAATCTCAATTTTCCCTCTTCAAGTTTACAAAGGATCAATAGTTTCCACCGGCCGCCAATTTTACAAACCGCATAGGTAAGGTCGCATCCCTCTGTAATTAGTTTTTCGTTCAGCATATTCGTTGAATTCTCTTTTCTTTTTCCCATTACTTACAAATTTGTTAGTACCATACAAATAGATGTATTGCCCGCAAAAGTAAAGGTTATAAAATAGCTTTGCGGCCTAATACGAAATAACTATGTGTGTATTCTTATCGAAACAAGTAAAAGATGCATTGGATTATATCCAGGCCATTGATGTGCAGGAAATCGAAAATGAGCTGGAAGCGAGCAGAGCTTTCTATGAAAAATTTATACCAATGGCAGGAGAAGAAGAAGCTGTTTTTCAGGTAAATGATCTGGAGATCTTATCTTTTGATCAAAAGATAAATATCAGGATTTATCGCCCATCAAAAGATATGGAACTCCCTGCTGTAATTTATTTTCATGGGGGCTGGTTCAATGCGGGGAGTTTGGAAACTCATGACAGACCTTTAAGAAAGCTGAGTAATTTATCAGGGGCAATCGTTATTGCGGTTGATTACAGACTTGCGCCGGAGCATCCCTTTCCTGGTGGAGTAAACGATGGGTATGGAGCTTTAAATTGGGTGATGAACAATGCGGAGTCCTTGGGTATTGATTTGAAACGTCTTGCGATTGCAGGGGACAGTGCTGGAGGGGCTTTGGCGGCTGTGATTACCAGAAAGGCTATTCAGGATCATCTACAGGGAATACTTTGCCAGGTCCTGGTGTATCCTGTTACGGATGCTTCTCTTAAAACAGCATCCTGGAAAGAATTTGAGGGTGGTCCGGTTCTGGATTATGAGGGAGCTGTGAATGCGTGGGACCTTTATCTGAGCAATAATGAAGATAAAAAAAATCCAGATGCATCACCTTTATGTGCAAATCATCTTGCTGGTATTCCCAAGAGTCTAATCATCATAGCAGAATGTGATCCATTAAGGGATGAGGCTGTACTCTACGCTGAAAAACTGCAGAACGAGGGGGTTGAGGTTAAGCAGTCCATGTATCATGGGATGGTCCATGGTTTTTTTCAGATGGGCGGTATTATTGACGAAGGTAATTACGCCATTGAAGAGGCTGCTCAGTTTCTTTTCCAAAATTTTAACCGCAAATTGGGATGAAGAAATTCGCATATATAGGCTGTTTGGGCTTTATAGGGGTAATCACAACAGAGTTTGGGATTATAGGTATTCTACCGCAAATTGCAGCTCATTATCAAATCAGTATTGATAAAGCCGGTGTTTTACTAAGTGCATTTGCGCTTGTTATTGCATTAACGGGGCCTTTTATGACCTTATTGGTTTCCGGATTTGATAGAAAGAAAGTCATGCTGACTGCAATTTTTATTTTCCTGATTACCGGCATCGTATCTGCTTTCGCTCCTCCGTTCTGGATTCTAGTCCTGGTAAGGGTTTTACCTGCTTTTTTACAGCCGGTATATATTGCAACAGCCTTGTCTGTTGCGGTGTCTCAGGGCGACAAAAAACATGAGAATGAGCTGATGGGAATAGTTTTTAGTGGTGTGGCTATTGCAATGGTTACAACGGTTCCCTTTGCCACTTATCTGTCCAGTATATGGAGCTGGAAATCTTCATTTGTGGTGCAGGCAGTGGTAAGTATATGTGCTTTGGCTGCAATTTATTTTGTCTTACCTGCTATGCCTGTTAAAGAAAAGAAGTCTTATCGCAGTCAGCTTTCCATCCTCCGGCAACCCACATTTTTGATCAGCACGGCCATGAATTTCTTTATGATTACGGCCTGGTTTTCTACCTATAGTTATTTCGCTGATTATTTGAATAAAGCAAAAAGTATGGATAATACCATGGTGAGCTATATGATGTTTTTATTTGGTGTGATCGGTGTTTTTGCCAATTGGATTTCGGGTAAAATGCTGAATCGAAATATTCCGAAAACTACAGCGTTTTTCCTTTCCGGCACTATTCTGATCCCCGTACTTTTACACTTTTCAGGGGGAAATACGATAACTACTATCCTGGTTATTGCAGTTTGGGGCTTTTTGTACTCTCCGAGTTTCCTGAATGCCTCTACTTATATGATTTCTTCTGCTCCCCGGTCACTGGAATTTGCCAATAGCCTCGCTACTTCATTTGGCAATCTTGGGGTATCTTTAGGGACAACAGCGGGTGGTTGGGTAATCGCCACGAAGGGTGTAGCGCATACACCCTGGGTAGGATTTGGCTTTGGTATCCTTGCCTTGCTGATGATGACCTGGAGAAGCCTTATAGAAAAAGGTCAGTCTGGTTAGACTGACCTTTGCTTTATAGTTATTTTGTGATTTCAATCTTGTCGCCAAGTTTTTGTTTGAGGCTGAGAATGCCTCCCTGATCCAGAGGTTGCCAAAACCATCCGTCTTTATTTTTGTCGTTTACCTGAGCAAGTAGCTTGCCATTAACACTAATTTTTACGGGCTTGCCGGTTAGTCTGAAAAGATCGCTGGATGCCTTGTCGTAGATTTGATAGGAGATCGAAGTCTTTTGGTAATTTATGTTTTGTACTGTTGATGAAGTTTTGAGCATGTGGTCTGCATCTGAGGGCGCTAACTGCGGTGCGATGGCCATAGATCTGATATAATGACGAACATAATCTCCATATCCATCGGTCATCCATACATCATTGGTTGGGTAGTAATTTTTGCCATCATTGTCTACAGCATAGGTTGCCCAGGTGAGTTCTCTTATGGCATTGCGTGTTAATGTGGTGTCTCCTGTTAATGCCCAGTACTGGAGTTCCATGGAAGCCTGGCGGGCAGAATGGCTATTACCCACAACAGGATAAGCAGTTTGTTCATTGGTCACTGTAACTCCGTATTTTGCCCAATCTTTATTGTTAAACGTAGTGTGGACCCAGTCAAAAATGTTATTTACGGTTTTTTCCCAGTCTGTGTATAAATTTTTGTGTTCCATTACATACATCGCATAGGTGGTTGCATTGATCTGTGTTTTGGAATAGCCGGGTACATCTTCAAAGAAGGGCCCCCAGTCATTTGTTTTTTCAGGATAGTTTTTAAACCAGTTTAAGGTTTTGTTAAATGCCTGCTGGTACCGTGCTTTATTTCCTTTGTTGAGCTTAATGAGTTCGCTGAACAGCTCCATTGTACCGGTCCAATTCGTGGTATAGGTGCCTTGTCTGAGTTCCTTATAGAAATCATTTTTGCCAAGAGCGGCTACTTCTCCAGTTACTGCGTTTACTTTGAATGGCCATGGCGAATGGTCTGCATCTCCGGGTTGAATGTTGGCGGCCATGGTATTGGCGATTTTAACAGCTACATCCAAATATTTGGTGTTACCGGTCTTTTTATATAACCGGACCAGCTCGAAGCCTAAAGATCCAGCCTTGTCTGGTTGTAGTACACCTTTACCTGCCATCATATCTCCGTCATATATGCCGGATTCTACATTGGTATTGTAGGGGTAGGGAAGATTTGGCCATTTGCAGTTTGGTGAAGATATGGAATGTGCCAGATAGTAGTCGGCCTGGTATTTCATGTCATTAATAATAGCCTTGTCTCCTAAATAATTATATAAGAGGTCCCAGGAGGATATTCCCATAGCAACCTGGTCACCTCCAATGCCTCTTTTATCGTGACCTGCTTTCCATACCTGATGGTTCATGTAATATTTCACACCATTGGTGTCTGTTTCCATATTGCTCCAGAACTTCCATACCAGTTTGATCATCTGATCAAACGATGTCCCGTAATTGGTAGAATACCAGGGCAGGATATTTCCAGAGCCATCTACTCTTACCGTGTGATAGATGATGGAATCTGGAAGGATATGGTCTTGTTCAGCGTGGAGCAGGTCTTTATTCAGTATCGCATATTGAGCACGAGATTTTATGTTCAAAAGAAGTAGGGCTGCAACCAGCAGCATGTGTTTTGTTTTCATTTATATGCAAGTTATTGATTAATAATTGGGGTTCTGAATTAATAAAGCGTTTTTGTTTATTTCATCTCTGGAAACAGGAAATAAATAAGCCTTATCGAGCCATGCACTTTTTTGTACTACTATTGGTGTAATGGTTGGTATAGTGGCTGTGGTATGATCTGCGTTTAATTTATAGACAACGCTAACCCCACTAAATTGTTGATAAGCTTCGGGCGCAATAAGCCAGCGCCTTACATCATAGAAGCGATGTTCTTCAAAGGCAAGTTCCACTCTTCTTTCATTGCGGTAACGGTTACGCAATGCATTACCTGAATCTGTGATATTGGGCATTCCTGCTCTTTTTCTGATTTGGTTAAGTGCGGAACGTGCTTCGCTTTCTTCATTTAATTCTATACAGGCTTCAGCATAGTTTAAAAGAACTTCTGCATAACGCATGTAACGCCAAGGTGTGCCGTTGGTGCTGAATTGGCCGTTGATTGCCGGATCGATAAACTTTCGCAGATAGTAACCGGTGTATCCTCCGTTGAAATTTTCAACCGGGCCTTTTCTGCTGTCAAGTCCGTAAACTTCTTCCATTGAATTGCTGGATGTATTCCATCTTTGCCAGGTGCCTACTTGTATTACACCAACGGGGTCAAGATTGGTGATGTCTGATGGACGTGGCTTGAATTTAACCCCTTCATAAAGAATAGAAGCGTAAAACCTTGGGTCCCTGTTTTTATAGGGTTGATAGGCTTTTGAGGGATCGGACCAGCTGAATGGAGTACCGTCGGACATTTCAAAATGATCTGCCATTTCTCCAGAAGGGGTGTCCTGGCCATATAAGTGATATCCGTTGGGCCCTGAAACGAGAGAAAGTGAATTTAGATCTGGAGAACCGTTGAGAGAGGTGGTTTTAAAATACCTTACCCAAATGTCTTCCTCTGTACCGTTACTGATAAAGATGTTTGCGAAATTCTGAGCAATAGAATCTCCGGGGGCAGGGTCGGCTTTGTAGAGGCGGTAAACGCCCAGGTCTATAACAGCTTTTGCGGCATCTTTTGCTGCTCTCCACCTGGTCGCCTGATTTCCGTCGGTATACCTGATCAGTTCTTGTTGAGCAAATCCTGAAAATACAGGTTTGTTGTGCAGGTCACTTGCTGCGTAGAGCAAGGCTCTGGCTTTGAGTGCCAGTGCAGCTCCTTTGGTCACTCTGCCCTGATTGCTTCCGCTCTGGACAAGCGGGAGCAGTAGTGCAGCAGAATCACATTCTTTAGAAATAAAGTTAATGCAATCACTGTAGGAGTCTCTTTTTACAGCAAATACATCATTTAGCTCATAGGCTTTTTTGATGATTGGGACACCACCATAAAGACTTACCAGCTGATGGTAAAGATAGGCACGCAGAAAATGTACTTCCCCGGTCATCCTGTCTTTCAATTGAGTATCGTCTATTTTCGCACCGTTAATTTTACTGAAATAGATATTGCAAGACCTGATGTTTTTATACAACTTGTCCCAGTTTTCATGTGGCCAGGAAGCCAGGTCGTCGGGAGTGATCAGGCTATTGTTGAATTCAAAGAAGCTGAACCATTGGTCGTGCATCTCATCTACAAATTCCCCTTTCAGTAAACCGTCACCGCCATTAGCAGGATTATCTACATTTAAATAAATTCCGTTAACAAAGGCTTCAATCAGATTCGGATCATTCCAAATGTCGTCACCAGAAAATTCTGTTGAGGGTTTGGTATCTAAAAAATCTTTTTTGCAGGACGATGTGCATATCATAATGCACAAAATAAAGCTGCAGGTGATTAGAATATTTTTCATAGATTAAAAAGTTAAGTTAACACCGGCATTGACAACTTTATTGGATGGGTAAGGGTTGTCTGAACTGGATTCCGGATCGTAATTTTTCAATTTTGTTATTGTTACCAGGTTCAGGCCGCTGAGGTATACCCTCAAGCCTTTAACACCGATTTTACTGAGTAGCGGAGCAGGAAAGTTGTATCCGATTTCTACGTTCTTCAACCTTACATAATTGCTGTTTCTCAGGAAATAGGTATTGTTGATGTCGTATTGTTTCATCCAATATTCTTCAGCAAAATTCCAGGTTCTCGGTTTTGTGGCATCTGGGTTTTCAATGGTCCATCTTCCCTGGGCATCATCCTGAAGGAAGTTGCCGCTTTCTCCCGAGAAGGTAAATTGTTTTCTCATAGCGCCGGTTGCACCCTGGATAAGGAGGGAAGCATAGAAGTTTTTGTATTGCAGATCTATATTTATACCTCCTGTAAAGGTTGGGAGGTCTGTTTTGTCACTGCGTACCTGGTCTAATCCATCAATTTTGCCATCATTGTTGACGTCTTTGAAAATAATATCACCTGGTCTGGCATTTGCCCAGTGCGGGTAGTTGTCTACCGCCTGTTGATCCCTGAAAATACCAATAGCTTCATAATATAGAGAAGTATTCATTGGATGGCCGGTAGATTGCTGGTAAGCTGGAGCGCCGGGTACTTCGTCCCAGAATACAATCTTGTTTTTTTGATATCCTCCGTTGACAGATACTGTATAAGTGAAATCACCGGTTTTTCCGTTGGTGCCTACCTGGAATTCAAACCCACGGTTGGCGACTTTTCCTATATTCTGACGTGGCAGTGTAAGACCTGTCGATGCAGGCACGGATGCATTACGGTAAGCCAGGATATTTGTTCTTAGATTGTAGAAATAATCTGCAGAAAAGAAGATTCTTCCATTGAGCATTTTACCATCAATACCAATATTCGACTGGTTGGCAATTTCCCAGGTGATGTTAGGATTGGCAATACGGGTTTCGTTAATAGCCTTGTGCTCTTCTGTTCCATTAAAAATGTAGGTAGTTGAAGTTGTTCCATCACCTGCATAAGCATAGCCCTGAAGGTATTGGTAAGGATTAATGCGGTCATTTCCGGTACGTCCCCATGAGCCTCGGATTTTAAGCTGGTTAAAAAACGAAAGGTTTTTTTTCCAAAAATCTTCTTCAGAGATGACCCAGCCAAGAGATACTCCTGGAAAGAAGCCGAATTGTTTGCCATTGGCAGGGAAAATATAGGATCCGTCATAGCGGAAAACGAATTCAGCCAGGTATTTTTCCTTGAAATTGTAGTTTAAACGTCCGAAATAATTTAAACGTGCATCTACACTTGCAGACCCGCCATTGGTCTGATCTGTACCGTCTCCACCTGCAAAGAGCTGATCTGCTGCAGCAGAAATGTAATTCCTTCTGGCTGCAAAAAAGTTAAGTGAGTCGCCGGTAATGCGTTCTATACCCACCATAGCTTTAAGATTGTGCACTTCTCCAATGGATGTGCTGTAATTGATCAAACCATTAAGGGTTGTTCTGTTTCCGTTGTTAAAGTCTTGTCTGAGTTGGGGTGTGGCATAACCTTTTAAAGATTTGGTCAACTCAGGAAGCTTGTCTGCGCCGTAGCTCTGGCCGTCCCAGTAATACAGGTACCATGGGGTTTGCCATAGCTTATGGTTATCCATCAGTTTATCAATAGAGGCATTACCCGTAACGGATAGCCCTTTTACCCAGGGAATGTTGATGTCCAGTTTGGCGTTGCTTTCCAATATATAGCGGATGTCTTTATCATAACCGGTTTTATCTGTAGTCATGACCACTGGATTGGCTCCGCGTTCAATATCAGGGCCGGGAAGCCCATTTGGCCATCGGGCAGCAACGGTTGGTTTTCCACGCATTGTAGACGAATAGATGTCTTCAGCACTCAGGGTAGGGTAATTTCGGTTCTCCTGTCTTCCTGCCAGATCAAAACTGAGTTTAATATTGGAAGAAACTTTTGCGTCCAGATTGACACGGAAATTTCCCTGCGAATAATTGGTGGCGCTGTTTCTATAAATTGCGTCCTGGTACCTGTATCCTGCAGACACCAGATATCGAATGGCATCGCTTCCTCCTCTTAAAGACAGGTGACTGTTTCTTTGAATAGATATAGGTTTATATACTGCTTTAAACCAGTCTGTATTCGGATGCCCCCAGGGATCTGATCCGTCTTTATACTTTTGGATATCATCTGCAGAATAGACCAGGTCTTTGTCCCTGTATTGCTCAATCTCATTGACCATTTGGGCATAAGTGGCCGCATCTGCCATTTTGGGAATAACCGTTGGGTGTACAAAGCCCTGATCATAAGAGAAATTAATGGTAGGTTTCCCGGATGTTCCCCTTTTTGTGGTGATCATAATGACCCCATTGGCTGCCCGGGCTCCATAAATAGCCGCGGAGGCATCTTTTAATACAGTTACACTTTCAATATCTGAAGGGTCAATTCTTTCCAGCTGACGCCCGGCGATTCCATCAACGACGACAAGTGGGGTGTTGTCGTTCAGTGTATTCGACCCGCGGATCAGTAAGGTGCTTCCGTCATTTCCGGGTTCTCCGCTGCGGGTAACGGCAGTTACACCAGGAACCCTGCCTGCAAGACTGTTGCTGAGGTTCATTGCCGGAGATTTTTCGAGGTCAGAGCCTTTTACAGAGACTATAGCCCCGGTAAGGGTTGCCTTCTTTGCTGTTCCATAACCAACCACAACCACCTGGCTGAGCGATTGAATTTCGCTGATCAGCTCAATATTAATGCGAGGACGGCCATTAACTGGGATACTCTGTGAGGTGTATCCAATGGAAGAGAAGACCAGTACGTCTGCCGGACCGGCCGGAATAGAATACTTGCCTTTGGAATCAGTTACCACACTTGTTGAAGAACCTTTTATAGTAACAGAAACTGAGGAGAGTGTAGAATCACCAGATTTAACCACCCCAGTGACCGCAGATTTTTGCTGGCCATAAGAGAAACTGGAAAAAACAGTGAGCATAAGAAATAAGGAGAGTATAGAACAGGGTAGTTTCCATCTCATGGAAGAACCTGCGATACCGGAGAAGAACAAAAATTTCATACAATGTTGGTTTAGAGGAAAATATTTGGTTGGGTTGTTAACGGTATTTGTGTGATTTTGTATACGGTTTGTGTTTTGTAGCTAAACCCTGCTTAATGCCTTTTTAGTGGCTTCAAGTGTTTGGTAGATGTCTTCCTGGCTATGTGCATGGCTTATGGATGATTGTTTACAGGCAACAGGAAGGAGGTAGATGCCTTCCTGGATCAATGCTTTCCGGTATTTCAGGTCGAAGTTGAAATCGTGGTCTGTTAAAATATGATGGAGATCAACGGGTGTTTTTTGTGTGAAATAGGTGCAGGACGCTGAGCCGTTTGTGGCTACGATTGCCGGAATCCCTTTTTCTGTAAAAAGGGACCGCAATCCCTTGTAGAGAATATTACAAACTTTGTCCAGATGTTCATATGTTTCTGGTTTCTGTAAAATTTGAAGCGTAGATATTGCTGCGGCCACATTAAGAGGGTGGGCGTTATAGGTTCCTGCAATCAGTACTCTTTTTTTAGGGTCAGGTGCATCAAATAATTCCATGATCTCTCTCTTTCCGCCAATAACGCCCAGAGGATAGCCGTTTGCAATGGCCTTGCCAAACACGGATAGATGGGGTTTGACGCCTTCCAGATGCTGATGTCCTCTTAGGGAGGAACGAAACCCAGTTTTTACTTCATCGAAAATACATACTGCCTCGTATTGTTCGCATAAACGGATTAGGCTTTCCAGGTAGCCTGGCTGAGGAAGCACAATGCCTATGTTTTGCATTACAGGTTCCAGAAGTACACAGGCTACCGGGTATTTTTTAAGAACATATTCAATAGAATCGAGGTCATTGAAGTTAACACAGTGTACTTTGCTTCTAACGGATCGTGGTATGCCCGCTGAAGATGGAAGAAAAGGGTATTCTCCGGGAGACTTTCGCGGACCAATCTCTTTTAGAGATGGCATTACTTTTCTTGCCACATCATTATGCCAGCCATTATATCCGCCACTGATCAGTATGATATGCTCTTTTCCTGTGTAGGCTCTGCTCAGTCTGATGGCGTGAGCGGTTCCTTCACTTCCTGTGTTTGTGATCTGAACCAGTTCCAGAGAGGGGATAAGGGTACACATGATCTCCGCCAGTTTGATTTCCATATGATTTGTTCCACTTCCTATCAGAGAGTAGTCGTTTTTTAATGTCTGGGTCACGGCTTTATTGACTTCTTTGTTGTTGTAGCCCAGTAGATGAGCGGCAAAGGCAGAATGGTAATCTATGTATTCCTTGTTGTTGATGTCAAAAATCCGGCTTCCCTTGCCTTTCTTGAAAACAATATGGGGCTGTACTTTTCGGTTTAAAGAAACCACGCCACCGGCGATGAATTTGTTGGCTTCCTGGTGTACCTTCTGGAATTGGCTTGCTTCCTGGAGCAGAAGCTCATTTGATCGAAAAGACATAAGTATAGTTTTATATTTGGTTTTGTAAATGTATACAAAATATTTATTTTTATGTATACAAAATATTCAAACAAATATATACAAACACAGGAAACGGAGTTTATCCTGTTCCCTTTAAG
>NZ_QAIL01000028.1 GCF_003061025.1 Pedobacter sp. HMWF019 | reverse complement strand
GAGTACATGGTTATTTCATATTTAAGTATACCTGCTCTATAACGAAGAAGCCAGAAATAAATTCTGGCCTCCTTGCAATAAATATAAATTAAACAATCAATAAGTTTCTTTGACTTCTACTCTTCTCCTGCAAGCAGGTGATAAAAGTTCCTTATCGGAGAAAATAGAGGATGGAGAGACACCACATTACCAAATACAAGCAAAGCAGGCGAGGCGATTCCCTTTTCTTCAATCAGTTCTTCTATAGTATCCACAATTCCAACAACCACATTCTCATGTACCGTCGACCCATTCTCTATCACCGCGACAGGTAATCGGTTTTTACCTTCAGACTGAAATATCGCTGCAATTTCACGAATTCTTTCCACCCCCATCAGCACCACAACGGTTGCCGTTGATTTAGCTGCACCTACCAAATCCGGAGAGATCTCTCCCGAAGCATTTGTTCCTGTCAGTACCCAAAAGCTTTCACTTAAATTACTATAGATCATCGGAATCTTATGTAAACCGGGAACACCCGTTGCGCTGGAAATACCAGGAACGATTTCCGTCTGGATGTTATACGATTCTGCAAAGTCTACTTCTTCAAATCCCCTGGCAAAAACAAATGGATCGCCACTTTTAAGCCGAACCACATGACCATAATTCAGAGCATAATCAATCATCAGCCGGTTAACTGCATCCTGAGAGAAGGATTCATCACCAGAGTTCTTTCCAACAAATATTTTAATGGCATTTTCAGGCGCATGATTTAATAAGGCTTCGTTAACCAAAGCATCATAAAGGACAACATCGGCATCATTAAGTGCTTTTACCCCTTTTAAACTGATCAGGTCCGGATCACCTGGACCTGCACCTACTAAGGTTATTTTAGGCTCTTTAAGGCCATTTTTAACTTTACTTAAAATCATACTCCTACAATAAATGACTAAATAATATCTGTATTGGAATACAAATATATATAAAGTCTATATAAGTAGTAGTTATTTATTGAAATATTTTAAAATTGCAGAGGATCAGATGTTTCACGGGCAATGACATCTGCTATAGAAGTATGCGTCAGGATTTTTAAAGTTGCATCTCTTACATCAATAAAAGTTTTTCTGATACCACAGGTTACCTCATCATGGCATTCATCGCACTTTCTGTAGAACTTTAAACTGGCACAGGGCACCATAGCAATAGGTCCATCAGTGATCCTTAAAATATCCACCAGATAGATATCTTTCGCATCCTTATTCAGGCTATATCCACCGCCAGCGCCTTTTTTACTGTACAAGTAACCTGCATTCCTTAAATCAAGCAGGATTTGTTCCAGGAATTTCCTTGGAATCATTTCCTGCTCAGCCAGCCTAACGATCTGCATAGGAGGATTTTCGATATTCTTCCCCAGAGCGACTAAAGCCTTTATTGCATACTTAGTTTTCTTTGATAACATAGTCTAACAAAGCTAACAAAGATTTAGCGATAATAACAACGCAATTATTTCAACGCTGCATTTATTTCCTCTTCCGGAACAGTCTGGTCCAACTCTTCTTCGTTTTTGGCCATCGCCAGTACAGCACTAAATTTCTTTTCATAATGCGTCGAAGCATCTTTATACTGCTGTACTTTATCTGTCAGTAACTCGTCCTCTGGTTTCAGCAGGATATCTATTTTTGATTGCAGGTAATCTTTATAATTGGCAGAAGACTTATCCGCCAGCGTTTGAAGAAGTTCTTTATAGGTCATGGTCTGAAAAATTAGATTATTCAACACCATAAACGATTCAACACAATAATTGTTTACATTTATTGGTATACGCCTGATTATTTTATTGTTATTGATTTTAAGAGAGACTATGCAAACCCGCATTAAATTGTTTATTCTTATTTTTTTCCTTATCATTTGCAAAACAGGTGATGCATTTTCCGATGAAATAAATGAGTCCAGACAATTTTATTTTCAACAAATGGACAACAGGAACGGACTTTCAAATAGTGCAGTCAATGTCGTTTTCCAGGATCGTGATCAATTGCTATGGGCAGGTACATGGGACGGATTGAATATGTACGACGGCAGCAGTTTCAGGGTATTCAATTACAATAACGAAACTCCCTATGGCAGCATTGGAAATAATGTAATCCAGGATATTAAAGAAGACCAAAACAGGAATATCTGGATCAGTACCATTGGGGGAATTACGCGTTTTAACAAAACAAGCGGTAAGTTCTTCAAATATTTCTATAACCAAGGCAAGGACAGCCGTGTTGCTGAAAAGGAATTTATCTTAACGATCGACCTCAAGGGCCGTGTATTTTGCTATAGCAAAGCAAAGGGGCTGAGTATTTTCGATACAGCTACCCTGCAATTCCAGCCGATTAAACTCCCTTTAGCAAACAGGGTGATCAAAATGGAAACCGGATCTGATGGAAAACTCTGGCTGCTGGACAATAACAGCATCCTTTATATCTGTACAATTGCCGGAAATAGTATTCGCAGGATACAACAACTGGAAGGATTTTCTGACTTAACCAATATGTTCACAAGCAACGAGCAAATTGTCCTGACCAGCCCGCAATACATGTACCTTCTGGACAAGCAATATCACCTTGTGAAAAAGAGGAGTAACCAGCAAAAAATGAAAGCACTGATCTATTATCGTCATCATTATATTGTGGCCTGGGAAGCACAGGGAATTTCCGTTTTCGATCAGAATTTCAGTCCATCTCTGTTCATGAACAAAGAAGCCCGACAACTCTCAGGAACTAGGATTATGTCTTTAAACACGGCCAGGAATGAGATCCTTTGGCTGGGAACAGATGGCAATGGTCTGATTAAAATCTTTCCCCGGTCGAATTATTTCAGCCTGATCAGTAAGGTTGCTGTTCCCGATTTGGATAAGCCTGTAAGAAGCTTTTCTGAAGAAAATGGCAATCTGTGGGTCGGTACTAAAGGAAATGGTATTATAAAGATCCAAAAATTTTGGCAAGCGCCTGAAAAGGAAAGAACTGTTGAACTGCTCAATTCCAGCAATGGTTTGGATAACGATGCTGTTTTCTCTATTTACAAGAGTAGATCTTCTGCTTATATGTATATGGGAACCGACGGAAGGGGGATCAACGTCTATGACCTGAAAGCGGGGAGAATCATCAAATGGCAGGAAATTGAAGGGGTAAAAAATATTCCATCCTTCAGTTCAGTATATGCTATTCTGGAAGACCAGGACAGTTCACTGTGGCTAGGCACCAGCGGCAGCGGATTAATTCATTTGCGCCTGAAACAACAAGCTCCTGGAAAATTAAAGTTGGATAGCTTTAAACAATACTTATCCAGCGGAACCACTGGGCCAGCGAACGACATTATTTATGCCCTGGCCGATGGAGATGACCAGAAGCTATGGATTGCCTGCCGTTATGGCGGACTTACCGTTCTGGATAAGAAAACCGGTGAATTCAAGACCTATAAAGCCTTTTCCTATAAAAACAGTTTATCCAACAATGATGTGCTCTCTTTGTATATGGATAAGAAAAAAAGATTATGGATTGGTACCAGCTATGGACTTAATTGTCTTACTTATTCAGAATCCAAAAAACAAAGCCCCGCATTCCTCAAATTCACCATGGATCAGGGTCTACCCAACAACACCATACACGCTATTGAAGAATCCAATACCGGCGACATTTGGATCAGTACGAATAAAGGGTTGGCCAGATTAAGCCAGCCAGGAAATGCTATTGCCAGTTTTATGGAAAGCGACGGACTGCAAAGCAATGAATTCAGTGACGGAGCCGTATGGAAATCGGCCGATGGACACCTTTTCTTTGGGGGAATCTATGGGTTCAATTACTTTCAACCCATGGAGGTAACCGGAACCACCCAGCAACCCAATGTAATGGTCAAAGACCTTCAAATGGGCAGTACACCAATCAATGAAAATATGATCCAGGTGCTCAGCACTGCTCAGGGTAATACTCCGGAATATACATTAGACCGTAAAAACAACTTCTTCCGTATGGCGCTAAAGTCCATGAGTTATCTTAATCCGGCCAAAAATGAATTCTCCTATAAACTTGAAGGCCTGGACAAAAACTGGAATTATTCGGGAGCTATGGGCAATATCAGTTACAATAATATCCCGCCCGGAACATATACTATGATGCTGAAATGGTCTAACGGGGAAGGCGGCTGGACGGGTGACATCAGGATCTTTAAGCTTAAAGTGAACCAATATTTTTGGATAACCTATCCGGCCCTCCTTTTATATTTTCTTGTTCTTGCCATTTCCGCCTATATTTTTCACATCTACCGTAAAAATAAACTACGGATGAAATATCAACTGGAAATGGAGCATCTGCTCCGGCAAAAAGACGAAACCGTACACCAGCAGCGCCTCAATTTCTTCACCAATATTGCCCATGAAATACAAACACCATTGACGCTCATTATGGGCTCTATAGAACATTATCTTCAATCTAAAAACATAGTGATCAACAGAAAAACACCTGGAAATAACTATTTCCTATCTATCATACATCAGCATACCGTGCGGCTAAGCTATCTTGTGCAACAACTCATGGAATTCAGGAAAGCAGAAGCAGGGTACTTAACCAGGAACGATGACTTTGTAGACTTAAGCAAAATGTTTTCCAGCCTTGCACAGCTTTTCCTAACAGAGAGCGCTAAAGGTGACCGAAAATACCTGATAGAAATTCAGGAAGGCATGACCGGATTCATCGACAAAGACAAACTTGAAAAAATACTTTTCAATTTACTATCCAATGCCTTCAAACATTCTGGCCCGGAGGACACCGTACATTTCACTGCAAATTACCAGGAAGAAAGTCACAGGCTTTGCATTACAGTATCCAATTCGGGTTGTAATTTGCAGCCAAAAGATCTGGAAAGATTGTTCGACCAGTTTTTTGTAGGCAATCAGCATGCTCAACACAAATTCAGCACCGGAATTGGCTTAGCATTTACCAAAGAACTCGTGCAATTGCTTGGCGCAGAAATTAAAGCAGAGTTGCGGGAAAACTGGATCTGCTTCAATCTGAACCTGCAACTGGAACCCCTGCCTATTAATGGAAAAGAAGAGGAGGTGATCAGCTCTGCTCCTTCAATGGTACTCAGCTCTTTAATCAAGCAGCATTTGCAGCCCTCAGCAGAAGAAGAAAATAAGACCAGCCTGATTGATGGGCTGCATCAAAAAACAGGCCCGAGCATCCTGATCGTTGAAGACGAACCTGAGCTTCGTTACCTGCTTCGGAACATCCTGAAAGATCAATATCTGGTCTATGAATCTGGTAGCGGAACAGAGGCGCTGAATACCTTGCGAAAAATCACTCCGGATTTAATCATCAGCGATGTAATGATGCCAGACATGGATGGAATACAATTATGCCGGGAAGTCAAAAATACTCCGGTTACCGCACAGATCCCTTTTATTATTCTTTCGGCAAGAGCAACTATAGAACACCAGACAGAGGGGTTTGAGGTTGGTGCAGATGCTTATATCCCCAAGCCATTTCACATCAGTTACCTTCTGGTAAGAATTAGAAAACTCTTGGACAACCAGTCAAAAATGCAGCAATTACTGAAAGACCAGCACATCAACAATCAATTTACAGATGCAGACCTTGCTGAAACCGATAAAAAATTTCTGGAAAAGTTATTAAAGATTATAGAAGAACAGCTGGATGAGCCAGAGTTGAATGCCGCTTCAATTGAAAACGCACTTTCTATTAGCAAAATGCAATTGTACCGTCGTCTTAAATCTTTAACAGGAATGACACCTGCAGAGTTTATCAGAAGAATACGATTAAAGCATGCAGCCGATATGTTGCTTGCCTCACAATACACTGTTTCCGAGATCTTTTACAGAACAGGATTTAACAACAAATCTTATTTTTTCAGGGAGTTCAAAAAGACCTATCACTGTGCCCCCAATGAATTCCGGCAACGGCAATACGAATCAAATATGCCTCCTGTGCAATCATAGTGAACTAGTTTGCAACTATAGTACACCACTTCAAAATACTTCTGCTCTACATTTGTTTCAACCAAATATGTAGCTGATGAACCCAATCTCATTCCGCCGGAAATTTCCGCAGCTGTTTCTTTTCCATTTCATTGCTTTGGTTTTGCTTCAGCAAACTGCATCAGCCCAGCTCCGGCTCAGTGTCGTCGGCGATACCTTAAAAGGCTACAAAGCAGTTATTCTGAATGGAAGTGAACCCCTGTTAAACAATACAGAAGAATTCTCTTTAAAACTGACCAATGCGGACCATAGTACAGAATCGCTCCTCTCTTCCTGGACAGGAAAGACCTGGACCGGTACTGACAGTACTCTTGTCCTGACCAGAGAAAGTTATATTTCTGAACTTGACCTGAACCTTAGCATAAAAGTAACCTACCAGGTGCTCCATAAAAACATGGTCAAAAAAACGATCAGTCTCTTTCAGCCTGGTATGCCTTCCCTTTTATACCTATTGAAAGAACGTTTCATTCCGGCACAAAAGCCCTTGCATTATGTCAGTTTTGAACATGAACATTTTCCAGGAGGCTTCGTACATGAAATGTTTCCTTCCGTTGGATTTATTAATTCCCAACATATGCTCCTCTCCTTTTTAACCGACGCTGGCTACAAGAACCAATACACCAGGACTACCCGTCGACGGTTTAATGGAAGAGGCGGTGGCATGGTAGGCTTGCGTAAATTACCTGATCCCGAATTAATGGCTGTAGCAAGCCAAAAAGAACAAAGTTCAGGGAAAGATTATATACAAATAACGTTTGGCGAAATGTATAACCTGGATGCTGGAACTACAAAGGTTCTTATGCCGGAAAAGCCCTTTCATCCGGTAGGAATTTCCCATGTACAGCAACAGACACAGAACTTTATTATGGATTTCAAATCAGGAAAACCCGAAGAGAAAGGCATGGAAACAATTGTTCCCTTTCGGGACCAACAGGTTTACACCATTTCTTTTCAATGCAGAGGGGAAGTTCCCCTTGCACTTAAATTATTTCGGGTTAAAAATGGGAAAAAGACTATTGAACTGGAAGAGGGTCTGAAATACATCGACAACTTCAGTGTTAAGAAAGGTCTGTGGACCTTATTCAAAGGCAGCGTTCTTGTTCCCTATATAGAAAAGGACAGCGTTTCCTTATTTATAGGAACCCAATCCGGTAAAGCAGGAACCTTACAGGTCAAAGACTTTAAAATAGAGGAACATCAACCCCTCCGGGAGGCTTATAATGTATTGCCAATGGGAGAAAATACAGAAAAAATCAGCTACCTGTTCTTTGAACCCTGGAAAAATCATAAAGAATTCATGATCTCCTCACAAAGTAAGCTTGCAGAAGGTCTTGGTTTCCGCGGGACGACTCTGGAAAAAATGCTCTATGGGAATATGAATGCGCTAACCTGGATTACAGCAACTAATGACTTCAGCCCCTTCAATGTACCGAATATGAACTATTCTCCGGACATGTACAACCGGGATTCCTTTTTCTCTACCGTGGCTACCTACAATAAAGACCTAAATCTTGGCATTTGGGATCAATGGTCGAAGACACAGACGCCCAAGGGTGGCATTGGCACCATTATTACACCTTCCATGGGTTCTACAGAAGCTAAAGATAATGAAGCAACCATAGAATGGCTCATTTGGGCCATGCTCAACAAGAGGAGGTTCGACGCCAAATTACCTGAAGAAAAGATCAAAAAAGCGGTTGACTATGTTCTGAACGAATTCGATGCCGGAAAAGACGGCAAATGTCGATCCCATTTTCCAATGAGCCAGGTAGATATCATAGATTACGAGCCTAAAACAGATCGCCTGGCCGTTAATCAGGGAATGCTGGCTATTGCTTTAAGAACCATCAAAGAGCTCGGCTACCCCGTAGAAGAAAGCTATATTCAAAAGGCTGAACAGGAATACAGGAATTTCTATGATCCAAAAAGAAAACACCTACTTTTTGACAGAAACTATCCTGATATCATCTCTCTTACAGACCTGGAACCAGAATTTTTCTCCCTGTGGCTATTCAACAGACCGATACTCCAGGACGAAATGGTGACCAGCCATCTTGATCAGTTCCCCCTACTCAACCAAGTACCAGATGCACCCCATCCTGAATACGGAACCACAGCCCCTATTTGTATAAGGTTGATCCAAAACAAACCAGGCTATGCCTATCTCAGTGCAGACTACCAGCCTTTTGAAGCTTTTGGCGCATCCAACTACGCGGACGGAAAAAATGATGGATTCTATTACAATGGTGGAAGCTGGTTACGGGCAGAATATTGTGCCTATGTTACCGGATTGAAGCATGGCTGGAAAAAAGCCCCGGCACTTATAGAAAACCGGTCATGGGCCGAAATCAACCTTAATCCAAAATGGCCCTTCAGCAAAGAATTCATTCCAACCAAATGGACCACAACCGAAAGCTGGTGGCCCTCCACAAAAGGCCTTTGCTGGAACATCTTTATTCTGATGGCAAATGAGGTAGCCGGGCTCAGAACACCCGATATGGACCCTGATTATCAGAAAACACAAAAGTTAAATAAAAACTAATGATTTAAACCTTTACAAAAACTAACCAAATGAAATTAAAGATCAATTCACTATGGCTCCTGCTGCTTTTCCTGTTTGGAGCAAGCCAAAGTCTTTATGCCCAGACTAAAATATCCGGGACTGTAAAAGACATCACCGGCGCCGGACTGCCTGGCGTAAGTGTAATGCAGGAAAACACGCAGAATGGTACAATGACAGACACACAGGGAAAATTCACTCTGGTTCTGAAAGACGGATCAAATCCATCGCTCACTTTCAACTACGTGGGTTACGTGAAGCAAACCCTGGCTGTTAACGGCAGTTCCGTATTGAACATCACCTTAAAGGAAAATCAGGAATCCTTGAATGAAGTTGTTGTTTTGGGGTATACGTCGCAAAAAAAGTCTAACCTCACGGGTGCAGTAAGTTCAGTGAATATGCCAGACCTCGAGCAGCGAAGAGTTGCAGATGTGGCACAGGTCCTGCAGGGACAAGTTGCTGGTGTACAAATCACTCAAAGTACAGGAGCCCCCGGAGAACCTATAAATATCCGCATCCGCGGAGAGGGTACATTTGGAGACAACAGTCCCTTATTTATTGTAGATGGGACGCCAACCAGAGACATTTCTTTTCTCAACCCCTCAGATATGCAATCTGTTACCGTCCTTAAAGACGCATCTGCCGCAGCTATATATGGATCCAGAGCATCTGCTGGTGTCATCGTGATCACCACAAAGATGGGTAGTGCCGGAAAAACAAGTATAGACATTAACTATTTCAGAGGAATTCAGCGGGTAAGCCATCTCCCTAAAATGCTCAATACAACACAGTATATGAACAAGATGGAAGAATCCTGGAACAACTCCGGGTATACCGGAACAAATCCCTACACTGCAGACAAAAGCCGGACTGACCTGGCCAACACGGATTGGCTGAAGGAATTGTTTGAGACAGGACAATCCCAAAACTTACAACTCAGTGCTAGTGGAGGTAGTGATAAAGTCAGGTATCTGTTGTCGGGCGCTTACTACGGACAAGACGGCATTGTAGTGTATAAAAATGATCAGTACCAACGTTTAACTTTCAGAAGCAATATCACCGCCAATCTAACCGACCGTCTAACGGTGGGCAGTAATCTCCAGCTTTCCTATGCTAAACAAGATAAACTCTCTTCAAAAGGTGATGATCCAGGAATCATTCGTCATGCCTTCATCAGGCCACCTGTGATTCCAGTTTATAAAAGCCCGGATGATCCGACCTGGTCTGCTTCAGATCCCTTTACAGATCTTCCTTTTTACAAAAATAGCGACCTGGCCAGTGGTGGCTATCAGAGCAGATACGAATACAGCAGTAACCCCATTGCACTGGCTTATTTCACCAATGACAAAAGATATATTTTTAAAACTTTTGGAAACGTTTACGGAGAATATGCCTTTCTAAAGAATAAGGAACTAAAATTCAGAACGAATGTTGGGGTAGATTTAAACTTCACCCATAACAAAGCCTTTAATCAAAATTTTGGCGATGACGATGGTGGTGGAGATACCCCTGATAAAGGGCTTGGAAGAAAGAACCGGCCAAATTCATTAAATGAAGATCGTGGGCAGGAAAGCACCATCACCTGGAACAACACCTTAAATTATAGCAAGACTATCGAAAAACATGCATTCAGTGCCATGGTTGGAAGTGAATACATAACCAATCATTCCTCTTCCATAGGCGGCACAAGGAATCGCTTTGAATATACCCAGCCAGAATTCCAATACCTCGATTATGGAAACTCCCTAACCAATCTCTGGAATTCCGGATCTGGTGCAGAATGGACTTTATTCTCTTTATTCGGTTCTGCGACTTATGCTTTTGATTCAAAATATCTTATTACCGGAAATTTCAGGGCAGATGCGTCATCTAGGTTTGGCCCCAATAACCAATGGGGCTATTTTCCTTCTGTATCTGCAGGCTGGAGAATCTCTGAAGAAGCTTTTATGAAAGATATCCGCTGGATATCTGATTTAAAACTCAGGTTAAGTACAGGAAAACTGGGTAACCAGGAAATTGGAAACTATACCTTCCTTACCCTACTCCAAAAAGTTGGAGAGGAATACAAACCTTTGCGTTTCGGTAATCCTGATTTGAAATGGGAAAGTACCTCACAACAGAACATCGGTTTGGACCTGGGTTTACTCAAAAACAAGATTTACTTATCTGTAGATTACTTTAAGAAAAAAACCAGTGGCATTCTACTTCCATTGTCCTTGCCAGCATTTGTTGGTGATCTTCAGCCAACCATTGTCAATGCAGGCGAAGTGAGCAATAAGGGTATAGAAATCGCTTTAAGCTACAGAAACAATGACAAGGCCTTCAAATACAGCATTGATGGAAATATTGGAACGCTAACCAATCGTGTAGAAAAATTACATCCAAACCTGCCTTACATCATTGGACAAGTTACTAAAACTGAAGTTGGTCATCCACTTAATGCCTTATACGGCTATGTAATGGACGGTATCTATCAGAACCAGGCAGAAATCACCAATTATCTGCACGGCACCCCTAATCCCACTGAAAAACCGGGTGACATTAAATTCAAGGACCTCAATGGAGACGGTGTCATCAATGACCAGGACAGAGACTATATCGGCAACCCCAATCCAAGATTCTCGTATGGGCTAAACTTATCTGCCAGTTATAAAGGTTTCGATTTCTCCGCTTTATTCCAGGGTGTACAGGGCGTTGAAAAGTACAATGACCTCAAAAAGATCATCGATTACGATTCCAGGCCATTCAACCATTCAGTAAGAACCCTGGATGCCTGGCATGGCGAAGGCACCAGCAATACCATTCCTCGCTCCACATTTAATGACAATGGCAGCAGCAAAACCTCCAGCATCTTTGTAGAAAATGCATCTTACATGCGCTTAAAGAACGTAGAAATTGGTTATTCCCTTAAATCCATACTCTCCCGTACAAAACTTGGTGTGCAGAATGTACGCTTATACGTTTCCGGGCAAAATCTGTTTACCATTACCAAATATACAGGTCTCGACCCGGAATCTACAGACATCATAGACATGGGAACTTATCCGCAATCCAGGGCATTCCTATTTGGTATAAATGTTAAATTTTAATGCTTACCCGCTAAATTAAAAGAGATGAAATCAACATATAAATTTATTGCATTGCTGGTCATTATTCTTGGAGCAGGATGTAAAAAGGAACTCAATAAAGCCCCTATAGGCTTAATTACCCCAGATCAAATCAGTACAGATCCAAAACTTGGTACGGTTGCCTCTTCAGTAACCTCCTCTTATAAACTCCTCGCCAGTACCCTAAACATCATTGGTCAATGGGGATGGGATGACGGAACCGTGCTAAGGAATGACTTTATATTGCAGGATATTGCTTCAGGTGATATGCAAAAAAAGTGGAATCCAGATGGCGACCAGGCTTGGATGGATGAATTTTCCAAATTCAACTTTACGGCCAGTAATGGCGGTTTTAATGGCCAATGGAGTTACGACTTCGAAGGAATCTCCCGATGTAACAAAGCCATCAGCTACCTGACCGATGAATCTGTCGTTTCGAAAATAGGAATAACCCCTGCGTTAAAGAACAGAATGCTTGGAGAAGTCTATTTCCTCAGGGCTTTCTATTATTTTGATCTGGTGAATAATTTTGGAGATACGCCTCTTTTACTAAAACCCTTAAAAGATTTCAATGATGCTTATGAAGCTGCAAAAAGGGTTCCTAAGGCACAGATCTGGACTCAAATAAGTACTGATCTTGCAGCAGCAAAGCCGCTTTTACCCAACAGTAAATATTCGGACGATACCGATAAATGGCGGGTATCCAAAGGCGCAGTGCTTGCTTTACAAGCTAAGGTAGCACTCTATAACCAGAAATGGCAGGAAGTACTAACCAGCATCGCAGAACTGGAATCTTCAAATTTCTACAGCTTAAACAGCAACTATTTTGACAGCTTCAACCTTGCCAAAAAATTCAGTGACAACGAGGTCATATTTGCCTATAACCACCAGTCGGCACAAACACCAGCTATGGGAAACGGTCTTTGCGCACTTGCCGGATGGGGCTTTATTGCACCAACCAGCAGTTTCATCAGTGCCTTCGAACCCAACGACCCAAGACTTGGATATACAGTTGATGTAAGCAAGCAGAATGTTTATAAGATTTTTGGTGAGCTTACCGACCACAATAAAGGCAATGAAGACGCAGCCAGCAATAAAATATATATCCGCTGGGCGGATGTGCTGCTATGGAAAGCAGAGGCACTTCTGGAAACCGGCAATTACTCGGGATCCATTGGCCTCATCAATATGATCCGTACCAGGGCAAGAAATAGCGTAACAGCAAGTGGTACCACAACTCCTGCAGGAACGTTGCCGGACAGGGATGTTTCGGTGACGAACAAAACCCAGATCAAGAATTGGCTTGTACAGGAACGACGGGTAGAGTTGGGCTTTGAGTCCCAAAGATTTAACGATCTGAAAAGATGGGGCCTGGCCAAAGATTTCCTGAAATCTATTGGGGTCAATTTCCAGGATCGCAATTATGTCTATCCCATTCCACAGGGCGAGGTAGACAAATCGGGAGGAACAATTACCCAAAATCCAGGTTATTAACCTAAAATGATTTTTTCAGCTTATCCCCAAATTCTATGAAAGACCTTGCAAAAAGATTGATACAAAACCCGCTCCTACGTCCTGCAGACCTTAAACCAAGTTTAACAGGATTAGAAATTACCTGTCTGCTTAATCCAGGCGTATTCACTTTTGAAGGAAGAACCTGGCTCCTGGTACGGGTAGCCGAACGGCCAGCCCAGCAGGAAACCCATATCTCCTTTCCACTGCTCAGCAGCACCGGAATCCAGATCATGGAAATTGAAGTCAATCATCCAGAACTGATTGCTATCGATCCCCGCGTCATTAATTATAAAGGATTAGATTATCTGACTACGCTCTCCCATTTGAGACTCCTGTGCAGCGACGACGGCATCAATTTTCACGAAGCCGAAGGTTATCCTCTTTTACAGGGAGAAAACAACCAGGAAAGCTTCGGTATAGAGGACTGCCGGGTGGCGCTGATCGATGACCTCTACTACCTGACTTATACCGCGGTATCAGAGAACGGTGTTGCCGTAGGCATGCGCACCACAAAAGACTGGAAAAATTTCCGGTCAGAGGGTATCATCATCCCGCCACACAATAAAGACTGTGCTATTTTTGAAGAAAAAGTGAACGGAAAATTCTATGCCCTTCACCGCCCAAGTAGTGTAGACCTTGGTGGAAACTTCATCTGGATTGCCGAATCGCCTGATGGCTTCCACTGGGGTAAACATCAGTGCATCATCAAAACCAGGAAAGACAAATGGGACAGTAAAAGAGTAGGTGCAGGTGCTGCTCCTATCAAAACCGCAAAAGGTTGGCTGGAGATCTATCACGGTGCCAATGCAGAACACCGTTATTGTCTGGGTGCTTTTCTGATGGATCTCAACGATCCCTCAAAAGTGTTGGCCAGAACAGATGACCCCATCATGGTACCTACCGAAGATTATGAACTCAGCGGCTTTTTTGGAAAGGTCGTATTTACCAACGGCCATGTGGTTAAAGGCGATGAGCTGACAATTTATTATGGCGCCGCAGATGAATTTGTCTGCGCCGCACAATTTTCCATCGAGGAAATCTTATCCTCCCTAATCTACGCTGATGTTACTTAAACTCAAAGAAGAACTGCTTCACTTTAAAAGCCAGTCGCATAATTTCAAAACACTCACGCTCACTAACCTGATTTACAGTATTGTATTACCGGTGATCGATATCTTTGTGGCTGCGTATGTAATGCGGAGCTCTAACGACCCCACTAAAGTGGTGGTCTACCAACTCACCATCTATACGGGAATTCCCCTTACTTTTCTGATCAACGGCTGGTTGCTGAACCGCTTTCCCATCAAAATCCTCTACTCTTTCGGGATGGTGCTCAGCGGCATTTCCATGATGATCATGATGTCTTTGAAAACACTTGATATTACCGGAATAGGCATTGCGGGAATCGTTATGGGTATGTCCTTTGGCTTTTACTGGGCCAACCGTGACTTTCTTGCCCTGGCCACAACTGATGACAGCAACCGGAATTATTATTACGGCTTGGAAACTTTCTTTTACACCATCATTGCCGTTGTCGTACCTGTTCTGATCGGCTGGTTCATAGAGCTTTCTGGTAATGCAGGAGATGCTAAACTGGCTTACAAGATCGTTACCGGGCTGGTCTTCCTCATCACCATAGGGGCTTCAGCCATGTGTTTTACAGGAAAATTCCAGAACCCGGTGCATAAAAAATTCATCTATTTCAAATTCGATTCATACTGGTACAGACTCCTCTTCCTGGCCGTACTAAAAGGGCTTGTTCAGGGCTTCCTGGTTACCGCTCCAGCTATGCTCATCATGTTGTTGCTGGGAAAAGAGGGGGCTTTAGGAACTGCACAGTCCCTGGGTGCTGTATTTGCCGCAGTCCTGATGTACATCATCGGGCGTAACACCGGCCCGCAGCACCGGGTTTATGTTTTTGGTGCAGGACTCGTGCTCTTTACCATCGCCGCACTGATCAACGGCATTTTATTTAATGAAACAGGTGTCATCCTGTTTATGCTGTTCCTCCTGCTGGCCAAACCTCTGCTGGATCTGGCTTACTTCCCCATTCAGTTCAGTGTGATCGATTTGCTCAGCAAAAAAGAAAAAAGAAGCGAATTTGCCTATATTTTGAACCATGAAGCCGGATTGTATATCGGCAGGCTAACCGGTGCAGGGACGTTCTTGATTTTAGCCTATTGTTTTTCCAATGAAATCGCCTTACGATATGCCATCATTATCGTAGCCATTATCCAGCTCAGCTCTTACTGGGTAGCCAAAGGGATTATTAAAGAAGGAAAACTAATGTCCGATCCTGCAAATCTAACCGAACCCTTAATTGAAGCCACCGTTGCGCAATCCACTTTGTAAAACTCCGATTATGAAATTTAGTTTTAAGCTCCTGTTTCTCTTTTTATTATCTGCGACCACTCAGGCACAAATCCGCCAAATCCCAATCGACCGTGTAGAGCAAATGGCAGACCTTCCTCAACCCTTACAAATCATCGACTGGAAAAAGATGGCACTTAATTTTGACCGGACCGTTTATGATTTCCAGGCTACAGGCAAATACTGGCCCTTGGTTTGGATGGACAGTACCGGAAAGAATTTTAATCAACCGGTAATGGGTATGTATACAGCCATTGGTGATGTCCGTCAGGGACCAGCGCACAACAAAGGTATGTTCCATGAGGCACTGGCCAATATGGGAGCTGTACTTGGTGCATCCCTGGTCAATATCAACAAAAGCAATCAGCAAGGCCGCAACTATGTAGCCATGCTGAAGAACTATTTCAACAAAGACACCGGCTGGGACATCATGATGAACAATACCGCACCCGAGGTAGCCCTGCTGGGCGGAGGCTATGGAAGAGACTGGTGGTATGACGTTTACCCAAATGTACTTTTCTATGCCATCTGGGAAAAATATCCACAGGAACCCGGATTCAAAGAAATGGCCCGGAGCATTGCAGAAAAGTTCTTTAAAGCAGACTCTATACTGAATGGCAATTACCACTATTCTTATTTTGATTATGGCCAGATGAAACCGATGACCAATACCATCTGTGCGCAACCCGACGCAGCAGCAGGCCATGCCTATGTATTGTATGCCGCCTATAAAAAATTTGGAGACAAAAGATATCTGCAAGGCGCAATAAGCGCTATGAATGCTCTGGAAAGTCAAAAGATCAATCCAACCTATGAATTACTGATGCCTTTTGGAGCCTACCTGGCCGCCAGTATGAATGCCGAGCAAGAGACCCGTTTCGATCTGGCCAAAATGCTCGACTGGACTTTTGCAGGCACAGCCGTATGCAGGGAAGGCTGGGGTTTTCTCACCGGGAACTGGAATGGATTTGACATTTCCGGAACCGTAGGCAGTACAGTAGATCATGGCGGCTATAGTTTCCTGATGAATACCTTTGATGCCGCCTGGCCCCTTGTCCCTCTGGTCAAATATCAACCACAGTATGCCAATGCTATTGGTAAATGGATGCTCAATGCCGTAAATGCTTCCCGGCTGTTCTATCCGCAGTATATGCCGGCCGAGCACCAAACCATCCCTGAATTTGCAAAGGTGACCAAAGGGGTCATTGCCTATGAAGGAATGGCTAAAGCCTCTACCTTCGACACCCTGTACCCCCATTTAAAAGCACCCGTTGCCCAGGGTGATGGCCCCAAATGGGTACCCGGAAAAAATCCTGAGGTTTCCCAGTTTAGTGTTTATGGAAGCGGCCATGTAGGGATTTTTGGCAGTATCGTTAAAAAAACCAATGTAGAAGGAATTTTACAGCTGGACTTAAATGCAACAGATTTTTATGGGAACAATACCTTTCCAACAGACTTACTTTACAATCCTTATCCTGTAAAGAAGAAAATCAAATATATCCCTGCGTCCAAAGGGAAAGTTGACATCTATAATCTAATCACCAAAAAGTTTATCGCCAGAAATATAAACTCCGGCATTGAATTATCAATTTCGCCTATGCAATCTGCGGTACTGATCAGTATACCTGCGGGCAAAAAAGAGAAGGTGATCAACCATCAGCTCAATATTGAAGGACACATTATAGATTTTAGCTATAACTAAAAATAGTCATGCCCCGAAAAATAGAATTTCGGGGCATGACTAAACATACAAAACTATTGTTTAACATTATCTTTAGCCCACCATAGTCTTTTTCCCCACACCTGGTCAACTACTCCTACTGCCGCAGCTTCCGTATTCACTTTATTATATAAATATTCATTATTTGGGTAAGGCAATCGCCATGGC
>NZ_QAIL01000267.1 GCF_003061025.1 Pedobacter sp. HMWF019 | reverse complement strand
ATTTAAGAAAATATTATAATTGGATATTTATTAATTAGCATGTTCTGTTTCAGCCTTTTCATTTACCGCCGATTTTGCTTTGCAATCAAAGCAAACACCGTAAAGGTTTAAAGAGTGGTGCTTGATATCAAATTTAAGCAACTCTCCAACCATACTTTGGATCTGATGGATCCGCGGGTCACAAAATTCAACCACTTTACCGCAATCAATGCAGATGATATGGTCGTGCTGATGATAGCCATAAGACTTTTCAAACTGGGCCATGTTCTTGCCAAACTGATGTTTGGTCACCAGATCGCAGGAAACCAATAATTCCAGCGTATTATACACCGTAGCCCTGCTTACCCTGTATTTCTGATTTTTCATATGGATATAGAGGGTCTCTACATCGAAATGATCGTCTCTTGAATAGATCTCTTCCAGTATAGCAAAACGTTCAGGTGTTTTTCTAAGGGCTTTATTTTCGAGGTAGGCTTCAAATATTTTTCTAACCAACTCGCTGTTGTGATTTGTAGACATAGTTTTCAAACTCCTTTCAAAGGTATCATTTTTCTAAATAAAACTTAGGATTTATTCCTAATTTTAGGCATCAAAGCGCGTCACTCCGGTTACGCCCCGAACTTCCAGTAAATTTTCAATCAGTTTATCTAAGTGCTCTTTATCATTTACATAGATCATAATCGAACCATCAAAAATTCCATTATCTGTGTCTACAGTAATAGAACGCATGTTTACCTTGAAATCGTTCGAGATAACCTTAGTGATGTTATTGATTAAACCCACATCATCAATTCCAATAATGTGCAGGCCGGTGAGGAAAGTCAGTTCTTTTTGGCGGTTCCATTTTGCTTTTACAATCCGGTAACCATAGTTGGCCATCAGTTGCGCTGCATTCGGGCAATTGGTCCGATGGATCTTGATCCCTTCACTTACGGTTACAAAACCGAAAACATCGTCTCCGGGTATCGGGTTACAACATGCTGCCAGGTTATAATCTATCTTTTGCAGATCCTCCCCAATTAACAGGATATCAGATTCCGGACCTTTTACCTTGCTCAGCAATGCTTCAATCTGCTGGTGGTCATTTTTTTCAGGCGTGCCACTGCGGTTCTCAATTTCCTTTTCTGCTGCCAGGTAATCTTTAAGGTCTTTCAATTCAATTTTGCCATTGGCAATGGAAATGAAAAGCTCCTGAGTCGAGGGCAATTTAAAGAAATAACTCAGTTTGTTCAGGTTATCTGTATTGTAAGTGATCTTCAGCGATTTCAATTTACGCTCCAGGATTTCCTTACCCTGTTCGGCAATTTTTCTCTTTTCCTCTTTTAAAGAAGATTTTATTTTAGACTTGGCTTTTGCAGTAACCACAATGTTCAGCCAATCTTCTTTTGGAACCTGTTTGCCAGAGGTGATGATCTCCACCTGGTCACCATTCTGTAGTTTATGGGATAAAGGAACCAGTTTATGGTTCACTTTTGCGCCAATACATTTTGCTCCAACATCTGTATGAATCTCGAAAGCAAAGTCCAGAGCGGTAGCACCCAAAGGCAATTGCAATAAAGCACCTTTAGGTGTAAAAATAAAGATCTCATCAGAGAACAGGTTCATTTTGAAATCATCCAGGAAATCCAGTGCATTAGCTTCCGGGTTGTTCAGCATTTCCCTTACTTTCAGAATCCATTGGTCTAAACCATTGTCATTGCTCGATTCCTTGTATTTCCAGTGTGCGGCGAAACCTTTCTCCGCAATTTCATTCATCCGCTGTGTACGGATCTGGACCTCCACCCACTGACCTTTAGGCCCCATAACCGTTGTGTGGAGGGATTCGTAACCATTTCCTTTTGGCGATGACACCCAGTCGCGCAGTCTGTCCGGATTTGGCCGGTACAGATCGGTAACAATGGAATAGGCTTTCCAGCAATCGGCCTTTTCATGCTCCGGCGGACTGTCCAGGATGATCCGGATGGCAAAAAGATCATATACCTCCTCAAAAGGGATGTTTTTCTTTTTCATCTTGTTCCAGATGGAGTGGATGGATTTAGGCCGTCCAAAAATATCCGCTACCAAACCCTGTTCTGCCAGGATTTCATTGATTGGCTCTACAAATCTTTTAATAAAAAGGTTTCGCTCTGCTTTTTTCTCATTCAACTGGGTGGCTATATACTTATAGGTATCGGGCTCCAGGTATTTCATAGACAAATCTTCCAGCTCAGATTTAATGGCATAAAGCCCAAGCCTGTGTGCCAGAGGTGCATAGAGGTAAATGGTTTCAGAAGCAATCTTCAATTGTTTCTGTCTTGGCATAAAATCCATAGTCCGCATATTGTGCAGACGATCGGCAAGCTTAATCAGGATCACCCTTACATCATCTGCCAGGGTCAGTAGCATTTTTCGGAAATTTTCTGCCTGGAGTGAGCTGTTGTAATCAAAAACACCTGAGATCTTGGTTAAACCATCAATGATCTTGGCCGTTTTCTTTCCAAATTCTCTTTCGATGTCCTCAAGGGTAATATCTGTATCTTCAACAACATCATGCAGCAGGGCACAAACAATAGAGGTGGTACCCAATCCAATTTCTTCTGCGGCAATCTGGGCCACAGCAATAGGATGGTAGATATAAGGCTCCCCAGATTTTCTCCTCATATTTTTATGGCTTTCCAATGCCATATCAAATGCTTTCCTGATCTCCTTTTTATCCCCTCTTTGTAATGTTGGCTTACACGCACGCAAAAGGGCCCTGTATCTCTTCAGGATTTCCTTCTTTTCTGCTTCCAGATCTATCACCAATGTGTTCTTCATTTGTAGGTTCTTTCTTTTTATTCTATAGAAGACCATCGGCATAAGCGCTGTATATCGTGTGTTTTCAGCTTCGTTCCGATGGTCTTCAATTGTATTTTTTTCGTAATAATTACTGCGTGTTTTCCGTTAAAACGCTATATTAGTTAGTTAGGTGGCCATCACCTTTTCTGAGCACAAAATTAGAAGTTCAGATGGAACCTAATATATAAAATTGCTTTAACTTTGCAGGAGTATAAATTTATGAAATTTTATAGGTTATTTATTCTGTTAATTGTCATTATTACAGGCACTACTGCAAAGGGCCAGGAGACAACTGCGCCGGTAAAAATGCCGGTGCTGGGAAAGAATGATACCATTAAAGTAGCCGGGACCAATGTCGACGGGGAAATGATTCCCTGGATGTCGCTTAAAGAAGTGGTGATCTATGGTGAAAGGATCTTTAAAACGCCAGAAGAACGTACGGCTTTTAACCGCTTAAGGTATAATGTACTTAAGGTCATGCCATATGCACTGTTTGCTAAAAGGCGCTACGAACAACTGGAAAAAGATCTGGCCTTAACTTCGGATAAAAAAGAGCAAAAAAAACTGGTCAAAGCCTGTGATCAGGAAATCAAGCAAATGTTCAATAAAGAGATTAAGGAACTCACCATTACCCAAGGGCAGATCTTAACCAAGCTGGTAGACCGCGAGCTTGGCAGGACAACTTATGATATTGTAAAACAAACCAAGGGCGGCTTTACCGCATTTTTATACCAATCTGTGGCCAGAGTAGTAGGTCACAATTTAAAAAGTACATACAGTCCAAGCGAAGACCGGGATATAGAATCCATAATCATTTCTTCTGGCTATTATCAATAAGACCTAATGACCGATCATTCCAAAAGTATCCATCAGTTTAAGGTGAAACTCCTTAATGGTTTAGAAAAGAACCTCTCCGCCTATAAAGATAAAGTCCTGCTGGTGGTCAATATTGCTTCTGCCTGCGGTTTTGCTCCACAGCTTAAAGAATTGCAGGAGTTACGGGCAGAATTAAAGGATAAAGGATTTGAGATCTTAGCCTTTCCTTCCAATGATTTTGGCAGACAGGAACCCCTGGAAGGCGAGCAAATCAGTGAATTTTGTCAGGTAAACTATGGTGTCGAGTTTCCGGTCTTTGAAAAGATCATGGTCCGGGGCAATCAGGCACACCCCATTTATAAATTTCTTTCAGACAAAAAGCTCAACGGGAACCTGACTTCTACCCCCCGCTGGAATTTTCATAAATACCTCATCAATAAACAGGGCGAAGTGGTCGACTACTTTTTTCCCTTCACTAAACCCATGTCTTCTAAAGTGAAAAAGAAGATCATGCGGTTGTTATAAAAAAAACAGATTACATTATGAAGCTAGATATACTGGTTTTTGCCGTACATCCGGACGATGCCGAACTGGGCTGTTCAGGTACGATATTAAAACATATTGCCTTAGGAAAAAAAGTAGGCATCGTAGATTTTACCCGCGGAGAGCTGGGGACCCGCGGATCAGCAGAACTCCGGGACGAAGAGGCCGCAAACTCTGCGAAAATTCTGGGACTGCATGCCAGAGAAAATCTCCGTCTTAAAGATGGTTTTTTTAAAAATGATGAAGAACACCAGCTGGAACTCATTAAGATGCTCCGCAAATACCAACCTGAAATCGTATTTAGTAATGCCCTTCAGGATAGGCATCCGGACCATGGAAGGGCAGGAGATCTGGCTAATGATGCCTGTTTCTTATCCGGATTACCAAAGATCAAAACGGAATTGGACGGAAAGATGCAGGAAGCCTGGAGACCGAGACTGAATTTTCAGTACATACAAGATCATTACATTCGCCCAGACATTATTGTAGACATTACACCCTATATAGAGACCAAAATTGCTTCCATCAAAGCCTTTAAAACACAGTTTTTCAACCCGGAGCACCAGGAGCAGGAAACCTATATTTCCTCGCCTGAATTTTTTGAAAGCGTGATTGGGCGGGCCAGGGAATTTGGCAAATCGATCGGAGCTACTTATGGCGAAGGGTTCACCAGCCGTAAATTGCTGGGTGTAGACAATCTTTTCGATTTAAGATAAATCCAACAAAACCTCATAGTTTCTGTTTTTACTAAAAACAGAAACTATGTCTAATCTTTTCTCCTCTTTAAAAAATGCTTATCGTCTGTTTAAGCACGTAGATTTTCAGAAACTCGAAGAACTCTCTAAAAAGGTTGATCTCCCCAAAGTAGTCGACTCCTTTTCTCATCTTGATGAAACCCAGCTCAGCGGCTTAATGAAAATGCTGGGATCTCCCTCCAAAAAAAGAGAATTACCGCCTATAGAAGGTGATTTTTATCATCTGGGTGATGAAGCTTTAAAAGATGAAGACCGCGCACTTCAGCTCAAAGTGAGGGCCTTTCTGGAAAAAGAAGTGAAGCCTATTGTCAATCAGTATTGGCTTAAAGCCGAATTTCCATTTGAGCTGATCCCTAAAATAGCGGAACTGAATATTTGCGGTTTGACCTATACAGGGTATGGTTGTCCTGGACGTTCTAACCTGATGGAAGGTATGCTGGCTATGGAAATGGCCAGGGTGGATACCTCGATCTCGACCTTTTTTGGTGTCCAGAGCGGACTGGCCATGGGTTCCATCTATCTATTGGGATCAGAGGCGCAGAAGCAAGAGTGGCTGCCTTCTATGCAACAGTTTAAAACCATTGGGGCCTTTGGCTTAACCGAGCCGGAGGTAGGCTCAGGTGCTGCAGGAGGCTTAACCACGACAGCAAAACGAACTGGTAATACCTGGGTGCTGAACGGACAAAAGAAGTGGATTGGAAACGCTACTTTTTCAGATGTCACCATTATCTGGGCCAGAGATCTCGACGATAACCAGGTAAAAGGTTTCCTGGTCAGAAAGGGAACCAAAGGTTTTGCTGTAGAAAAAATACAGGATAAAATGGCGCTTCGTATTGTGCAAAACGGACTGATTACCCTAACCAACTGTGAGGTAAATGAAGAAGACCGTTTGCAGGAGGCCAATTCCTTTAAAGACACAGCAAAGGTGCTGCGGATGACCAGGGCAGGAGTAGCCTGGCAGGCTGTTGGTTGTGCAAGAGGGGCTTATGAAAGTGCATTAGCCTATACCCGGACCAGAAAGCAGTTTGGTAAACCCATTGCTTCTTACCAGCTCATTCAGAATCATTTGGTTGAAATGCTGTCTAATCTGACGGCGATGCAAACCCTTTGTTTCCGCTTGTCGCAATTGCAGGATCAGGGGATACTGACAGATGAGCATGCATCGCTGGCCAAGGTATTTTGTTCTATGCGAACCCGTGATGTGGTGAGCCGGGCAAGAGAAGTGATGGGAGGGAATGGTATTTTGCTGGAATACGATGTTGCCCGTTTTGTGGCAGATGCAGAAGCTATTTATTCCTATGAAGGAACCAAAGAGATCAATTCACTGATTGTTGGACGGGCCATTACCGGCTTCTCTGCTTTTGTTTAAAAAGCAAAGCCCTTTAATGATTAAAGGGCTTTTTTAAAAGACTTACATTTCCCATTGCGCTTTTTTCATAAAGTGCAATACAGGAAATATTATAAACAGGATCAAAATTCTCTTTTCCGGGCTGGAGTTTCGTAGGTACAGGTTTCCCTTCGGGGAAGAAATAGACCTTTGTATTCCCGCCTTTGTGGTGTGGTTTAAAATTGCCGTATTTTTCCATTTCAGCCCCTGTTGTATCTTTTACGGTGACCACAAACACGTATTGGACTGGTCCAGTATTGTTTTCATTTCTGTATCTGGCCACTTCTTTGAAGCCCCCTTTCAGATCGCCTGCGCCGGGTTGGAAAAAAGTTCCTTTCAGCATCCATGCCACCAGCACCAATACCAAAATCCCAAGAATAATTTTAGTCCTGCTTTTGTTCATTATAAAGAAGGTAAAATCTGCTCCATTACCGCTACACCCTCGTCAATATGTTGTTTTTCTATACATAAAGCTGGGCGGAAACGGATGGTCTGATTGCCGCAACCCAGGAACATGACATTTTTGTCCATCCCTTTCTGAATAAAAGCATTGCGCATATCCTTGCCCGGGAAATCAAAAGCGCATAAAAGTCCTTTACCCCGTACATTGCTGATTTTGTCGCATTTGGAGGCCAGTGTATGCAATTGTTCTTTCAGGTATTGTCCAACCTCTGCAGCATGGTCGCAAAGCTGGTCTTCCTGTACAATCTGCAAAATTTGAGTAGAACGAACCATATCTACCAGGTTACCACCCCAGGTCGAATTAATTCTCGAAGGAATTCTGAACACATTTCCTTCTATCTGGTCTACTTTATCACCTACTAATATACCGCATACCTGCATTTTTTTGCCGAAAGCAAGAATATCCGGGCGTGCTTTTTCACTGTAATGCTGATGGCACCAGAATTTACCTGTTAAACCAACTCCTGTTTGTACCTCATCATAGATCAGGAAAGCTTCGTTTTCATCAGCAAGGGTCTTAAGCTGAATTAAAAATTCCTCTCTTAAATGGTTGTCGCCCCCCTCAGATTGTATGGGTTCAATAATAATGGCACAGATCTCATCTTTGTTTTCTGCAAAGGCCTGCTTTACCTGGGCTATAGAAATTTCTTCAGTATGTACAGCAAGTGCCAGGTTATCTCCTTCCAGTGGGAATTTTATGGTGGGAACAGATACCCTTGGCCATTCAAATTTAGCAAACCATTTGGTCTTGTCCGGCAGTGTATTGGTTAAGCTTAAGGTATAGCCACTGCGGCCATGAAAAGCTTTTTCAAAATGTAAAACTTTAAAACCTTTCTCTTCCTTATAACCTTTTGCAAAGTTTTTCTGCACTTTCCAGTCCATCGCTACTTTAAGTGCATTTTCCACGGCTAAGGAACCTCCCGCAATGAAAAAAGCGTGTGGCAAATAAGAAGGAATACCAATTTTAGAAAAAGTATCAACGAATTGCGCGTATTGTTGTGTGTACACATCAGAATTAGACGGATTGGCGATGGCGGCAGCTAAAAGATTCTTTTTAAAAGCCTCATCATTGATCATTTTAGGGTGGTTGTATCCTAAAGGAACAGAGGCAAAGCAAGTGAAAAAATCAAGTAGCTTACGTTCATACTTCGCATCATAGATATAGGCACCCTGACTCTTGTCCATATCGTAGGTCATATCATAACCATCGGCTAAAATATGTTTTCCTAGAACTTCATTCACTTCGCCTGGTGCTACGGTTAGCTGGTACATAGTTTTTATTTTTGGTATGTGTCAAATGTAATAAAAACCCCCTAATTAACAAATCTGGGCACTATTTGAACTCAAAAGACAAAAACTAGGTTTAAACTGTTTAAAGTATGATTTTGTAATGGAATCAGTTTTGGTCTAACAAATGTGGATAAGTTTCCTTCCTTCATTTATATAAAAAATCAATTGATTCCGGCTTTTTTCTCATTGGCCAATCACAATTTTTTTTCTTTGCGTCCCTAAATGTCCCTGTAGATCTGTTCCCTCTATAATAAAGGTGTAAGTGCCTGGATTGTCGGCAGCAAAGAAGCTGACTTTCGCCTTCCCATGCTCATCAGTAATGATATTGGGTGCCCAGAATACAGTAGAACGGATATCAGTCTGGTCTGCCTGACTATTTGGTGCATACTTTGGGGAGTAGAAGGCTTTAGGCAGGGTAAAGGCCATAGGTCTATAAACATAGGTTCCAACACTCTTTTTCAGGAAAGGGCCTTTGCCACCCCGGGTAGTCACTTCTATGAAGACATGGTCCCAGTGGTGCTCCATTGGGTCAAGAAAGCGTATGGCATAACTCGTTAGGTATTTTCCACTCATCATCACCTCAATCCCTGTAATTTCTTCTGCGTCAAAATAGTCAAAAATATCTTTAAGGTACTGATAACGGGAGGTCAGATCTGTAATGAAAAAATCTGTATTTATCCCATCTACAACCAGATGGACGAAACTGCGATAGACACCATAGTAAGGTAAGCCAGTTTTTGTATTTCGTATCCCGAAACCTTTCAGGTTCTTATTCAGAAGATCTCCCAGACTTGTCTTTCCTTCTTTTTCCAACTGTTCCTCGTCAATGATCAGATCTGCCTGACCAGGACCATTGAGGTTCTTGGAATCTTTAATTATTCTTTTCGTTTTGATCACTACCTCCTTCAGCATATTGCCTCCGGTTTTGCGTAATTGCTCTTTTTTTAGATTGACCTGTTTATTTACAGCTAAATAAGTACTGGTATCTATATTGACAAACCATGGCAGGTCTCGTTTTGTGGCCGAAGTAAAAACCGGGGGCTTAAATTCTTCTACTTCAATCCCTACATTAAAGCTTTTACCCCGTTTGTTTTTTGCGCTGATAAAAAATGAAGCGGTGTCTATTGGGAAAATGCCTTTAAATGTAAAAATGCCTTTGCTATTGGTTATGGTATCTAAAATCAGTGCTGGTTTTTTTGATATTAAAACAATTTCAGATTTGGCCACCGGCTTGTTAAACATGTTGGTTACCTTTCCCTTAATCAGAAACTCTTCCTCGGAAGGATAGGAGAACACTTTAACAGGCTTGATCGCTTCGCTCCAGTCGTATCCGGCCCAGCCCTGGGACAACAGCAGGTGGTCCAGGTGCTGCCATTTATCCGCTTGCCCGACTGCATTTTGATAATATCCAGGTTGTTCAATATGTCCTTTCAGGTCTGATGTTAACAGCAGGTAGGTAAGGATAGATGTTGCGGTAGAATCTGTTTTTACCTGGGCATCATCGGTTACAGCAAGAGAAAAGGTGCCAGATACAGGTTTGCCTTCTTTATCTGTTACCAGGATGTCTAAAGCAACACTGTCCCGGGGCATAAAGCTTGCTTTATTCATGTGGTACTGGATATTAAGCTGATCTCCAAGGTCGTTATAGATCCGGCGTTCATTCCAGGTTTTATGATTTTCGTCGGTCAACAGGAAACGCACAATTCCAGTTGGAAAGATTCTTTTGTCCACTTTATAATTGCATACTTCCTTTTTAAGGTCTACCATGGCTCCCCAGCAGACTATATTTCCGGTCATTGCAATCAGGTAATAATGGCGGCTGGTCATGGCTATACCGGGGCTGGAACGCACCTTTACAATGCAAGAATCGGTGTTAAAGGGGTTAACAACCTGGAGAGTGATTCCCGTTTGGCTAACCTCAGGTAGGGGATAATCCTTAAATGATCCATCTGGCAATTTGATCCTGGCCGTGTAAGGTCCAATATCCTGTGGAACAAAATCAAATGTACCCATTCCAGCGTGTTGGGCATTAAAAACGGCCACTTCCTGCTGTTGGTTGTTGTATACTTTTCCTGCTACGGCCATGCCATAGCCTTGTTCATTGAGCGCTTTGAAAGCTACTTTTGCAGGCAGGCCGCTAACAAGTTTTCCGCCTTCCGGAAGGAATTGAAGATCCATTTTTTCTGGTCTGTTCAAGATTAGAGGCACACTTATTTTACGTTTTTCCTGGCTTTTGCGAAGGTCTTCAATGTTCAACGAAAGATTTTTGGCGCTGGTTTTCTCTGGTAGTTCAAAATCGAGATGCAGCTTGCCATCGGCCAGAGTTTCCGTCCTGGTGTTTAAAAAAGTTTTTTTCTCACTAGTAACAGAAAACCGTATTTCCCTTAAGCCCACCGGGAACTGATCAAATTGTTTAATGTAAAGTTCCACATTGATTTTGCGCTGATGCTCAGCAGATGTCCTGTAGTTGATCAGCCAGACAGAACTATAATTTGCACTAAGGTAAAATTGTTTTTCAAAGACATAGCTTTCTCCAAAATTTCTCATCCAGCTGGTATAAGCCCTCAAGGTGTAAATACCTTCTGGTCTGTCACTATCAATGGGTATATAACCCGTCGTCATCCCTTTGTAGACCGGCACCATAATTCTTTGCAAAAGCCGGTTGCTATCATTGACAAGCTCAAGATAAAGTATTCCGCTTTTTACAGAATAATTTTGAAGAGAAGCCTGGAGTAAATACCCCTTAAACCATAGTGTGTCTCCGGACAGATAAGACGGCTTATCCGTTTGAATATATAGCTTTTCTAAAGCAAGGCTGTCATTATTGAGGTTTATATAGGTAAGAAACTGGTTTAGCGGAGATTTGGTAGATGGCTGAGAAAAGCTTAAGCCTGGAAAGAAAAGCGGACAGCAAAGAACAAAAAACAAGAGTAGACTTTTTGCTTTCATATTGGAGCGGTTATCTGCAGAGTTCAAATCTTTCCTGAAGATATTAAATCCTTTCCAATTAGAAATCATTTTTGCCTGCTCATTTCCATGGAGATAGGAAAGTTGAGTGATATTGTTGTTTTCTTTTTTATATGAAGACCCTGGTTCCTGAAAAGTTTTCCCTGAACTCTTTTGGGGTACAGCGTTTTTTCTTTTTAAACAAACGGTTAAAATTAGAAATGTTGTTAAAACCGCAGTTATACGATATCTCTGCCACAGAATGTGTCGTTTCAATGAGCATCCGGGTCGCATGTCCTAGCCTGATGTCATTCAGGCTGTCAATAAAGGTATTGCCTGTTCTCTTTTTGATGAAACGGCTAAAGGAAACCTCGGTCATGCTAACCAGTTTAGATAAGTCTTTCAGATTGATAGGTTTATGGAAGTTTGCATGCATAAATTCAAAGGCTTTGTCTATCCTCCTGCTGTTGTAATTCAGGACCTGATCATTATTGAATGTTGCATCTGATAAAACGCGCATGCTTTTTGACGTGGACAACTCATGCAGAATGCTAATCAGTTCAAGGACAGAATCAAATCCCTGCAGCTGGTTAATGGCTAATATTCTTTTGTACAGTTTTTCTACGGTTTCTTTTGGGAAAAGTATACCTCTTACAGAACGTTCAAACATTCTCCTGATAAAGGTGAGTTGATTTCTCCTGAGCATTTTGTCATCAAACAGATCTCTGTGCCATTGGATAGTCACTTCAGTGATTTCCTCACTTTTACAATGATGTGTGGTCCATACATGAGAAAGGTTTGGACCAACAAGTACCAGTTCCATATCTGTAATTTCTTCTACATTATCTCCAACCATGCGCTTTGCCCCTGCAGCATTCAGGATCAGGTTCAGTTCATATTCTTCGTGGAAATGAAGTGGGAAATCAAACTCCTTTTTTATCCTGGAAAAGATCGTAAAACAGTCGTTCTGAGTGAGCGGTGTGATTTCTTTAATGATGTTGTTCATAATTAGCAGCGTTCAAAAGTATTATAGATCAGATAAAAGAACATTATAGGCAATATAAACAAAATATGAAGCTATTTAATTGTATGGCGCCTTAAATGGAGTGATATTATAGGATTTATATATTGATTGGTTAAAATAGTATTACTGTTAATGCTAAATTGATGCCTAATTTTAGTTCGTTATTGAATAACCTAAGTCACTTACTCAACAAGCCTAAACCATGAGATTAACAAGTATTGATCTGTGTATCATTCTTGCCTACCTGTTGCTGACCATTTTTATTGGTCTTTGGTATCGAAAAAAAGCAAAAGAAAATAAAGAAAGCTATTTAATGGGGGGTAAATCCCTGCCCTGGTATATGCTCGGTTTAAGTGATGCATCAGACATGTTCGACATCAGTGGAACCATGTGGATGGTGAGCCTTTGTTTTGTGTATGGTCTGAAAAGCATATGGATACCCTGGTTATGGCCGGTGTTTAACCAGGTTTTTATGATGATGTTTCTGAGTAAATGGCTGCGCAAGAGCAATGCCAATACCGGAGCGGAATGGCTGCTTACCCGTTTCGGGATTTCCGGAAAAGGGGTAAAAGGTTCTCAGGTGGTGGTCATCGCTTTTGCGCTGATCAGCTGCTTTGGTTTTCTGGCTTATGGTTTTGTAGGGCTCGGAAAATTTATAGAGATTTTTGTGCCCTGGAGCCAGGTGAAGGACTATGTTCCCTTTGAACTTTCCGATCGATATGTACCACATTTCTACGGAATCGTATTCACACTTTTTGCCATGTTCTATTCCATTATAGGTGGAATGCACAGTATCGTCCTTGGAGATGTGATCAAATATATCATCATGACCGTTGCTTGTATTTCTATTGGAATTATTGCCTATCAACACTTACATGGGCAGGCCCTAAATGTTCCTAAGGGATGGGATGATCCGTTTTTTAGCTGGCGTCTTGATCTCGACTGGAGCAAAATTGCTGCAGAAGCGAATAAAAAGATTGCTGATGATGGTTTTAGTTTGTTCGGATTGTTCTTTGGTATGATGTTGATGAAAGGCGTGTTTGCTTCTTTGGCCGGGCCGGCTCCAAATTATGATATGCAAAAGGTATTGAGTACAAAAAGTCCGGAAGAAGCCAGTAAAATGACCGGATTCGTCAGCATTATTCTACTACCCATTCGTTACTCGATGGTGATGGGTTTAACTGTACTCGCCTTGCTGTATTATAATCAGCTGTATTTAAAAGGACCAGATGGCGTTACTGATTTTGAAAGGATCCTTCCGGCAGCCATCAATACTTTCCTTCCGGTGGGCGTGTTGGGTTTGGTACTTACAGGGTTGCTTGGCGCCTTTATGGGAACCTTCAGCGGAACGCTAAATGCGGCTCAGGCCTATATTGTGAACGATATTTACCTTAAATATGTTAACCCGGAGGCCAGTACGCAAAAAATCATCCGTATGAACTATCTGGTCGGCATACTGGTGGTTGCCATCGGGGTGATCCTGGGCCTTTTTGTAAAAGATGTGAACACAGTATTGCAATGGATCGTTTCTGGCTTATATGGTGGTTATGTAGCTGCAAATATGTTGAAATGGTTTTGGTGGCGTTTCAATGCAAACGGCTTCTTTTGGGGCATGATGTTTGGCATTGTACCCGCAATTGCCCTGGCCATTTTAAAATCCTTCGGCGTGCTTTCCGGACTGGATCTTTACTACTGGCCTTTATTGTTTATCCTGTCTATGGCTGGCTGTATCCTGGGAACCTATGCTGCTGAACCTACGGAAATAACGGTGCTTAAATCTTTTTATACAACAGTCCGGCCATGGGGGTTTTGGAAACCTGTCAACGATCTGGTCCTTGCCGATGATCCCCTGTTCCAGCCCAACAAGAACTTTAAGTTAAACATGTTCAATGTCGTTCTGGGTATTATCGCCCAACTCTGCTTAACCATTCTGCCCATGTATCTGATCATGATGCAGAAGCTACCACTGGTGATTACAGTGTTGATCCTGGCGGTCATCATCACCATCCTTAAAAAGACATGGTGGAATAAACTGAACGATTACTAGATATTTATCTGCATCATAAAAAATGAATAATTTTGAAAAGAAGGTTCAAGACCTTTACGACAACTATGCGGGGCTGATTGCCCTGGACAACCAAATGATAGAAGGGGGTAACGGGGTTTTTAACCGATACAAACATCCTGTATTAACCGCTGCCCATGCCCCATTAAACTGGCGGTACGATTTTAGAGAAGAAAGCAATCCAAATTTGTTGGAAAGGATCTCTATTAATGCGGCATTCAATGCCGGTGCAATTAAATTTAACGGGAAATATATCCTGATAGTTAGGGTAGAGGCTGCAGACCGAAAGTCCTTTTTTGCGGTTGCGGAAAGTCCGAATGGTATAGATCACTTTAGTTTTTGGGAAACACCAGTAATTTTACCGGAAACAGAAGAACCAGATACCAATGTTTATGATATGCGTATCGTTGCGCATGAAGATGGCTGGATGTACGGACTATTTTGCACAGAGCGGAAAGACCCATCTGCCCCTGTTTACGACCAGTCTATGGCAGTAGCACAATGCGGTATTGTCCGTACCCGGGATCTGAAAACCTGGGAACGCCTCGCTGATTTGAAAACACCCTCCCCACAACAAAGAAACGTCGTATTACACCCGGAATTTGTAGAAGGACAATATGCGTTTTTTACCCGTCCGCAAGACAGCTTTATTGAAAGCGGTACAGGTGGTGGTATTGGTTTTGGTCTTAGTGCATCGATGGAACAAGCCGTGATTGAAAAGGAAATTGTGGTCGATCCAAAGCAATACCATACAGTTTATGAAGCAAAGAACGGCATGGGACCGGAGCCAATTAAAACGGAACATGGCTGGCTTTTTTTGGCGCATGGGGTGCGAAATACGGCTGCAGGATTAAGATATGTACTATATTTGTTTATGACCGATCTGCATGACCTGACCAAGGTGATTTATAAACCTGCTGGTTATTTTCTGGCGCCCCAGGGCACAGAAAGAGTTGGAGATGTATCTAATGTGGTTTTTTGTAATGGTTGGATTTTAGATGAAGATGGAAAAATATTTATTTATTATGCCTCTTCAGATACAAGAATGCACGTTGCAACCACTAACTTAGCTATATTACTGGATTATGTGATGAATACGCCTGCAGACGGCCTCCGCTCGGCGGCAACCGTACAGACGATTCTGAGCAATATTGGAAATAACCAGCTGGTGAAGAAACATTAAATGCATAACGTGGCGGAACAAGAAAAAAAATATGCAGCAGAACTGCAATCGGAGTTGTTAAACATCCTTAGTTACTGGATGGATTTTACCCCTGATGATACGTATGGGGGCTTTGTAGGAAGAATTGATCAGGACAACATTATTGATGAAACCGCAGCAAAAGGGGCCGTGCTTCATGCAAGGATTTTATGGTCCTTTGCTGCTGCCTATAATCAGAATCCGCTGCCAGAATATCTTGAACATGCCGGCCGGGCCTATCACTATATCGTAGATCACCTCATTGATCATGAATTTGGTGGGGTGTATTGGTCTGCAGACCCCAAAGGAAATCCGCTGGACACAAAAAAAAAGATCTATACTATCGCCTATACCATCTACGCCATGAGTGAGTTCTTTATGGCTTCAGGTAAAGAAGTAGCAAAAGATCATGCGGTTGCTTTATACAAAGATCTGATCCGTTATGGTCTGGACAAGGAAAAAGGGGGTTACTTTGAAGCTTTTGGTCAGCAATGGGAACTGTTGGATGAATCGAAAACCATGAATACCCAATTGCATGTTCTGGAAGGTTTGACCAATTTATACCGCATCTGGCCAGACCAGGAGCTGAAACTGCAACTGGTTGATCTTCTTGCAAACTTCAGAAATTTCATTGTTAATGCGGATACGGGGCATTTAACACTGCTCTTCGATGAAGACTGGGCGCGGAAATCGGATACCATATCCTATGGCCATGACATTGAGGCCTCCTGGCTATTACAAGAGGCTGCAGAGGTAACCGGAGAAGCCGAATTGATTGATGCATTTAAAGTGCTGGCTTTAAAAATGTCAACAGCTTCTTTGGAAGGTCTTGATGCTGACGGAGGGATGTGGTACACCTGCGAGCCTGCCTCGCAGCATGTCGTTCGCGAAAAACACTGGTGGGTACAGGCTGAAGCTATGCTTGGATTTTACAACGCCTGGGAATTGTCTGGCGAGGAGAAGTTTTTTGCCGCTTCAATGGGTGCCTGGACATTTGTAAAAAACAGGATCATTGATAGAAACAACGGCGAATGGTTTTGGGGGATTGGTGCAGATGATCAGGTGATGCCAGATGAAGATAAAACCGGACCCTGGAAATGTCCGTACCACAACAGCCGCGCATGTATTGAAATTATTAAGAGAACAGCATAAAAAAAAGCCATTATCTTTACCCTCCATGAGAACCCTATTTATCGGCTGTGTGCTGTTGTTCATCAGCACCGCCTTATTTGCCCAAAAGAATACCAATGCAACCCAGGCTGTAGTTACCTATAAATTTCGCAGCAATGGAAAAGATCAGGACGGAGAACTAAAACTATTTATTAAAGATAAGCAGGCGCGCCTGACCAGGAATGGCGCACAGACAGAGCAGCAGTTTCTGCAATTTGACGAGGCAGCCAGCTATCAGGTGCTAAACAGCAAAGGCACTCAGTATACTTTTAAGAAACCATTTTCAGAATATGCTTCGGCTGAATTGCTGCCGGGAATAGATACCATATGTGGTATTCCGTGTAAAAAAGCAAAGCTCTTCATCCGTTCCAATACCATTGAAATCTGGTATAATACCGATTTAAAAATAAAAGGCAGCCCGGCTATTACGATTGCTCCAGGGCTTGGGCTGGTGCTCAAAACCATTCGTAATGGCAATTCCGAAACGGTAGCCAGAAACATCAGTTACCGTAAAATCAAAACGCAAGAACTGCAGTGGCCCGCCCAATGGGGGATCACGCTCGATGAGCCAGCTTATCAGCGTCAGGTGATCGAAAGCCGTTATATGACGCTGCAGATCTTTAACGACGAGCAAATTAATTTTGGTCGTAAAACAGACAACCCGACAGTAGAACAAGCCAATACTACCTATCATTTTGCCGGTGGGACAGTGATCATGAAAAAAGTGAAATTGCCTTCTGCTTTGCCAGGACAACATTTATTTGCAGAACTGGTACAGCACTCCAATGGCGATGCTTATGACCGCACAGGTTCTGTTTTTATGATTCCGGTAAGCCGGGAAGTTTCGTTTTTAAAAGCACTCCAGAGCGGTTTACAGGTACTCCCTGTGTATAATGCCAGAAATGGTAAGAAATACCAGGGAATTATCGCTACAGACCAGTATTTGCCACCTTTAGAGCTGATGAGGTTCTTCACCTCCTTTGGAGTGGGGCATTTTAATGCACAGGCAAAGATCAAAGGTTATAACTGGGCCGATTCTGTAGTCTACAAACAAGACATCACCACCTTATTACCAAGTTTACAAGGAGAAGTATGGATCGGTGTTTTTATAGGAAACTATGATAAAGGCGGACACAAGGCCAGTCTTAATTTTAAATACTATCCTGGAGATGATGGAGAGGATAAAAAGAGCGATAAAAAATGGATGATGCCCATATTTAACACCACAAATCTTATGGAAATGGCAGGTCAGGAATATGGAACACTATTCGACAAGGATTCTCTTACAGTGGCAGTAGAAGTGCCAAAAGGGGTAAAGAATTTGAAATTGAGGTACCTGGCAACCGGGCATGGCGGCTGGGAAAACGGAGATGAATTTGTTCCAAAACAAAATGAAATATTTACAGATGGCATCCGCGCCTACCATTTTATTCCCTGGAGGGAAGATTGTGCCACCTACCGCATGCTCAATCCGGCCTCCGGAAATTTTGGCAATGGTTTGTCCTCATCAGATTTAAGCCGTTCCAATTGGTGCCCAGGTACACTTACCCTTCCTGTAGAAATTCCTTTACCGGATCTCAAGCCAGGAAAACACCTGATACAGGTGGCTATTCCATTAGGTAAGCCTGAAGGCGGAAGCTTCAGCGCATGGAATGTTTCTGGTGTGCTTATTGGTGATCAGGAATAATTAAATTTTGCAAAAACTATTTATCTTTACCATATTTGAAAAGTAGTATAGAGTAGTACAGGGCCAAATATAATATTGATCATGAATTTTATTTTTCAAAAAATAAGGGAACTTACCGAAATCAATTCTCTCTCCAAAAATGAACAGCTGATTCAGGGGATTCTAAACGCCATTGATGAAAAGCTGGTTTCCAAAGGAGAGATCCTGCCTTCGGTAAACGCAATGATCAAGGAATTCGGTTTTGCAAGGGAGACCATTGCAAAAGCCTATAAAGAGCTGATCAGCCGTGGAATCATTAAATCCACTAATCGTCTGGGGTATTTTGTGGCGATAGAAGATACAGAGCAAATCCTGAAAGTGGCTCTGGTATTGTTTAATTTTGATGTTTTTCAGGAAGACCTCTACAGGAATTTTAAAGAAGGTCTTGGAGAGAATGTGCACCTGGATATCTTTTTTCACCACAATAATATTGAGACCTTCGAAAGCATTCTCTCTAATATGAAGGGTAAATATGGAATGTACGTGATTGCACCGATTCCACATCCGAAAACCACAGAATTGCTGAAGTCCATTCCCGCTAACCGCCTGCTGATGATTGATCGTTATGTGCCGGTAGACGAGGAAGTGTCTTATATTGTACAGGAATTTGAAGAGCCGGCTTATCAGGCTTTTGCAAGTTTAAGTGAACGGATCAAGGAGTTTGAAGAAATCATATTTTTCTTTAAACCCTCTTCTGCGGAGCCTATAGATATTTTAAAAGCCTTTAAACGCTTTCTGAAAGATTTTGAGGTAAAGGGAACAGTAAAAACAGCCTATGTGCCAGGGTCTGTAAAAGCAGGGAAAGTTTATTTTACCATCAACAATTCAGAATTGTGGGTAATCATTAAGGATACCATTGCAAAGAATCTTCAGTTGGGCAAAGATGTAGGTATTCTTTCCCATAACGATGATACCGTAAAAGAGATCGTTTGTAATGGCATCACCACTTTTTCGGTAAATTTTGGAGAAATGGGAAAAAAGGCTGCAGAATATGTATTGGACAGACAAAAAATACAGGAGGTGATGCCAACTGTACTGCTTAGACGAAATTCATTGTAGAAGTGAATACATCGGCTGTAATCAGTTTATTGGTATGTACCCTGTTGGTCGGTTTTTTTTCCTGGCTCAAAAGCCGGAAGGTCAAAATCACCAATACAACTTCTTTATTCCTGGCCAACCGCAACAACAGTTATTTGCTGGTTGCGGGGTCGCTATTTTTAAGCAACCTGAGTGCCAATCAGTTTATAGGGGAAAATGAATCGGTTTACATCAACAATATGACCATCATTGGCTGGGGTATCAGCTCTGTTCTGGCCATGTTGCTGGTTTCTGAATTCCTGATGCCGGTCTATTTCAGGAGCGGAATGATTACCACACCCGATTTTTTGGAGGCCAGGTATGATAAAGGAACCAAGCGACTGGTCTCTATTGTCTTTCTGCTCAGTTACATCGTCAATCTGCTGCCAACGGTATTATATACAGGTGCGGTAGCTTTTAATGGGATGTTTAATATCAGCCAGGTGCTGCATATCAGTTACTGGCAGACCATTTGGATCCTGGTCTGGATCATGGGAGGTATAGGCTGTACCTATTGTATTCTGGGCGGGTTAAAAGCGATTTCTGTGTCAGACAGTATCCTGAGTTTTGGAATGCTGATTATTGCGGTGATCCTTCCTGTTTATGGACTCAGATATCTTGGACAGGGAAGCATTATAGAGGGCTTGCACACCATTATTTCCTCTAAAACTTCTCATTTAAACGCTATAGGTAGCGCAACAGATGCCGTTCCCTTTTCTACTATTTTTACCGGGATGCTGGTAGTGAATATCTATTACTGGGGGATGGAGCAATATATTGTACAACAGTCGCTGGCGGCTAAAAATCTCAGTGAAACTCAGAAAGGCATTGCACTGGCCTGTGTTGCAAAACTCCTGAGCCCCTTGTTGATCAATGTTCCGGGGCTTATTGCTGTCCACTTGTATCCTGACCTGACCAATACTGCCCAGGTTTTTCCATTGCTGATCAAAGACGCATTACCTTCTCTGTTTATCGGATTAACAGGAAGTGTCATACTAGGCTCTGCCATTACGGTATATAATGCGGGCTTAAACAGCAGCAGCACCTTATTTGTATTGAATATCTATAAACCATTAAGGATTAAACGAGATATACCTGCCTCAGAAAAGGAGCTTGTTAAAACAGCGAAACTTTTCGAGGTGGCGATTTCCCTTCTGGCGATGTTTATTGCGCCCTTTATCATTTTTGCAGACAAAGGCTTTTATAATTACCTGCAGGAAATCGCCGGAATTTTCAGTATTCCAATTTTCACCATCATTCTTGTTGGGATGATTACTAAAAGAGTGCCTCCTTTGGCTGCTAAAGTTGCGGTCGTGTTCTATATCATCTGCTATGTATTCCTGCACTTTATATTTCCTGTGCAAATGCATTTTCTTCATTTAATGGCCATTCTCTTCGTGGCAACAATGGCTATTATGTTCCTGATTGGACGCCTCTATCCAATGGCACATCCTTACGAGTCTACAAAGACAATTATAAATAAAGTACAACCCTGGAAATATCGCTACCTGGCGGCAGCAGTCCTTATTTTGTTGATGATATTTGTTTTTGTTCTGTTTTCTCCTCTTGGACTTGTTAAGGCATAATTTGAAATAAATAAGCCATACGCTCTTTTAGGCCTGGTTTTTCCTGATCTAAAGGCATGTCTTTCCATCATTTAGATGAGGTTCCGGAAAAAAAGATTTGCATTTACACTTAAACTTTACAATCTTTAAATTATAGTATAGAATAGTATAGGTTATTCAGTGCTAAAAAACCAAATTTAAACCAATCCTAAAAATGAAGACACTTTACGATTTATTCAAATTGATGTTTTTCTGTGCGATCTTTTTAATAGTTTCTCCTATTCTTTTAAAAGCGCAGGATGTAGAAAAAACCATCACAGGGAAAACCCTTGATGAAAAGGGTGCCCCCTTACCTGGTACGACCATAAAGGTGAAGGGTACAACTAAAACATCAGTAAGCAATAGTGATGGAACCTTCAGTATTCAGGTTTCTGGTCCCGGTGCTGTCCTGGTTTTTTCCTTCATTGGTTATAACCACCAGGAAGAGACAGTAGGTAACCGAAATTCTATACGTGTTCAGTTGAAGCCTAATGAAGAGGGACGCATGCTTAATGATGTCGTTGTGGTTGGGTATGGCAGTCAAAAAAAATCCAATATTACCGGGGCTATCTCTTCCGTAAAAGGAGAGGAACTGTCTAAAATGACGGTTGGAACCCTAGGCTCTGCTTTACAGGGAAAGGTATCCGGGGTTTCAGTTGTGGCTTCGGGAAGTGAGCCCGGAAGCAGCCCTCAGGTCTTTATTCGTGGGATCAGTACTTTTGGTTCTAATGCGCCATTGTATGTTGTAGACGGTGTACCTCTAACAGACATCAGTTTTTTAAATCCGAAGAATATTGCCAGTTTGGATGTGCTTAAGGATGCCTCCTCTTCAGCGATCTATGGCTCAAGGGCATCCAATGGTGTGATTATCATTACAACCATTTCCGGAACTCCAGGTAAGACTACGATTTCTTTTGATGCTGCAACAGGCTTTTCTGACCCTTTACGTAAACCAAAAATGGCAGATTCTAAAGAATATGCCTCTATTATGAATCTGGCGGCCAGTAATTCAGGTAATCCACCGGTATATAAAGATGTCAATGCAATCACCAACTCTACAGACTGGTGGAAAGAAGTAACGCAGAGGGGAGTGACTCAAGATTACAACCTGAGCTTAACAGGTGGATCGGAAAAATTGAACTACGCGAGCAGTGTGGGGTATTATAAAGAAAAGGGACTAATTCAGACCACAGACTTTAACAGAGTCAATTTTCGTTTGAAAACAGAATATAAGATCAGTCCCAAAATCAAAGTTGGACAGGATATTAACATCTCAGGAACAGGCAGAACACCATCACCAAATCCTGGAGGAAGCAATTCTATTTTTCAGAATGCCATCCTCGCCGATCCGGTTACACCTGCAAGGGTTCAAAGAAGTTCGAGTGAATTTGATAACTATGGCAGTTCTCCAACCGATATCCCCAATACCCTGGCAGTAGTGGAACGGAATTTTCAGAACGTAAAAAACACCTATCTGGTTGGAAGTATTTATGGAAGCTATGAAATTATTCCAGGGCTGACTTTTGAGCCCCGCTTTAGCGTAAACGGTGATTTGTATGAGTACAATAGCTTTTCACCTACTTATAACATTAGTGCAACACAATACAGTCTGGTCAATAAAGCGAGCAGACAACATGATATTTCCAAATACTGGAACAATACCAATACACTGACCTATAAAAAGCAATTTGGCGACCATAACCTGACGGTTCTTGCCGGTTTTACCAATGAGAAATTTATAGATACCAGGTTGTTTGCCAGCGGTCAGGGGATACCCTCCAATGACCCGACGCTGCGTTACCCTGTAGCTGCTACAGACGGCTTTAATATTGGTGTGGGAGATGGTTCCAGGTTTGACAATGTGCGTACTTTGCAATCTTATCTGGGCAGGATCAACTATAGTTATAAAGACAAGTATTTACTGTCTGCAAGTGTAAGGGCCGATGGCTCCTCTATTTTTGCACCTGAGCACAGATGGGGTACTTTTCCTGCCTTTTCAGGTGGATGGGTCGTATCTAAAGAAGACTTCCTGAAAAATACAGCCTGGCTAAGTAATCTGAAGATCCGGGCTGGTTACGGGCAGGTCGGTAACCAGGGCGCAGTTCCACTTGGACAATATGTATCCAATTTAGGAACGGTATACAGTGCTATGGGTTCTACAGGCGCTTCCCAGGTTGGTGTGATCAGAACTTCTGTTCCCAACCGCGATTTGAAATGGGAAACGGTGGAAGACATTAACCTTGGACTTGATGCGGGTTTGCTCAACAATAAATTAACCCTTTCGGGAGATTACTTTGTCCGCAATGTTAAAGACATGATTGCTACCCAGCTGATTGTTGCTTATGCAGGCTTTGGTGGCAACTCACCATGGACCAATGTAGGTACCATGCAAACCAAAGGATTTGAATTTAGTATTGGCTATCAGGATAAGGCAGGAGAGGTCAGTTATGGGATCAACCTGAATGCCACACACTACACAGCTACAGCCAAAAAGCTGGCCCAGGGAAATGATATCCTTTCGGGTAATACTGCTATTTTTGGAACCACCAGCTTAACCAGGGAAGGACATCCGGTAGGTGCTTTTTATGGTCTTCAAACAGATGGTATTTTTCAAAACGCTGGAGAAGTAGCATCCTATAAAAATGCTGCGGGTACCTTGATCCAGCCAAATGCGGTACCTGGAGATTTCCGTTTTAAAGATCTTAACGGCGACGGTGTGATCAACTCTTCTGACCGTACTTTTATTGGCGACCCTACACCTAAGCTCACCTTTGGCATCAACCTTACTGCAGCCTATAAAAACTTCGACCTTACTGTCTTTTTTACAGGAAACCTGGGTGGAGATCTGGTGAATGTATTGAAAGGATATACCAATTCGGGAAGTAACAATTACAATAAAATTGCAGGACTGGAAAGTATAGCCTGGCATGGTGAGGGAACTTCGAATACCACACCTCGTATTGCCGCTTTTGACAACAATGGCAATTACTCTAAATTCAATGATTTCTATATTGAAAGTGGTTCTTTTGCCAGGTTGAGGAATTTACAGTTAGGTTATACCATTAACAGCGAGAAGGTTGGAAAGATCAGAGTCTTTGCCAGTGCCCAGAACTTGCTGACGATAACCAAATATAAAGGCCTGGACCCTGAACTGGCCTATGGTACGCAATGGACTGACAACAGCTCCGCATTGAACAGAGGACTGGACTGGGGTAATTATCCAACTTCAAGGACCTTTCTTTTTGGATTAAATTTTACATTCTAAACTTTTGGAGGACTTATTATGAAAAGATATATATTCATGCTCATCGCACTTGCTTCACTTTCTGCAGGCTGCAAAAAGTTTCTGGACCAGCCTATTATTGGCCGTCAGAATACTGATAATTACTTTAAAACAGAAGCCGATTGTCAGGCCGCTGTGATTGCCTGCTATTTTGGAACGCATTCCGACCAGTGGTATGAACTGGACAGAAGTCAAATGATGGGCGATGCCTTGAGTGATGACGCTTTTAAAGGCAATTCTATTCCAGGAGATCAGTCTCTTTTTGGGGATATTGCCCGTTATCACTTTGATGCAACCAATGAATGGTTTGGCTTCAGGTGGAGCTACCTTTGGAAAGGAGTAGGCAATTGTAATTTCGCTATCGAGGGCATCAGTACCTCTACGATAGACAATGCCGTAAAACAAAGACTGATTGCGGAGGCCAAATTTTTAAGAGCTTACTGCTATTTTGAACTGGTAAAGAGTTTTGGAGGTGTGCCCTTGGTACTGAATGTTCCGGATCCCCAGGCTGTACTTTCGGTAACCAGATCCAGTAAAGAAGAATGTTTTGCCCAAATTGTTAAAGACCTTTCTGATGCAGCAGCTGTATTACCGGAAAGGGCTGCACAGGGTGCGGATCAGCTAGGACGGGCCACCAAGGGCGCTGCCAATGCCTATCTGGCAAAGACTTATCTGTTTACAGAAAACTGGGCACAGGCGCAAAAATATGCAGATCAGGTAATTGCTTCAGGACAGTATAGCCTGGAACCAAGTTTCAGCAATGTTTGGAGCGTGCGTAACAAAAATGGAGTAGAGTCGATCTTTGAATTTCAGTATAATGCAGATCAGACCTTCAATTTAGGAACTGCACTGACCACATTGACGCGGAGCAGGGCAGATGGCGGATGGGGTTTTGATACACCTTCAAGCCATCTGGAGCAGGCATTTCTGAAAGAAAATGATCCGAGATTGAAATGGACCATTATTAAACAGGGTGATAATGTTGGTGCACCTACGCCGAATTTCGATTATTCACATTATGATACCAAATTATCTGAAAACGAATCCGGCAGGATCAGCAGAAAATTCTATCTGGCTCCGGCAGACCGTCCGGCAAATGAACTCTCCCATGCACCGCTGAATATTATCCAGATGCGCTATGCAGATTTACTGCTTATTGATGCAGAGGCTGCTTATCGCAACGGTAATGAGGTTGTCGCTTTGAAAAGCCTGAATATGGTGAGGGAAAGGGCAAACCGCCTGAACCCAGGTGCCGTTCTTCCGAGAAGTTCTTCAGGCACACAATTGTTAAATGACATCTGGCTGGAGCGAAGACTGGAACTGGCTATGGAAGGGCACCGCTATTATGACCTGGTAAGACAACATCGCCTGGTGCAGGTGATAAAGGATTTTTATACCTATAACAATAGCACCAGTACAGATCCTTATGATAAAGGCAATCCGAAAGGTGCTGATGTGGCGGAAAAACACAATTTGTTTCCTATACCACAGCAGGATATAGATCTGTCTAAAGGTGTACTGAAACAAAATCCTGGCTTTTAAGAATAAGCAGATATAACTGTATATAGACTTATTGATATATTGATCATTGAATACCCAAATTACCCCAAGATGCGAACAAGAATTTTGCTGATTACTTTCCTTAGCCTGTCGGGCAGCTTTTATCAAAAGCTATTGGCTCAGGAGAAATTTATAGAAGCCGAAGCTGCAACACTGTCTAATGGCGCAAGAATAGAAGCCTGTTCCACCTGTTCAGGTGGAAATAAAGTAGCTGGTTTAGGAGATCTGAAAAATGGTACGGCCGTTTTTAGTCTGCAAGTACCCAAGACAGGTCTTTATCCTTTAAAGGTCTATTTCAGAGTTTCGGATGACCGGAGCCTGGGCGTTCGGGTCAACCAGGAGAGCGTTCCGCAAAAAGTTGTTTTCCGGCGTACTGCGCCCTCAGAGCAGTCCAGCTTGCAGCAAATCTTTGTTCCGCTGAAAGCAGGTCTTAATACGGTATCTTTTGATAATCCTGTAGAAGGTGGACCAGATCTGGACCGGATTGCCTATGGTACTGTTCCTGTAAAGTCTTTAAGCTTTAAAGGAATTATCAAAAATAAAAACGGAAAACCGGTTAAAGGAGTAGAGGTCCAACTCAGGGGAGGAGCGGATCGTTTGGTTAGTACAGATGCTGCCGGAAATTACCTGATCAATGATGTTCCGGAAGGTAATTACTTATTGTCTGCATTTGCAAACGGTCAGCTCATTTTTCCTCATTCCAGAACAGCAGGTCCTAAAGATAATGGGGCAGCTTTAAATTTTACCGCTTCAGCATTTGTAAAAAAAGCAGCTGATATCCAAAAACTAGGTAAAGGCAATACCTATATCAACTACAATCTTAAAACCGGTACGGCCGATTTTTATACCCTTGGAAAACAGATCCTTTCTAATGTATATGCAGAGGCCCATATTCCAAAGGTGATTTCCAGTATGGATTATTCCAAACATGAAATCAAAGAAGAACCTTTTACAGATCAACTCGGTAGCGGAACACTTTTTACGGTAAGCTCCACTGCAAAGCGACTTCCGGAGATGATCCAGGAATATTGGTTGTATACGGATAAAGGATTTATCCTGAGCAGGCTTTCTGTAAAGAACAATGAAACATTCAGCAGCGCTTATATGGCCCCCTTAAAATCCGAAACCTCTTTTCAGGTTCTTCCTTCAGGAAATAATTATGCCTTATTTGTACCTTTTGACAACGACAAATGGGTGCGTTATGTTGCTTTTCCTTTCAGTAAGGTGGTTTCCAGTCATGAAGTTTCTGTGCTGTTTAATGAAACATCAAACCAGGGGCTGGTGATCGGTTCTGTAGATCACGATAACTGGAAAACAGGTGTGGTCACTGCAACAGAAGGCAATACGCTCCGTCGTTTAGAAGCTTATGGTGGCTTTACTTATGCTACATCCAGAGATATCCTGCCTCATGGAAAGATCAGCGGCAAGCTGGTGCGTTCGCCCAGAATGTTTGCAGGTTCATATGCAGACTGGAAAGAAGGAATGAATGATTTTGCTGCAGTCAATTCTGGTTTACATAAAAGACTGAAATGGCCTGGGGGAGTTCCCTTTGGCTGGAACAGCTGGGGCAAGATTCAGTTTAACCTGACCGGTCAAAAAGCAGTGGAAGTGTCTGATTTTTTTGCCAAAGCGCTTAGAGATAAAAGTTTTGAGAACGATGGGGTGACCTATATCGGACTCGATGCCGGAGCTGAAGACCGGACAGATGAAGAACTGACCGCTTTTGTAAACGAGTGCAGGAAGAACAACCAGATCCCGGGTGGTTATTATGGCCCCTTTGCCGATTGGGGTGGAGACAGCACCAGGAATATAGAAGGAACGCCTTATACCTATAAGGATCTTTACCTCAGGGCAAATGGCAACAAACAATATATTGATGGTGCTGCGGCTATTGATCCAACCCATCCAGGCACCAAAGCCAGAATTAAAAAATCTCTGGAAAGATTTAAGCGGCTCGGTTTTAAATTTATGAAAGTGGATTTCCTGGCTCATGCTTCCCTGGAGGCAGATCACTATTACAATCCAAAGGTGACGACTGGCATTCAGGCTTACAATGAAGGAATGAAATACCTGAGGGAAGTACTGGGCGATAGCATTTACCTCAATCAGGCCATCTCGCCAATTTTCCCGGCAGATTATGCACAGTCCAGGCGCATTGCCTGTGATGTCTTTGGAGATACAGAAAAAATAGAATACGCCATGAATTCGCTTACCTATGGCTGGTGGCTCTCCAATGTGTATTTGTACAATGATGCAGACCATATTGTATTGGAAGGACATTCTGAAGCAGAGAATCGTTCCAGGGTAACTTCATCTGTGACCACTGGAATCTATATTTCAGGTGATGACCTGAGTGCGGGGGGAAGCATGGAGGCGAAAACGAAATCCCTTAAATTCCTGACCAATCCCGATGTCAATGCAATTGCCCGTTCGGGACAGTCTTTCCAGCCTGTTTATCCTGCACAAGGTGGAAAGGCGGCCAATGCCTTTTTCAGAAAAGACGGCCAATACCTTTACCTGGCCTTGTTTAACTACAGCAATGAGGAAGTGCATCTTCGTATCCCGGTAATTGCCATCCCGAACGTGCTTTTAAATGGACATCATTATAAAGAGCTGTGGACAGGTCAAACGGGTACGGCGGGAACAATTCTGGAACAAACCATACCTGCGGCAGATGTCCGTATTTTAAGATTTGAACTTACTAAAAAATAATTACCCATTGATATGACTTTTAAAT
>NZ_QAIL01000266.1 GCF_003061025.1 Pedobacter sp. HMWF019 | reverse complement strand
AATATAATCATGAATGAAAAGATAAATATCATAAAGGAGCAGGTGTTGTCAGATGATTGGTACTTACTAAAAAAAACGACTTTTAATTACTTAACAAATAAGGGCATTTGGGAAAACCGGAGCAGAGAAACTTATGATCGTGGAAATGGAGCAACTTTGCTTTTATATAATAAGCTGTTTCAGACTGTTGTGCTGACCAGACAGTTTCGTTTCCCAACCTATGTGAACGGAAATTCGAATGGTTTGTTGATTGAGACTTGCGCTGGATTACTTGATAACGATGGGCCGGAAGAGGCTATCCGAAGAGAAGTAGAAGAGGAGACAGGCTATGTACTTTCTTCTGTCGAAAAAGTATTTGAAGCTTATATGAGCCCCGGTTCCGTTACAGAAAAAGTTTATTTCTTTATCGCAGAATACACAAAAGAAATGAAAAGACATTCTGGAGGTGGGGTTGAAGACGAGGAGATTGAAGTTTTAGAATTACCATTTGCAAAGGCAATGGCTATGATTTCAAGCGGAGAAATTCAAGATGGTAAAACAATTATGCTATTGCAATATCTTTCTTTGTCAAAACTCATGAATTAAAATGATGGATTGATCTTATATTTGGCGAAAAAAAATTATGATAGCCCATCACGTTTTATTCTGGCTTAAAGCCGACACGACAGAAGATCAAAAGAAAGCATTTCGTAAAAGTCTGGAAACATTAAAGGATATTGAAGTCATAAAAGCCTTTCATATTGGTACACCAGCTCCCATTGAGCGTGCTGTAGTGGATACTACCTATACCTTTTCTCTAACTTTGTTTTTTGAAGATCTTGCTGGCCATGATGTTTACCAGGTGCATGATCTGCACAAGGCTTTTCTTGATGAATTCCGTATTCTTTTTGATAGAGTAGTCATTTACGACGCGGAAGGGTAGTGTTTTATATTTTAGATTCTGTTAATGTTTGGAATGACTAAGCGGACTTAACAAACATTAACAGGATTTAACACTATTTAACGAAGGTGCTATTAGATTAAAGTGAATATTTGCATATCAATTTATTACTATAGTTAACCTTTAAATCTTCAATGATGAAAACCTTTACCAACATCAACTTTAAGAGATCACTATTGGTCTTTTCCTTTTCTTTACTTTTTGCAATAATTTGGAGTTCCTGTAAAAAGAGTGATAGCACGGATACAACTACTATAAGCTATCTAAGTGTGGTAAATGGCTCGCCTTCTACCGGTACATTTAATGTTTATGCAAATGACGTACAGATAAACAAAGCAGCTCTGCCAATGGGGGGTAGTATTCTTCCTTATATACAGCTCGTATCTGGTAGCAATACCTTGAGGTTTACGACAGCAAGCAGTACGGATAATTTGTTAAGCAAATCAATTTCCCTGTCGGGAAGCACTGCCTATACTTATTTTTTAATTGGACAATCAGGACAACTTGATGGGGTGTTAGCTACAGATGTAATGACCACCGTTTCTACAGATAAGGCTTTTGTCCGTTTTGTAAATTTATCTCCTGATGCGCCATCGTTAAACCTGGCTGTTACAGGTGGAAGCGTGTTGATCAACAACCAATACTATAAGCAAGTGAGTTCTTTTGTAGCGGTGGATCCAAAGACTTATTCTTTTGATATTCAGGAACAGTCAACAGGAAATGCAAAGACGACATTGACTGGGGCTACACTTGTTGCAGGTAAATATTATACTGTAATGGCACTTGGAATGATGGCACCAGGTGCGGCTGAAAATGCGCTGAATGCTCAGATGATGACAAATCAATAAAACTTTTTAAACAGTGCCAGTACATCTGGCACTGTTTAAACATTTCGTTGCTCCGGTTGTTATTTTATAATGATGGAGTTCATTAGTTTAAAAGAAATTATTTTACGGTTGCTGGCTGCGGCAATTCTTGGAGGCTTGGTAGGCCTGGAAAGAGAACGTAAAGAATGGGTGGCCGGATTGAGGACCCATACGCTTGTTTGCATAGGTGCAGCATTGGCAATGATTGTTTCAGCTTACGGTTTTATTGATGTGGTTGGTAAAGAGGGGATTGTTCTTGATCCTTCAAGAGTGGCTGCACAGGTAATCAGTGGTGTTGGATTTTTAGGTGCAGGTACAATTTTGTTTTTAAGACAGGAAGTAGTTCGTGGCTTAACCACAGCCGCAGGTCTCTGGAGTGTGGCTGCAGTTGGGCTTGCTGTTGGAGGAGGCTTGTATGGCGCAGCCGTTGTTGCTACCATTTTGATCCTTTTTGTCTTGTCGGGTATTAAATGGATGGAAAAGACCTGGTTTAAACAACAAGGGATTCACGCTTTAACCCTTACCGCTAAAAAATCTTCTGATGTATCTATGATTGCAGTAGAAGACATCCTGGTTAAACATCATATAGCGGTTAATAAAATCTCCATATCTTCTGATGCGGAACAGGAGGTTTATTCTATATTGTTCAGTAAGTTTAATGACAGAAAGCGAATTCTTCATTGTATGGAAGAAATTAAAAGCCTTGAGGGAGTATCTAAGATTGAATTTTGATATTCCTTCAAGACTTTTAATCTTTATAAATTAATGGATGTTACTATTGAACATTATTCAGTGTAATGTCGAAATCAAGTACAGAGTTGGCTGGAATCGATCCCTTTATCACATTTCCGTAAGCAAAATAGGAAGGAATAATCAAGCGTATCTTTCCATCTTTTTGGATTTTCTGGATGCCAAACTGCCATCCTGCAATAACATTTCCCAATGCAAAAGTTGCTGGTGTTTTCCCTGTAGTCGTTTCGAACACGGTGCCATTTAGTAATCTGCCGGTATAATCTGCTGTGATTTGAGTGCTGGCAGAATAAGTAACACTTCCACTTCCTGGGGCAATAACCTGGTAAAAGATTCCTGAACCTTCATCTTTTTTCATTTCAGTGAGGTTATTGGCTTTCACAAAAGCTCTTATCGCAGTGGTGTCCGCTTTGAATTGTGCAATTATCTGTGCCTGATCAACTTCTGGAACATCATTGTTACTTTTGGAACATGCGGCAAGGCATCCGGCCAGGCAAAGCATTAATAGACATTGTTTTATACTTCTTCTCATCATAGAGGCAAATGTAAAG
>NZ_QAIL01000265.1 GCF_003061025.1 Pedobacter sp. HMWF019 | reverse complement strand
GTACAGAATAGTACATAAATTTACATAATATACTTCGAATTAAAAATATTCTTAGTTTTACATAAATTTAAATACTTTACATTAACACCGATTATGAAAAAAATATTACTTTCTGCATTGTTTCTTTTTGTTGGCGCAGCAGCATTCAGTCAAGTATTACCAAGTTTCCAGTTTGGTATTAAAGGAGGAGCGAACCTTTCCAAGTTTAGTACCAGCAATACATTTGACAGCGATAACCGCGCTGGTTATTATGCAGGCTTTTGGGCCCGTATAGGCGCTGCAGGAATACATTTACAACCTGAGCTATACTTAAGTGGTAAAAACGCCACATTGACCAATGATGCTGGCGGAGAAAATAAAGTGAAATTTACCAGTTTGGATGTTCCGGTGTTGATTGGAACCAAGATTGGTGCTGCTGGTATCGGGGTACGTTTAAATACTGGTCCTGTGGTGTCCTTTATTCTGGATGATAAACAATCTTTTGGTGCAGCTGCAGGCAACGTGTTTAAAGGAGACTTTAAAGGACAGAATTTTGCATGGCAATTTGGTGCAGGTCTGGATATAGGCGGCTTAGGTATAGATCTTAGATATGAAAAAGGACTTTCTAAAATAGGGAGAGATGGGTATAATGACACTAAGTTGAACCTGTTTACTTTTGGCTTGGCTTACAAGTTATTTTAGAAAAACTATTTATTAACATTTTTTCAACAGGAATATTGTCTTCCTGACGAAACAGCAGCGGTTAAAACCTTCAGCTTTTTATGAGTTGTTTAAAAGGGTAGCTTTTAAGAAGTTACCCTTTTGTTTTGGCGTTAAAATTGCTATTGAAAACCGCTAACTAAATCTATTCAAAAAAACTAAGGCCATGAAAATTAAAGAACTATTGCTCAATGGCAGGAGCTTCTCTGAGCTGCTGAAACAATTTTCTATCGAAGCTAAAGATATTAGGATCCAGGATGAAGATACCATCCTTCAGGACAGTAACAGGCAGCATAAAGATATTGTTAAAGAGAGTATTTGCATTGAGGGAAAAAACAAAGACGGTATTGTTAACTTCTTTGGGACTTTACATTACAATTTACTGGATCAGCTTGCAGTTTTTGAAGTTCAGGGTTATGAGCAGGTGCAGCGAGCAGGTTAAACCTCTTTAAGTTCATAATTGAAAGCACCTTTGATAGGCCTTATTGGAGTTTTTCTGGCTTCGCTCAATACTTTTACAAAACAAGCACCAAAGTAAAAGATAAAAGAGGAATAAAATACAAATAACATGATGAGTACTATAGAGCCAGAAGCACCATATATATTCCCTATATTGCTTAAAGGCAGCATGATACGTAAAATGTAGCGGCCAATTGCAAAAAATACACCGGTCAAAATTCCTCCTCTGATTGAAGAAGCCCAGGTAGGTCTTCCATTGGTTAAAAAGCGGAAAAGCACCGTAAACCAGATGGTTACAATAGCAATAAACAGTAGTTGGTTGAGGCCCAGAAGAAGGAACTTGCTAAATGTTGGTGCTGCAGTTTTGATATAGGCCCCAATAAATACCTGGATACTATCTGTAAGAAGTCCCACAAAAAACAACAGACCTGCAAGAAGTATGATCACCATAGACCGGGCTCTTAATTTCAGTTTAAAATAGAAAGAAGATTTATCTTTGATACCGATAGACCAAATCTGATCCATAGAATTCTTAATTACGCTGAATAAGGTGGTTGCGACAAACAAAAAGAAAATAAAACTAAATAAAGTTGCATACCAGTTCTGGTCCAACCCCCGTATATTCCTCAAAGTTTGCCTTATTTGTTGGATACTGCTTTCATCCAGTAAATTGGCAAGTCTTTCGAAAAGACGGTTGACCAACACTTTTTTGTCTATAAAAAAACCAAATAACCGGATCAGAATAATTAAGATGGGAGGAAGTGCAAAATTTGCAAAAAATGCAGTAGCACCGGCCAAACGTAAAGGGTCGTTTTTTTGAAATAATTTAAATGCAATTCTAAAATGTACTACAAATCTCTTTATTTCATGTGTCCAGTTCCTAATCATTCCCCTTTTTATCGCCTTTTTGAACCGAAAGTACTTATTTTTTGTGATATTCTATGTTCCGGGGCCAGTGCTTTATCAATGAAACAAGAATGTTATGAATTAAGATAGTAAAAAGAAAAGCCGGGAAATCTTCGCCGGCCTTCTCAGTTTTCACTATGAATAAGTATTTTTAGATAAAACTATAGATTTCCTCTTAGTTCCTGTTCACGTTCAAGTGATTCAAATAGGGCTTTAAAATTCCCCGCACCAAAAGATTGAGCCCCTTTTCTCTGTATAATCTCAAAGAATAAAGTCGGTCTGTCTTCCACAGGTTTAGTGAAGATCTGTAATAAATAACCCTCTTCATCGCAATCCACCAGTATGCCCAATGCTTTCAGCTTTTCAATTTCTTCGTCAATTTCGCCTACGCGCTCCGGCATCATATTATAATAGGCTTCCGGAGGAGCACTTAAAAATTCTACTCCTCTGGATTTTAATTCAGAGACAGTTTTAAGAATATCTTTGGTGGCTACAGCAATATGCTGAACGCCTTCACCTTCATAGAACTCCAGGTATTCTTCAATCTGCGATTTCTTTTTTCCTTCTGCAGGTTCATTGATCGGGAATTTAGAGAATCCATTGCCATTGCTCATCACTTTGCTCATCAACGCTGAATATTCTGTATTGATCTGTTTGTCGTCAAAAGAAAGGATATTCACAAATCCCATAACATCTTCATACCATTTTACCGTATCATTCATTCTGTGCCAGCCTACATTTCCTACACAATGGTCAATATACAATAGCCCTGCATCTGATGGATTGTAGTCACTTTTCCATTCCTGGTAACCAGGTATAAATACACCTTCGTAGGCTTTCCGCTCTACAAACATATGGATGGTCTCACCATAGGTATAAATACCAGACATGCGGACTTCACCGTGTTCATCCGTTAGGGTAACAGGCTCTAAGTAAGGCTTTGCACCGCGTTTGGTTGTCTCTTCAAAAGCACTGTATGCATCATCTACCCACAAAGCAAGCACTTTAACGCCATCACCATGTTTTTTAACATGTTCTGCAATTGGGCTTTCTGATTTTAAGGCTGTAGTTAAGACCAAACGGATCTTTCCTTGTTTGAGTACATAGGAAGCTCGGTCGCGGACACCAGTTTCCGGTCCTGCATAAGCCAGGGATTGAAATCCAAATGCTGTTTTATAGTAATGTGCAGCTTGTTTCGCATTTCCTACATAGAACTCGATATAATCGGTTCCATTAATGGGCAGGAAATCCTGTGCTTTAGAAATCTTTTCTGCGAATGTTTGTGTTGACATTGTTTTTTTATTTAATAGAGTTAGTTTCGTTTCATTGCTGTTTGTGAGTATTTACTCATAACGGTTTTATTCTATGTTGATCTGCCAGCTTTTATGGTAGCTTTCATCTTCAATGCTAAGCGCATCTTCTGTCAGCATCAAGGGACGGAAAGGATCAATCATCACAGCAAGCTCTTCGGTCTTTTCTTTTCCTATAGATTTTTCAACTGTACCGGGGTGAGGACCATGGGGAATACCACCTGGATGGAGGGTAATTTGTCCCTTTACTACGCTTTTTCGGCTCATAAAATCGCCATCTACATAATACAGTACTTCGTCGCTGTCTACATTGCTGTGGTTATAGGGGGCTGGAATGGATAAAGGGTGATAGTCGTATTTCCTGGGTACAAAAGAACAAATCACGAAATTATGTCCTTCAAAGGTTTGATGTACCGGTGGAGGTTGATGTAAACGGCCTGTTATAGGTTCAAAATCGTGAATGGAGAAAGCCCAAGGATAATGAAACCCGTCCCATCCAATAAAATCAAAAGGATGGGTACCATAAGTATAAGGATAGATCAGCCCTTGTTTTTTAATAAGCACTTTAAAATCACCAAACTCGTCTATAGTTTCCAGATCGGTAGGTTTTCTAATATCTCTTTCACAATAAGGGGAATGTTCCATTAACTGACCATATTCATTGCGATAGCGTTTTGGACTGCGTATCGGACTAAAACTTTCTATGATAAAAAGGCGGTTGTTCTCATCATTGAATTCCATCTGGTAAATAGTGCCGCGGGGAACCACAACGTAATCGCCGTATTTAAATTTGATCTTTCCAAAACCTGTCTTCAGTGTTCCACTGCCTTCATGGATAAAGATCACTTCATCCGCCTGGCTGTTCTTGTAAAAGTAATCCGTCATGGATTTTCTTGGTGCAGCCAGAGAGATATGCAGGTCACTGTTGACCAACACGGGCTTTCTGCTTTTCAGGTAATCATCTTCCGGTTTGATGTTGAAGCCGATCAGACTGGTATGTTTCAAATGTTTTTCCCGTGCAATTTTTGGTTCGACAGAGTAAGGCTCACCCAGTGATTTTACAATAGTGGGGGGGTGGCAGTGATAGACCAGGGAATAAAGGCTTGAAAACCCTTCGGTAGATACCAATTCTTCGGCATAAAGTTCACCGTCAGGTTTACGGAAAACGGTATGACGTTTTGCAGGAATTGATCCTAAAGTATGATATATAGGCATATCGTTAGATATTTGGTTAACGTAAGTAACTTTGTTAAAAACAGATTAAAACGGGAAACGTTTTATAAATCAGAGCGTAAGTGTACGTCCTAAAGAAATGTTACAGGAAAGAATATTGAGCAAAGATGAGCTTGGACAGCATTGCATATCTGAAAGCCGCCAGGACCTGGCTGGAAATCTGTTTCTGATAGGTAAGATTACTGTCTGTCATAATTGTAGTGCTAAGTTAATGAAATTATATTTAACCATGCAAGTCTGTCAGGTCTATTTATTTCTGCAAGTTTTTATAACCAGGATTGGACTAATTTTTTCTAGCTTTGGCTGTCAAAATCAAATAACCGTATGAAATGTACCAGGAAAAGCTGGTCCTTACAGATCGTACCTAAATGTAAAAAGTATGAAACTAGTATCTTATAAGACAGAAGACACAGAACATCTTGGTGTATTCGTAAACGGACACATTTACAATTTAAATTCTTGTGATAAACAATTGCCGGATGAAATGAATGCTTTTTTGCAGGGTGGGGAGGTTTTGATGGAAAAGGCAAAGAAAGTGGATGCTCAGATCAAAGCAGGTGAAATAGCGCCTAAAGAAGAGGTTTTTTTCGAACTTCTGGCGCCGGTGCCTCATCCCACGTCCTGCCGGGACGGTTATGCTTTTCGTCAGCATGTGGCAGCAGCCAGACGCAATAGAAAAGTAGAAATGATTGCAGAATTTGATCAGTATCCCATCTTTTATTTTACCAATCATAATGCAATCCAGGGACCAGGTGAGATAGAATGTATGCCTGATCATTTTCAAAAACTGGATTTTGAACTTGAGGTCGCTATTGTTATCGGAAAAAAGGGAAGAAATATTACAGCAGCAGAGGCCGACGATTATATAGCAGGTTACATGGTGATGAACGACATGAGCGCAAGAACACTGCAAATGGAAGAAATGTTGCTGAATCTTGGCCCGGCTAAGGGAAAGGATTTCTCTACGGTGATTGGCCCGTGGCTGGTTACTCCAGATGAACTGGAAGCGTATAAAACGGCGGCAAAACCGGGTCATACGGGTAACGCCTATGATCTTAAAATGATTTGTACAGTAAATGGAGTGGAAGTATCTGCCGGCAATATGGCGGATATGGACTGGACATTTGCAGAAATCATAGAACGTTGTGCCTATGGTGTGGATATTTTGCCTGGGGATGTGATTGGTTCAGGAACGGTTGGAACAGGTTGTTTCCTGGAACTGAATGGTACTGGTTTGTTAAATAATCCGGATTTCAGGCCGCAATGGTTGCAAGATGGTGATGAGGTTGAAATGGAAATTACCGGTTTGGGCAGGCTGATCAATACCATCAAAAAAGCAGATTCGGATTTCTCTATACTTGCTCTTAAAAAATAATGCTGACCATAAAAACATCTGATCTGAGCCCGGCGCAATTGCAGAATTATTTACAATATGCGATTGCACCGAGGCCCATTTGTTTTGCAACAACAATAGATCTGGAAGGAAATATCAATCTCAGTCCTTTTAGTTTCTTTAATATGTTTAGTACGAACCCGCCTTTGTGTGTCTTTTCGCCAGCCAGGAGGGTTAGAGACAATACAACCAAACATACTTTGGAAAATGTACTGGAGGTGAAGGAGTGTGTGATCAATATTGTGAATTACGCCATGGTTCAGCAAACCAGTCTGGCCAGTACAGAATATGGCAAGGGGATTAATGAATTTGAAAAGGCCGGTTTTACCATGCAGCCTTCCCAGCTGGTCCGACCGCCAAGGGTGGCTGAGGCGCCGGTTCAAATGGAATGTGTCATTACAGAAGTGATCCATTTAGGCGAAAATCCCGGTGCAGGTAATCTTGTGCTTGCCGAAATTAAGCTTATCCATATCAAGGAGGAGATTCTGGATGAGGAGGGTAAAATAGACCAGGCTAAAATAGATCTGGTTGCCCGTTTGGGAGGAGATTGGTATTGCCGGGTGACGCCAGAGAACTTATTTAAAGTAGCTAAACCGCTAACTACACTTGGAATAGGTGTTGATGCCTTACCCCATGCGGTCAGAAACTCGTTCGTACTTACTGGTAATGATCTGGGTATGCTGGGAAACGTAGAAATACTGCCCGAAGCGGAAGAAATAGAGTTGATCCGGTATCATCCAGCCGTAAAAGAAGTTCTTGATGCGACAATCGGAGATGCAGGCACCCGGGAACGGGAACTCCATGAACTTGCACAACAATTGCTGCAGGGAGGATACATTCAAGAGGCCCTGAAAGTGGTGCTTCTGGAAACTTAGATGATGCTAACCGCTTTAATGAATCTGCTTCGGTAATAATCATCCATTTGAGTGATCGTTACACCATGCGCCTTACCAGAAGTAGAGTGGATAAACTTGATCTGATCACCATCAATAGAATAAATTATACCTACGTGCCCGATTTTTCGGATGCGTGGGTTAGTCCCCGTAAAGATCAGAACGTCTCCAACTTTTGCATTTTCCAGAGATACGGGCGTTCCGGCATCAGGAAATTCTCTGGAAGAACGTGGTACACTGAATCCAAAGTTTTCAAATACATAACTGACAAAACCTGAACAATCGAAACCTCGTTTTGGATTGCGGGAGGCATAATGGTAAGGACTTCCGATCAGGGTCTTTGCAAAGCTGATCAACTGACCTGCTGTTTGCTGTGCAGGTAATTGCAAAACCAGTTTCTGAACAATTTGCTGAAATTTTAGGGGAACAACAGTTTGTGACTTGCCTTGCAGAGCGAAAAAGAACACAAAACAAAAAAGTGTAAGGGTTTTCTTCATATACAGCCAAAGATATTAAAATATTTATGGCATGGTTATAATGTTGATAACTTGATGATTATCACCCTTACACCTTGATTTATGGCGTGGTTACTGCAACTGGAATAATCTTTCCATTAAAAAATTTGTGTCCGGTCTTTGCAAAATCAGCAATATATTTACCCATTTCAAAGGCCATAACGGGAGACTGGTAACCTGGAAAAGCTTGTTCCAGCATCTCTGTCTGAGCTGATCCGAGGGCCAGACAATTGACTTTAATGCCTGTCTCGGCCAGTTCAAAAGCGAGACATTCTGTTAAGGTATGAAGTGCAGCTTTGCTGGAAGAGTAAGCCGACAGGCCTGGAAATTTAACACTGCCCTGAAACCCGCCCATACTACCTATATTGACAATGTGACTGCCACTTTTCATCAGAGGTAAGACATGTTTGATCATATTAAAATGACCCAGTACATTACTTTGCAGCATTTCTGCGAAATCCTGTACACTGGTGTCTTTAAAGGCTTTATTAATCAACGCACCTGCATTGTTGATCAGGATGTCTACATGCCCAAGTCTTTCCGTTAAGAAAGGAATAAGAGCTGCGTAGTCGTCATTTACGATGTCAAATTCTACCGGAAGCAGATTGCAATCCGGGTTGATACCTTTAGCTATTTCCAGTAGTTTTCTCAGTTTATCTGCAGAGCGGGCAATGCAAACGATGTGATTTTCTGTCCTTAAGCTAAATTCTAAAGCGGCTTCGAAACCAACTCCGCTGCTGGCGCCAGTAAGTACTATATTCATGTGTTAATCTTCTTCAGTAATTAATTGGTTAACGGGATTCTCAATAACAATAAGACCGTCAGTAATGAGTTTTCTGTAATCTGATTTTGTAGTTGCTTTGTAGGTAAGGTAGTTACGTATTTCCCCCTCCAGTTCGGGAAAGAGCTTTTTGTGGTAAACTATTTCCAGGATTTCCAGGGCACAAAGCCAGTCTTCAGGATATTCGTTTTTCAGAAACAGAAACAGTCCGGGTAGTTCTTCTGTATTGATATTATCTTCCCTTATGGAACGTACCCGGGCATACAATTGATGTAGATGCTGTGTATGTTCATCATAGGTTATTTTATGTGTTTTCTTCTGGCTAATATGGATAATTTCATCAAAAGCTTCTTTATCTGCTGATCCGTTGAATACGGAAATGATTTTTTCTCCCACAGCCATATCATAAGTGCCCCATTCTGGCTGGAACAAGATGTTTCCGGAGGCCTCTTTCACTGTACAATTCTCCAGGCTGATCAGGATATTTTTGTCCTCGTGCCGAAGTATGTGGGTAACTTCTCCTTTTACCTGAATGCCACTTTCAAAAATGAGGTTTGCGTGTTGTCCTGCAGAAATACCGTGCATCTCCAATTCGGTAGCATTCATCTCTTCAACAGAAGTATTTATTCCTTTTAGTTTGCCTACAGGAGAAGAAAAACCGTCCTTGTGATAGTGCTTGCCGTGCCCTTCCAATTGTTTGTTTTCAACAGCCAGTGCGGTACCTCCTGTCGTCTTAATGAAACTCAATTCACCCTTTTCATTTGTGCCCATATCGGTAAATGTACCGGTCACCTGCAGACCAGAGCTGTACACTGCGGTTGCAGGATTTTTGCATTCTATAGCTTTGTGGATACTTTCTGCACCTCCACGTCTAAAAGACATGGTGTCTGCAAATTGTTCGAGTACGTCGATTAAATTCTGAAAGGTTTCAGTGACAAATAATTGAGGCTGCGGTTTGGTAATGTCGTACTGATAGTTGATGGTGTCCATGGTATACCACAATTTTTCAACGTCTTCTTTCATACAGGTTGAACTCTCCCCGATAGAAGAAAGCAAACCTGCACCATAGATTTTTGGATTTTTTAAAGTGCCAATCAAGCCATACTCTACAGTCCACCAGTGCAGGCGGCCAAGTAAGGCCATTTCTGACGGTTCGCCCATATTGTCTGCAATTTTCCGCAGATGTTTTTCTGCTTTCTCTATTTCTGTTTGATTGGTGTCTACGGCTTCTTTTAAAATGGAAAGATGACGTATGGCCTCATAGAGTTCAAAATCTTTGGAAGAAAACATTGCTTTTGCACCAATAGAGCCAAAGTAGCTTAAATAACTGTTGTAATCCGCATCTGCAATGATAGGGGCATGTCCTGCAGATTCGTGAATGATATCCGGCGCGGGTGTGTATTCTATATGATTGATCTGACGAATATCGGCAGCGATAACCAGTACGTGATAGGCCTGGTACTCCATAAAAGCAGCAGGAGGGATAAAACCATCTACGGTAACGGCACCCCAGCCAAGCTTGCCCAGATTGTCATTCATGGTCTGAAGATCAGGTATGCGTTCTATACTTAAGCCTGCACGCTGTAATCCTTTTATATATGGATAATAGGCAACGTGCTTCAGGTAGCTGTAATTCTGGCGCATTACATAGCGCCACACCGCCTGGTCTATTGGTGTGTATTTTTCATAGTGCTGTTCCACAATGAATTGCCTTAGGTGTTTTGGCAGTTTAGCCACTTGTGGGTTGTTAAAGTCGTTGAAATCGGACATCACAGTTTTTTATGATCTGGTTAGTTAAATCAGTTGGGTAAAGTTAAACAAATAAAATCTAGAGGAGTTAATGTTGTTGCCTGGTTTGGACTGGGAATATATATGGTTTAGTTCTAAAAGGGAATTGGAAAAATTTTAAATTATTTATTTTGTTG
>NZ_QAIL01000264.1:1264-26286 GCF_003061025.1 Pedobacter sp. HMWF019 | reverse complement strand
GATCAACCTAAACCAAACAAACTGCAACTATAACGAAGGATATTGCTTAAATGTTTTATCTTTTTTTAAAATTTTTTAAATAATTTATTAATTATCTGATTTACAGAATATTATTTTTTCGATTTGTTGTTTGATTTTTATTCTTTAGCGAAGACATTAAAAAAAAGGCATCCATTTGGATGCCTTTTTTTTAATGTCTTCCGTGACCTCGTCCGTTTCCATGGTCATTATCATGACCTCGTCCGTGGCCGTTATCATGGTCTCTTCCCCAATTGTTGTCGCGACCTCTTCCGCGCCCATTATCCCAATGCCTGTTGTCACGTCCATAATCTCTGTATACTACCCGTTGAGGTCTGTTGTATACATAAGTAGTACTGGCATAACGGGTTCTGTAAACATTGTGTTGTAAATAAGGACGATCGCCATTAATTACCACTTTACGTCCTCCATAAAGATCATAGTTTCTGTATCTTGATGGTAAACTGCGGGCATGGATCCACCTGTTTCCGCTTAAATAAATGAATTGTCTGGTGGGTACATAGTAATAAGATTGTACCTCAGGTAAATAATAATAATCTACATGGTTATAACCTCTTGGTCCCCATGCAGGTTGAGAGCCTATGTTAATACTAACGCTAACCTGTGCTTTAGCAGGTGTTACAGCAATTGCGGCGAAACCGATCAATGCAAATACAACTAATTTTTTCATAGCCTTATTTTATTTGTGTGTGTATAGGCTTTGATTCAAAGTCTGTGCCAAGGTTTAATCCCAAATCTCCATCTTATGTAACTATTTGATAGGAATCCTCTCGTACGACTATTTTGGTTATATTTGCAATGGAGACAAATAAATTTTGTTACATATATAACCCCTTAAATGAGTACCACTAAGGCAGCCGAAACTTCAGAATTTGAACTGGTATCAGGTTTAGAGATCCATGTACAGTTAAATACCAATACTAAAATATTTTCATCAGATAGTGCTTCCTTTGGCGCAAAACCTAATGAGCACATTTCTCCGGTGTCACTTGCTTTACCCGGAGCATTGCCAAAACTGAATAGAGAGGTGGTGGCTAAAGCGGTAAGAATGGGACTGGCATTGAATTGCACGATTAATCAAACCAACTTTTTTGATCGTAAGAACTATTTTTATGCCGATCTGCCTAAGGGGTATCAGATTACACAGGATAATAAACCCATTTGTCAAAATGGTTACCTCGATATTGTTCTTGGGAATGGCGAGACCAAACGCATTGGGATCAATCGTATCCATCTGGAAGAAGACGCAGGTAAAAGTTTACACGATCAGAATGCCTCTTATTCTTTTGTAGACCTAAACAGAGCAGGGGTGCCTTTAATAGAAATTGTTACAGAACCAGATATCAGAAGTTCAGAAGAGGCATCTGCTTTACTTACGGAAATGAGAAAGCTTGTACGGCACCTTAATGTAAGTGATGGTAATATGGAGGAGGGAAGTCTTCGTTGTGACGCCAATATCTCTATCCGTAAAGTTGGTGCTCGGGCTTTTGGTACGCGTTGCGAAGTTAAAAATTTAAATTCTATCAGAAATGTCAGGCGTGCAATGGACCATGAATTTGGTCGCCAGAGTCTAATTGTAAGCTCCGGAGGAGAAATCATTCAAAGCACCTTGAACTTTGACGCGGAGAAAGGAACAACCTCACCCATGCGGAGTAAAGAAGAAGCAAATGATTACCGCTACTTTCCAGACCCTGATCTGGCACCGATAGTCATTTCTGATGAATGGTTAAAACAATTAAAAGAAGAGATGCCAGCCCTGCCTGCAGAAATTTCCAAAAAACTGGCCCATGATTTTGGGATCAGTAATTCGGAAGCAACTATTCTGGCAGAAGACGCTGGTCTGTTGAGTTTCTTAAATTTTGCGGTAACCAAAGTAAATCATAAAAAAAGCCTGATCAACTGGTTAGTAGGCCCTGTAAGGGCCTTGTTGAGTGACCGTGAAATTCAGATTAGTGACTATAGCATAAGCCCGGCTCAACTGGCAGAGGTTATAAACCTCTGTGACGATAAAAAAATCACACAGCAGGTCGCGTTGCAACAATTGTTGCCTGAATTGGAAAAAAGAGAAGGCTCAGACGCTACCGCTTTGGCCAGAGAATTGAATTTGCTGATTGAAGACAATCAAGACGAGTTAAATATCTTTGTAGATCAGGTGCTTCAAAAATATGAACCTCAGGTAAAAGCCTATAAAAATGGAAAAAAAGGCGTTCTTGGCTTGTTTGTTGGAGAAGTTTTAAAACTGGCGAAGGGGAAAGCAGACCCGCAAAAGGTAAATGCCCTGGTTCAAGAGAAATTAAGTTAATATATAGAAAATATAATGATGAAGAAATTAGGATACGTTTTAGTGGCAGGATTAGCCTTCAGCGCTTGTAAAGACAGCAGTAAATTTGTTATTAACGGAAAATTTGCCAATGCCGCACCTCAGGGTAAAGTTTATCTTTTTGCTTTAGATAAAGCCAATCCGGTAGCTTTGGACTCCACTGTGTTGTCTGATAAAGGAGAATTCAAGTTTAACCATGCTGCGCCAGACGTTAATTTTTTTAAAGTTTCCTCGGGGCATAATGAATATATGATTATTGCAAAAAACGGTGATGATATTAAACTTGATGCAGATCTTAACGATAAGACTATGCATTATAAAGTTTCTGGTGCCGAAGAGGCTGATAAACTGGAAACGTTAAACGCGATCAAAAACAAATACATGTCAAAAATCAATGCGATTCAGCAAAGGTTTGATGATCAGGTAACAAAGCAGCCGGAGAAAAGAGAGGCTATTATGGAAAGCCTAAGACCGGAATATACCCAGGAAATTGAAGGTTTGAACAAAGAAATCTTAAAATTCGCTCAGGAAAACACCAAATCACTTGCTGGTTTTTATGCTATTAATTTGCTTAATCCTGCAGATTTCGAGAAAGAGATGGTGGCTTATGCAGATCAGATCAAAGGTAATTTTGGTACTAATCCTGCTGTCACTGAGTTTGTAGCCAGGATGTCAAAACTTAAAGCGCTCCAGGTCGGACAACCTGCACCGTCATTCACGATGACCAGTATCGATGGAAAACAGGTAAGTCTTTCAGATTTTAAAGGTAAATATGTACTGCTTGATTTTTGGGCCTCCTGGTGCCAGCCTTGCAGACAGGAGAATCCTAATGTGGTTAAAGTCTACAATAAATTCAAAGACAAAAATTTTACAGTTTTCGGTGTTTCACTGGATAAAGATGCTGCTGCGTGGAAACAAGCTGTTGCGGCAGATCATCTAACCTGGACACATGGAAGTGAGCTTAAAGACTTTGAAGGCCCTACAGTAAGGCTTTATCAGATCGAAGCGATCCCAAGTTCCTTTATCATTGATCCTCAGGGTAAAATCGTTGCTAAGAACCTTAGAGGTGAGCAGCTGGAAGATTTTTTAAATAAAACCTTACTTTAATCCTAAATTCATGTTAATATAGCTTGTCCTGTTAACAATTTGTTAACCTGCTTTTAACTTAATACTGCATTTGATTACCTATTTTCGTAACAAATAATTAAAGATATGAGCACTGCCAAACAAAAAATACTTATAGTCGATGATGAACCGGATATTCTTGAATTAGTAGAATACAATCTAAAGAAAGAAGGTTATCAGGTTTTTGTAGCAAGCAATGGACAAGATGGGATCGCCGTAGCAAGAAAAGTACATCCTGATCTGATTATCCTGGATATCATGATGCCTAAAATGGATGGAATCGAAGCATGCAGGTTAATGCGTGCAATCCCTGAGTTTAAAAATACCTTTATGGTTTTTCTAACGGCCAGAAGTGAGGAATACTCTGAAATTGCAGGATTCAACGTTGGTGCGGATGATTATATAGCTAAGCCGATAAAACCAAGGGCTCTGGTGAGTAGAATCAATGCCATTCTGAGAAGAAACGTAAGTAATGATGAAATTTCAGAAAATAAGGTAGAAATCGGAGACCTGGTTATCGACAGAGAAGCCTATCTGGTTTACCAGGGTGGACAAAAAGTGGTTTTGGCGAAGAAAGAATTTGAACTTCTCTATCTTTTGGCCTCCAAACCAGGTAAAGTATATACCAGAGAATCTATTCTTAAAAATATATGGGAAGACTCTGTGGTCGTAACTAATCGTACTATTGATGTGCACATCCGCAAATTAAGAGAAAAACTTGGAGAGAATTATGTGTCTACCGTTAAGGGAGTAGGTTATAAATTCGAACTTTCTTAGTACTTTTGTAGCTAAGAACACTATATCCTTGAAATATCCCTCTTTTAAAGACTTAATCCTATTTGAAAACGATGATTACATCGTTGTAAATAAACCTCCCTTTGTTGCTTCATTAGACGAAAGGGGAGGTTCCGGCGAGGTGAATATCCTACGCCTCGCTAAACAATATTCCTCAGACGCACAGGTCTGTCACCGCCTGGATAAAGAAACCAGCGGTGCTATTGTTATTGCCAAGCATCCCGATGCTTACCGGCATGTTTCTATGCAGTTTGAACGGCGTAAAGTAAACAAAGTTTATCACGCTGTAGTAGATGGACAATTTGTTTTTAATGACCTTTTTGTGGACTTGCCGATTCTGAACGACGGGAACAAAAATGTAACCATTGACAGACAAGAGGGAAAGCGGGCTGAAACCTATTTCAATTCCATAAAATATTATAAACACTATACCCTGGTAGAGTGTAAACCAGTAACAGGCAGAATGCACCAGATCAGGATACACCTGGCCACACAGCGTGCTTCTATCTGTGGAGATATTATGTACAGAGGTAAGCCTGTGTACCTCTCTAACCTCAAAAAAGGATACCGTATCGCAAAGGATGACGAAGAACAGCCCATTATGAAGCGCTTTGCCCTACATGCGAAACATCTGGTCTTTAAAGGTATGGATGACCAGGATATCGTAATAGAAGCTCCATATCCAAAAGATTTTGCAACGCTGATTAAACTATTGGATAAATTTGACAGTTAAATAAAACAACATGTATGTAAGATTGGTGAACTATATTGATGCCCTTAATCAATATCGTAGGACTAAAATCTCAAACAGAAACTTCCTCGTTATTGCTGCACTGATTGTGGGAATCCTCGCAGGTCTTGCAGCAGCGGCCTTAAAATCCATTACCCATCATATAGAAGATTTTCTGCAGAGCGGTTTTCACTGGCATTACAAGTACTATTTGTACATCTTTTTTCCGCTGATTGGTATCTTGCTTTCAGTAATGTACGTAAGGAGGTTTATTCGGAAAGGAAAGTTTGAGACAGGCTTAACCCCGTTGCTGTTTACCATTTCAAAGAAATCCAGTAAAGTTGAACCTCATAATATTTATTCGCAGATCATTACCGCTGCCCTAACGGTCGGTTTTGGTGGCTCTACCGGTTTGGAAGCCCCTATTGTGACCAGTGGGGCAGGAATAGGCTCCGTTATAGGACGTTTTCTTGGCTTATCCTACCGGGAAACAACCATGCTACTGGCTTGTGGTGCCGCAGCAGGTATTGCAGGTGCATTTAATAGCCCTATTGCAGGAATTGTATTTGCCATAGAGATTCTTTTACCTGAGTTTACCATTCCGGCATTTATACCCTTATTACTGGCATCCGCTACAGCTGCAGTGGTTTCGCGTTTGTTTTATACGGAGCAACTTTTCTATCTGGTTACCGAGGGTTGGGTGATGCAGGCATTACCTTTTTATGTGTTGCTTGCAGTTTGTATAGGTTTCTTTTCTATTTACTTTGTTAAAGTAAATTATCTTGTTAAATCTTATTTCTATAAGCTTCAGCATCCCTATAAAAAAGTAGTTATTGGTGGTCTTATGTTGGGTGCATTGGTTTTTCTTTTTCCAACTTTATATGGGGAAGGCTATGTAACCATTAAAAATTTGTTGAGTGGTAATTACACGGCTGTGATCAGTAACAGTATATTTTCAGAATATGCAACTCTACCGGTAGCCATTATTCTGTTTACCCTAATTACTGTATTTGCCAAATCATTTGGAACCCTGATTACGCTGGGTGCGGGAGGAAATGGGGGGATCTTTGCGCCAAGTTTGATCATGGGCGGATTAATTGGATTTCTCGTTGCTTTTACGGCCAATACATTGGGGATTGCTCATTTAAACGTAGCTAATTTTATTGTTGCAGGGATGGCAGCATCTTTAAGCGCAATTATGCATGCACCGTTGACCGGCATTTTTCTTATCGCCGAAATTACAGGAGGTTATATCTTAATGGTGCCTTTAATGATAACCTCTGCAATCTCCTACTTCATCAGCAGGAGTGCAAATAAATATTCGATATATACCAAACCCTTGGCAGAAAGCGGCGCCCTATTATCACATGAAGATAAAGATACAACCGTACTGAACATGATGAAGCTGAAATACCTGATTGAAAAGGATTACCTGGTATTGAAGCAATCAGATTTACTGTCCGAAAAGATGGGAGAGATTCTGCAGGCTAAACGCAACTTATTTCCAGTGGTAGATGCTGATGAAATATTTATTGGATTGATTTATATGGAGGATATACTGAAAATTACTATTAAACCAGGCGAGGAAGAGCTATCCGTGAGTGAACTTATGCATCCCGCCCCGGAGATAGTGGTAAGTAATGATGCTTTAAAAACCGTACTCACCAAAATGGAAACTCAAAATGCCTGGTTATTACCAGTGGTAGATGAGCAGGGCAGGTATGTTGGATTTGTATCTAAGACCTCTATTTTTAATAAATACAGGGCACTACTAAGTCGGCAAGCCGACTACATGGAGTAATCAAAAAAAAGTCCCCTGATCATCTCAGGGGACTTTTTTTTGATATGTATTCGGATTATTCTGTAACTCTTTTCAGTCCAAATTTTTCAATCTTACTGTAAAGATGACTTCTTTGTATATCGATGTCATCTGCAGTTTTAGATACGTTCCAGTTGTTTTTTTCCAGCTTGAATTTAATGAATTCACGCTCTGCATGGTCTTTATAATCCTGGAAATTATTGAATTTTTCGTAATCCGGAGTCCCATTGGAAGAGACCACTGCAGGATGTAAACTGTGTGCCGCTCCGATATTGGTGCCACCACCAGGATTGGCAAAAGCTGTAACATCATGACCAGTGATCACTTTATCACTCAGGATAATCAATCGTTCGATCATGTTGTGGAGTTCACGAACATTTCCTGACCATGGCAGTCTTTGTAGTGCCACCATGCCTTCATCACTGATCGTTTTTACCGGCATGCCATAGTCCCTGCAGATTTCCTCTAAAAAGTTTTGGGCAATAACCGGAATATCTTCAATACGCTCCGTTAAATGAGGTACATGAATATTAATGACATTTAAGCGGTGGTATAAGTCCATACGGAAATTACCATCTTCAATTTCTTTTAACAGGTCCTTATTTGTAGCGGCCAATACCCGAACATTTACTTCCTGTTCCTTTTCACCACCTACGCGGGTGATTTTATGTTCCTGAAGCGCCCGAAGTACTTTGGCTTGGGCAGATAAACTCATGTCTCCAATTTCATCCAGGAACAATGTCCCTCCGTTAGCCAGTTCGAATTTTCCGATACGTTGTTTAACTGCAGAAGTAAAGGAACCTTTTTCATGGCCAAACAGTTCACTCTCTATCAATTCTGAAGGGATTGCCGCGCAATTGACTTCTATTAAAGGACTGTCTGCTCTCTGTGACTTTTCATGCAGCCAACGCGCAACCAGTTCTTTTCCACTTCCATTGGCACCAGTAATCAATACACGGGCTTCCGTAGGGGCTACACGTTCAATAGTTTCCTTAATTTTATTGATGGATTCAGAGCTGCCCAGAATGTCGCGGGTTTTACTGGCCTTTCTTTTTAATACTTTGGTCTCGGTTACCAATGTTCCCCTGTCCAGAGCGTTTCTAACAGTGATTAGTAATCTGTTCAGATCCGGTGGTTTGGAAATGAAATCAAAAGCGCCTTTTTTACTTGCCTCAATGGCTGTTTCTACTGTGCCATGACCAGATATCATTATAAATGGAAGATCAGGGCTATAGGCTAATGCCTGCTCCAAGACTTCCATTCCGTCCATTCTATTCATTTTGATATCGCACAATACGAGATCAAATTTCTTTTTTTTGATGAGTTCTAGACCGTCAACGCCGTTATCAATATCTTCCACGTCATAATTCTCATATTCCAGAATTTCACGTAAAGTACTTCTGATCGCCCGCTCATCATCGATTATTAATAATTTCGCCATAGGTATACAAAATATTCTTTATTACTGAGTACGAATATATTTACTTTTATCATTAAACAAGGATAAAAGTAAAAAAATGCAAGCCTGTAAGCCGGGTTCTGTCATCCATTTTATTGGAAGTTCTATCATTAATCCAGTATAAATGTTGCCATTTATCTCTAACGACCTACCCACTAACATCGGACGAGCAGCCCTACATGCGTTAGCCTATTTGGTCTTTCAACTCCCGGGGTTTACCAACTCTCCGGTCGCCCGGAAAATTCGTGAGCTCTTACCTCACGATTTCAACCTTACCTGTGCCTAAGCCATCGGCGGTGTATTTTCTGCGGCACTTTCCATAATTCAGGCATTCAATCCTGAACCTCTTCCCGTTAGGAAGCGAGATGCTCTGCGTTGCCCGGACTTTCCTCTCCGATAAATCGCAGCGATAGAACGGCTTGCATTTGCGGCAAAGATACAAAAAGATTAGCTTAATAAAAGCCCAGTTAAACGTCTAATAAACGTCGATGGTAATTGATCTGACCCAGGTGATAAGAAAGGTGCATGGCCAGGTGGATCAACATGTACTCTACAGATTCCCGCTCCGGACGTGCCAGGACCGGATAAATTTTTTGTAAATCTTCTTCTTTCAGCTGGTTCAGTGTTTCGTTAACAGTTATGGTGACCAGGTCAATTTGACGGATCAGTTCTATCCGGGGCACATTCTTCAATGAAAACTCCAAATCCCTGTCTCTAACGTACCCGGTATGTCCGAGTTCTTTTCCAATATAGGTGTTGAGGTTACCAGCCAGATGCAGACAAAGATTTCCAGCCGAATTCAGTATGTTTTTTTCGATGAGCCATAAGTTGTGCTCATTCTGATAGGATTCTATTTCAAGTTTAAGTTTATTTAAATCGCGTGAATAAAGTGCTTTTAAAGATGCTAATGACATAAGGTATAATTAAGGCATAAATATAACCAATCCTATTTTACTTCGCACATCTTCGGAATTTCATTTAATGCAAAATATCTAAATGGGAAACCCGTGTCTTTTTGAACTGGAAAGTTGAGCTTTATAAAAAGAAAAAGCCTTAAATATTTTAAGGCTTTTTCTTTTGTGCGGAAGAAGGGACTCGAACCCCCACGCCGTGAAGCGCCAGATCCTAAGTCTGGTGCGGCTACCAATTACGCCACTTCCGCATCGTTAGGGCCGCAAAGATAGAAATAGTTTTTAAATAGACACATTTTTTATGAAAAAGATCTCAATTTAAATTGTGGTACTCTGTTTGAGGACTTGATGGTATGATCATTATCTCCAAAGACCAGGAAGCACAAATACTGTTGTTACTGCAGCGCAACAGGAAAGTTGAAGCGATTAAGTTCGTCATGGACGCCACCAAATGCGGCTTGAAGGAAGCAAAAGACTTTATTGATCACTTTAAGGAAACCGGAATTGCTTCAATTGATGGAAGCGAAAGATCCTTTCGTGAAAATTTGGATGCAGAATTAACCTCCCTGCTGCTTAATGGAAAGAAAATAGATGCGGTCAAATTGTATAAAGACCATACCGGTGCAGGACTTAAAGACAGTGTAGAGTATGTAAATAGTTTGCAGGAAGGAGAGGTGACTCCGGTTTCAAAATCTCCGTTGAACAACAGAGATACACAGATAGAACAAATTATAAAAGCTCAGCAGGAACAAAAACCGAAAACAGGATGCTTTATCGCTACAGTTTGTTACGGAAATTATGATGCTGCTGAAGTCATGGTTTTGCGGCGTTACAGAGATGAAAAATTAATGCCCTTTTTAGCAGGAAGACTCTTTGTAAGGTTTTATTATTTTATATCACCTGCTTTGGCAAAACAGCTTGAAAAGTCTGAACGCAGTAAAAGGTGGATAAAATTAAATATTTTAACTCCCGTTGTTGTATATATTGGAACAAAAATTACAAAAAATAAAGTAATAACTGATGAATAAATTAATTTTTGTAATTAATTTACTGTTTTAAATATCTAATGGATAAATAAATTAAATTATAGATTTGCAGTATGGAAAATCAACCTGCTGGAAAAAAGATTGGCCACCTCACCAGAGATGGTGCAAATGTTAAATTTTATCCCTTACCTCCAGAGTTTTTTATAGACAATAGCGATGCACCCCAGATCGGAATGCCAGGAGAGGAAGTTCTTTATGCTTCAGAAGAGCAATCTTTGATTGATGCGTGTTTTAAGGTCTTGTGCAGCCCTGGCGACATTGTCGTTTATACCAGTCCGGATTGGTATATAGATAACAATCCGCTCCGAATGGAGGCTTTGGCCAGGAAATTAGAAACAGAAGAAGACGATCATTTTCTTCCGGTGCCTGATAAGTTGCGGCCATTATTAAAAGACGCAGCACTGCTTTGTTTGTGTTCGCCAGCCAATCCCGTTGGTGCGGTAATAAAGGAAGAACAGCTACAGGAAATTATTGCTATGATCCTGGATGAAAATAAAAGAAGGAAAACAGACGAAAAGAAGATCTATCTTTTCTTTGATGTCATGTATGCCAGAATGTTGTTCAGAAATGACGTATTGATTTCCTATTCTATTTTCGGTCCAATTAAGGAATATACAATTTATGCTGAGGCCATGTGCCGTCCTTTTTCCTCGACAGGGCCTTTAAATATCGTCTGGTGTCGCGGTCCGGAGAAGATTTTGCAAAAAATGGAAATTGTCTTATCGGAAATGGGGACGCTCCTGGCAAATCCGACAGACCAGCAATACGCCAGTCAGTATATTCGAAATATTAAGAAATACAATTCCAGTACCTATAAATTCCAACAGTCGCTTATTGAAGCGATGACCCTTTTTCATGTAGGCATTTATGGAATGAAATTCAACGGTTATCCCGTACAAACGCTAGGCCCCAGTTTTTGTGGCGGTCTGTTCTTGCCGCTAAAAATTGATGTTATAGGGAAAAGCACACCTTGTGATCAATTTCTGAAAACCGCAGAAGATATTAGTGGACATCTGCAGGAAAAGACAGGTATTGAATTGCTTCCTTTCTCCCGGTTTGGCTGCGCAAGTACATTGCCCTGGTTCAGCTTAAATATTGGAAAATATAATCCGGATGAAATTCCTTCTATGGTTAAATCTCTGCAGTCTGCCCTTGAATTTGCGAAAGGTTTTGGCCTTTACAGTGGAATTTAAAGAATCTATCTGGAAATCCAGCCGCCTGGATTTTGAGGAACAGATCCCTTGTAAATCTGAAACTGTAATTCAGGAGAACCTCCGGATGGCATTGTGCCAATAGCTTGTTTAGTTGATACGGTCTCACCAGGAGAAACAGACACAGAATGCAGGTTTTGATACACAGTGAAATATTCTCCGTGTTTAATCAAAACGAAATAACTACCCAAGGCTGTTCTAACAGTGGTTACTTTTCCTTCAAACACAGCTCTAACAGTTGCGCCAGGTGCAGTTGTAATGGTAACTCCGCTGTTGTCATAGTTGGCTTGTCCTTGTTTGTGACGTCCAAATCCTTCGGTAATGGAACCTGATGCCACTGGCCAGGGCAAAGAGCCACGGTTGTTCTGGAAAGCGGAAGATAACTTGGCCGCTTCTGGTGTTGCTGTTAAATAATTAGAAGAAGCTTTCACAGGCTCTTCTTCTGGTTCTGGTTCTTTTACCTTTGGTGCAACAGGTACGGGTTTATTTTCTGCCCTGGCTTTAGCTTGTGCCCTTGCTAATGCAGCAGCTTCTGCTTTGGCTTTAGCTAGCGCTGCCGCTCTTGCTCTGGCAGCTTCCAGTCTTGCCTTCTCCAAGGCTTTTCTTTTCGCAATTTCAATTTCTCTTCGGATAGCAGCCTGGATGCTCCTATCAATTTGAGCTCTTTGTTTCATTCTTGAATCCAGATCCTGCTTATATTGTTTCTCCTGCTTGGCGAGTTTATTGAGTGCGGCAGCTTGCTCTTCTTTGTTCTTGCCTAACTTATTCTGTTCGCTTTCCTGTTCTTGCAATAAGCTGCTTTTTTCTTTCAGGCTTTTGTCAAGGATAACAATTTTATAGTTGAGATTCTTTTCTTTGCCCTGGATAAAGTCGGCCTGCTTTTTACGGTAACGACTAAACTCCTGAAGGTATTTGATCCGTTTATACGCCTGGTGAAAATCTTTGGAAGCAAAGATAAACATCATTTTACTGTAGGCATTTTTGTTCTTCTGTGCAAATCTGATCATCGCAGCGTACTGCAATTTTAGCTGCGCCAGCTGATCTTTGAGAGAGTGAACTATAGTGGTGTTTTCGTGAATCTGACTGTCCAGGTTTTTCATTTCCGAGTTGATCACATCAATTTTGCTTTGCATTAAACTGATTTTAGTGTTTAATGCATTGATTTGACTCAGTGTAAGTTTTTTACCCTTAACTGTAGTGTTTAAACTCCTTTGTAGTAGATCGATTTCTTTCTGTATCGCTTGTTTTTTCTTTTTTAGTTCTGAACTGCTTTGTGCAAAGGTCTGACCCGTAAATGCTACCAGAAATAACAACAAAAATAACCTGTATAACTTCATCGCCTCAAAGCTATGAATTTTTGTTTGCTGAATTTGAGTTGAGCAGTAAAAAACTTTAATGCATTTACAGCAATCTATGTGTTTGCTTCAGGCTAGCCATTACAAAAATACTTTTGGTCTGCGCAATCCCCGGAACTTCTCCCAAACGGTTTACACAAAAGTAATGGTAACTCTCCATGCTTTCTACAACAATCTTGATCATAAAATCAAAATCCCCTGATATATTATAACATTCAACTACTTCCTCGAACTGAAGAACAGCATGGAGAAATTCTCCAGCGGCCTTTCTGTTGTGCTGTACCAGAGAAATCTGGCAGATGACCATAATACCTTTATTTATTTTTTGGTGATCTAATATGGCAGCGTATTGCTTAATTACGCCTGTTTTTTCCAAACGTTTAATTCTTTCATGTGTGGGCGTAGGGCTCAAATGTACTTTGCCGGCAATTTCACGGATGGTTTGTTTTGCATCTTCCTGGAGCAATTTTAGAATCTCATAATCCTTTTGATCCAGGCTAACCGGAAGTTCTTGTTCTGCGGATGTATCCATTGTTACGCTTGATTTGTGTATTTGTTCTGCAAAATTACCTATATAATGTGTTTTGTTCTAAATAAATAAGAGTTTTTTTCAATTGTGTCCTATGTTATACCTTTGTTCAGGATTTTATTCCTTATTTGTATGACTCGAAGAAAAAACATCATTCTTATTATAGCTTCTATAGGTATTTTTGTGGAGGCTCTGGATATTGCCATTATCAATTTGGCTGTACCCTCTATCCAGACCCACTATGGATTAAGCAGTGATAAGGTGCAATGGCTTCAAACCTTATATGTGTTGCTATACGGAGGCTTTCTGATCATAGGGGGAAAGCTTTCGGATGTGATTGGACGTAAAACCATCTTTATTGCAGGAGCAGCTTTATTTCTACTAACTTCCTTAGGTGCCGGATTTTCTCCTTCGTTTGAATTACTGGCCTTTTTTCGTGCCATTCAGGGGATGGCCGCTGCTTTAATTATGCCAGCTGCACTTTCAATTGTTACCCACACATTTACCGAAACCCGGGAGCGCAGTAAGGCAATAGCCATTTTCAGTTCATTTGCCGCCATTGGTTCTGGCAGTGGTTTATCTTTAGGCGGTTTGATTGCCACCTACTGGGGCTGGCAATGGGTCTTCTTTATTAATGTGCCTGTATTGATGCTGGTTTTAATATTTGCCTGGTTTGCCCTTGATTCTGATCCGAAGAAGGACACTAAAGAACGTCCAGACATCATTTCAGGCCTTTTGCTAGTAATCTGCCTTCTAATGCTGAGTTATGGCGTACATGAAATTGGGCATATTCGGGAAAACTATGGGAGATTACTCGCGCTGTTCACAGGAGTTGGACTTGGAATCTATTTACTCAAACAAAGGCTTTCAGAACACCCGGCACCACTGGTAGATCTTAAGCTTTTAGCCTTGCCACCCATCATTACCGGCATAGGTGCTTTTTTGTTGCTTGGTGCCTTTTTTACGGGCTTCTTATTTCTTTTGTCACTTATGATGCAAAAAGACATGAGTTTCAGTGCTGCAAAAGCAGGCTTATTATTGGTGCCTTTCAGTATCCTCTCTGCTGCGGTTGCCAAATTTATACTGCCCGGCTTAATGAAGAAATTCGATGTTAAACAAACAGGTATTCTGGGGATGGCCCTGATGGTTGCAGGTGGTTTTTTACTTATCTGTTCGATGATGTCTGACCACTACTTGCCTTTAATTTTACTCTCGGTTGCCTGTGTGACTGGATTGGGTATGACTATCTGTTTTACCAGCTTCTCCGTGATTTCAGTGCATGGAATACCCTCCGAACATTATGGACTCGCATCTAGCATCGCTTCTACGGCTTATTTCCTGGGAGGTGGACTGGGCTTATCACTGCTTTCACTTTTTATACAAAGCAGCCCGGGAACCAATGCCGTAACGATGGGGCCGGCAATGGTGTTGTGTCTTTATGCCTGCGTAGGGCTGGTGTGGATGTTAATGAAACAACCTTTAGCCCAAAAGCAGGCAGTCTAGATCAGTTTTTATTTATTTCTTGCAATCCGCCAGGTCTTTTGCAACCTGTTCTGTTTTATACATGCCTTGCTTGTTGCCGGCAGAATTGGTAATATATACGATCAACTGGGCGATATCAATATCTGCAAGGTTTTCAAAATCAGGCATTTTATCGTCGAAGTTTTTACCACCTACAGCAATTGGCCCGCGTAACCCATGTTTTATGATACAAGCCAGATTGCTTTTGTTGTTTTTCAGGTAAAGTGTATCTGTTAAAGGTGGTGTCAATGCACCCAATCCCTCGCCTTTGGAACCATGGCAATTCTGACAGTGTTTAATATATAAATCCCGGCCATTGGTATAATACATGTCCTGTTCAACCTGGCCTGCGGTTTGGCAGGAATAGACGATCATGGAAATGGAGAGGATAAAGAAGGCAGCAATAAGATGTTTTCGCATGATTACTTTTTATATTCAGCTAAAAGAACGGGAATATCTTTGGTGAGTTTAGCAATTGCCTCTGGGTTTGTGCCATCATAAGCCCCGCGGATTCGTTTTTCTTTATCGATAAGAACAAGCCAGCCCTGGTGTACATAACCGTCCTTGTCATTTTTATCTTCCATTACTGCAACCAGATAGTTCTTTTCTGCAATTCCATATACTTCCTCCTTCGGTCCATAAACAAATTGCCACTGATCACCGTATACACCTAGCTTCTGCGCATATTTTTTAAGCACTGAAGGTTTGTCATATTTAAAATCTATGGTATGAGAAAGAAAGCCTATTTCTTTATTGTCTTTATATTGATCAAAGATTGTTTTCAAATTCCGGTGCATAATAGGACAGATGCTGGAGCAGGAGGTGAAAAAGAAATCTGCAATATATATTTTGTCTTTAAATTTATCGTTGGTAATGTAGACACTATCCTGATTTAAAAATTTAAAAGCCGGAATGATTTGATACACAGAATCTACCCGGGTGGCACCATCTTCGTTTTTAACCGTTTCAGTAGTCCGTTCGCCATAAATTGGCAGCTTTTTATTGTTTTTACAGGAGAAAATCAGAAGAAGAACAGAACAAAAAAAGATGGAGAGCGGCTGAGTTGTATATTTCATATTGTTATTGACTTGTCACAAAGGTACATTTCAAAAAAAATAAAGTGTAACGTAGCTGTAAATATTTGTTAGTTTTGCGCACCGAATTGAAATTGATTAATGAGAACTAGATATAATGCTGCTATAACAGCTTTAGGTGGATATGTACCTGAGAATGTTTTGACCAACCACGACCTGGAAAAAATGGTTGATACAAATGATGAATGGATTGTGGCCCGGACGGGCATTAAAGAAAGAAGAATTGTAAATGACGCTCATATTGCAACATCTGATCTTGCCGTAAAAGCAGTAGAACGCTTATTGAGTGACGCTAAGTTGAGTCCGGAGGCTATAGAATGTGTTATTGTGGCTACTTCTACACCAGATTATATTATGGTGTCTACAGCTAGTGTGGTTTGTGAGAAAGCGGGATTGGTGAATGCATGGGGGGTAGATTCCAACGCCGCTTGCAGCGGTTTCCTGTATGCACTGACGCTGGGTGCCAGTTTAATTGAAGGTGGCCGCTATAAAAATGTAATTGTGATTGGGGCAGATAAAAACAGTGCAATCATTAATTACGAAGACAGAAATACCTGTATTCTTTTCGGCGACGGAGCAGGAGCAGTGTTGCTAGAACAAACTACTGAACATACTGGTGTTATAGATAATGTTTTCAGAACTGATGGAAGTGGAAAAGAACAACTAATTGTTAAAGCTGGTGGATCTATGAACCCATCATCTATAGAAACAGTAACCAATAAACTGAATTATATCACTCAAAATGGCCGGGTGGTCTTTAAAGCCGCTATTGAGGGGATGACTCAAACCTGTAACGAAGTTTTTGAAAGGAATGACCTGAAGTCATCCGATGTAAACTGGCTGGTGCCACATCAGGCCAATCTAAGAATCATTCAGGCTGTAGGTGAGAAACTGGACATTTCAACAGATCACGTAAAAGTAAATATAGACCGTTACGGAAATACCACTGCAGCAACTATACCTTTATGTCTGTGGGATTATAAAAATGATTTCAAAGAAGGAGATAAAATGATCTTAACAGCATTCGGTGCGGGTTTCTCCTGGGGAGCCACTTATCTGATCTGGAGCAAGCTCCGCGGATAAGCAATCTGTCAATCCTTATATAACCGTCCTTTTTCAGGGGCGGTTTTTTTATGGCCTGTTTTTTGGAATTAAAACATTACTTTATCACAGCCAGAAAACAATAACCTAAAATAAAAATGTATGAAAACAGAAGCGTTAATTTTGGAGCGTACCTATCATGCGCCGATCAATAAAGTTTGGAAAGCCATTACCAACAGGGATCAAATGGAACAATGGTATTTTAATCTGAAAGAATTTAAACCTGAAGTAGGCTTTGAATTTCAGTTTGAAGCCGGAGATAAGGGCGAAATGTTCCTGCATCGATGTGTCGTTACAGCTGTTGAAGAGGGGCGAAAAATTGCTTATACCTGGAGTTATCCTGAATTGTCTGATGGAATTTCGGAGGTGACTTTTGAACTTTTTGAAGAAGGCGACCATACCCGTCTGAAATTGATCCATACCGGTCTGGAGAGCTTCCCTCAGGATCATCCTTCTTTCGCAAGAACAAGTTTCAATGCTGGATGGACACATATTTTAGGCATATCTCTCAAAGACTTTGTCGAAAAATAAAAAATAACATATGTGGGCGTAATTCTATTATGTACCCACAGACTTTTCTCCATGTTGAGCTATTTATCTGAACAGTTCAAAACCGTATTGTGCATCAGTCCAGAAAGCATCTAATGCCATCATACGAGGTTTGAAGAATGAAATTAGTGTAGGCCAGTCCTCCTGTTTGAAGATACTTACGCCTTCAATAGATGTAGAAATCCGGCTAACCGTTTTATAATGTTCGTCCTGTTGGTGTAAATTCCATCCCCATTGCTCTCCTAAAGAAGCCTGTAAAATATTTCTATAGGAGATAAACTGTTCCATCATGAGCTGCTGTATGCCAGCATCCGGATGTGACATTTCTATAAAAATGCAGGCAGCGTGTTTGTCTGCCTGCATTTTAAAATGAAGGTGTTTAATGCCTGTTTTATAATTGATCCAGTTGATTTTTAAACCTTCAGCAGAACTTTCCAGGGCCATAAACTGACCGAAAGCCGTCCAAAAAGCCTGTTTTAATGCGCTGGCCTGATCTTTAGAGTACAAGTGTTTCTGTGTTTTAGATGCAAAACACAAAGCTAAAGATTTAAGGTGATTTTATCCGCCCGATTTTACACGACGACTTTCTGATTCAGAACCACCAGAACGCTCGCGTGCACCTTTGATGCTGCTGCTACCAAAACGATAGGTACAGGTGATGCGAAATACCCGGCTTTCCCATCTTTCGTTGACTACATAGTTTTGTGAAGGCAACGCACTGGTGATCTGGCTTTTTTGAAGTTTAAAGATGTCGTTTGCTGCCAGTTTAAAGCTCAGTTTCTTATCCATAAAAGATTTGCTTAAACCTAAGTCTACACCATACTGTGCCGCAATCAAGAGGGTGCCATAGACTTGTTTCGACTGATAATAGCCTGACCATTCTATATTGGTGCTTGGACTGATGATGAACGTTTGATTCGTATTCAGGTTTAAGGCAGTTTTTCCACTCTGGTAAGGTTGTCCAGCCAGGTTAGGTGTTTTAAATTTGTTGTAATATACCGTCAGGTTGTTATTGGTATTCCACCATTTGGTGATCTCTACAGGATAACTGACGTTCATATTGTAGGAATCCTGTGTGGCCAGGTTTTGTGTGGAAATGAAAATGGTTTTTTTTGCAGTATCGGTTAAGAGCACCTCAGACATGACATCGCTGGTGTGACTGTAACCAAACGATACATTGAGTGTTTTTTTGTAGGAATAAGAAACTTCAAATGCATTGGTATACTGAGGTTTTAAGAAAGGGTTTCCGTAACGGTAAGAGTAGAGGTCCAGGTAGGAGACAAATGGATTGAGGTTACTGTAATCCGGGCGGTCGATCCTTCTGCTGTATGAAAAACCTATTTCATGGTCTTTTGACAATTCCTGGTTCACAAAAAGACTTGGAAAAAGATCAAAATAATGGCGGTTTACTACTTTTTGATCGGTAACCGAGTTTCCTTTGGAATTGGTTTGCTCTGCTCTTAGACCCAGTTGTACAGTCGTGGTTTTGAATTTCTTTTTAAGGTTGGCATAGGCCGCATTGATATTTTCATCGTACAGAAACTGATTGCTGCGTGTGGCATCATTAGCCCAGGTATTATTGATGAAATTTTCAAAAAGAAAACTATTGTCTGTTTTTACAAAGCTTGATTTTGCACCCAGGTCCAGTTTTGTATCCTTATTTATGGGATAGGTATAGTCGATTTTGCCAGAGTAAATTTTAACTTTTGTAGGTGTAGTATTCCTGAAAATATAAGGTGCCTTTGATGGTTGCCAGGCTGCATTACGATAGACGTTATTGAAATCATTTTTTTCCATTCCATTGTACTGGGCAATATCGGCATCCACACTGATCTCTTGTCCGAGCGTATCCAGGGTACCTTTATAATTTAAGTTGTAGGCCATCCCCGTATATTTGAAAGTGCTAGGATTATCGGCCACCACAGAAGAATCTGTAACCGAAGGTTGCGCGCCAATCAAGGTCAGTACTTTTGCGGATGAATTTCCATTGCTGTTATAGCCATTGAAAGCGAAACCCAGTGTGTTGTTGTCGTTGATGAAATAGTCTATCCCTCCCTTGTAATTGCTGCTGTTGCGCGACGATATCGTGTTCCCAGTCTGATTGAAATAGGTTTTATCTGTTGCTGTGTTGTTTACACGCATGATGTCTGTACCGTGATATCTCTTACCTCGGCTATAATCAAAGTTGCCGTAGATGTTGAATTTTTTCTCCCTGTGATTGAGGGTCAGTCCACTGTTTACTTTATAGTAATTTCCCATGCCAACTCCTCCAAAAACAGATCCATTGGTGCCGAAATTGCGATTTTTCTTTAATTTGATGTTGATAATTCCTGAATTTCCTGCAGCATCATATTTAGCGGAAGGATTGGTGATCAGTTCTATAGATTGTATGGCGTTACCTTCTGTAGATCTCAACATATTGGCCAGCTGTTCCTGGGATAAGTAAGTAGGTTTCCAATCGAGCATCACAGTAACCCCTTGCTTTCCTCTTAAGCTAATCTTACCATCTTTATCAACCGTTACACCTGGCGATTTCTGCAGGATGTCAAGGGCATTATTACCTGCAGCAAGGGCACTGTTTTCAATGTTCAAAACGGTTTTGTCTACTTGACGTTCTATCAGTGGCTTTTGCTTTACAATTTCAACACCTTTTAAAAGTTTGGCATCGGGAAGGAGTTGTACACTGCCAGTGCTGTGAGATTTCTTTTCTGCACTAATTATGAATGGCCCTTTAAATGTTTTCTTATAACCAACAACGTATATGCCAATCAGGTAATTGCCATTTTTAATGTCTTTAAACAGGTAGTTGCCATTGTCCTGGCTAAGGGTACCTTTTACTGCGGTAGAGTCTTTTGCATTTAAAAGGCTCACTGTAGCATAGGGGAATGCTTTTTGGCTTTCGTCCAGTACTTTACCGGATATTTCTCCTGTTTCTGTGCTGGTCTGGGCGCGGAGCTGAGCAGTGGATAATGCGGTGATACATAAGATCAGCAGAAGTATGGAATATTTTTTAGGTTTCATAGGTGCATATTTTTTCCACATACGCTTCTCAGCATATTCATTGAATATGAAAAATGATATTGTGGAGATAATGATTGTTTATAAGATGCAGGTAAGGGGAGAAAGGTTACAATAAAAATGAATTTTTTATGGTGCGGATAAAAAAGGGGGGAGTCCGGACAGGGGAGGAGACAGGGGGCAAGCTCTAGTATATCTGCTTGAGGTCTGAGTGGGGTCTTGTTGGGAAAAAGGTGCCCTTCTCCCAACAAGACCCTACTCAGATATGCGTGAGATGCGATTCAGTCGAATAGGAGTTACTGGTTGGTGACCTTTTAGAACAATTGTAACGTGATGGCCTGTTGTGGCCCTGACGGGCTATCTGGTTTTTTAGGGCTTTTGGCTTTTTGACGGCTGATCCAGTCTAGGTATTGTGCTGGTGTTAATGGGTCTTTTAGCAGATTTGAAGACATTTGCATCAGAGAAAGAATGTTCTCGATGATTTGTCTTTGTTTTTGAAGAACACTCTGGATATGCTGCTGGACTTTGTTTTTTGGTTTGATCCGGATTTGTTTTACAATCGGGTTCAGCAGCAATACGGTAAGCTCTTTTGAAAAATAAGTAATGGCAGATTCAATGCGGTTTTGAATCGCAGCCTGATCGTTGAAGCCTGTTTTTGCATGGATTTGTTTCACCTGTGTCTGAAAACGATCGGCAAGGGCTGTGAGGTCTGTCAATGCCTTGTTGAGCTGACTGACTAGGGATTTGAATTCTGCATCATTGGCCTTAACGATCTCCGGATTGGAATAGATGCTGTCCAGGCTATTGGAAATTTGGATAAATGAAAAATGATCCAGTACTTGTTGAAGTATATACTTTTCCTGTTCAGTAACCAGGATATTGCTGAGCTCTTCTTCTTTTGCAGGTTTCATGTAGTTCAAGACCTCTGGATTGGATCTTAAACTTTCTGTGGTGATCTTCGATTTCAGGATCAGGCCCTGAAGAGTTCTCACACGGCTTAAGGCCACATATACCTGCCCGGCAACAAAAGATTTTCCAGCATCAATAATGGCGCTGTCGAAAGTTAAGCCCTGACTTTTGTGTATCGTTACTGCCCAGGCCAGTTTGATGGGGTATTGGGAGAATTCACCTACTTGTTGCTGTACAATGGCTTCTTCGGTATCCGTTTTGTATTCAAAAGACTGCCAGGACGATTTTTCCAGTAACAGATCCTCTTCCTGTGGAAAAGAGATAATGATCTCTCCATCGACAATGGATTTTACCTTTCCAATCTTGCCGTTATAGAACTTTCGGTTGTCGCCGGTATCGTTCTTAATGAACATGATCTGTGCACCTTCCTTTAATTTTAAACTCTGTTCGGCCTGAAGATTCAGGTCACGGAATTCCCCGCTGATCTCGCCCTCAAAAACATATTCCGCACCCTGCAATTCGTCCAACTTTTCTTTGTTGATGGTGTTGGCTTCTGCGTTGTGTGAAGTAATGATGATAGGGTTAAGTTCGTTAGAAGCGCTAAAAGATGGCTCATATCTTTGGTTTAGTATACGGAGATCATTTTCGTTGATCCTGTTGTTTCTGATGTCATTGAGGATATTGATAAACTCAGGTTCCGTTTGACGGAATACATTGGTGAGCTCAATTTGCAGCAGCGGATTTCTTCTGATCACTAGGGCCTCGAAAAAATAAGGGGAGGCATAAGCCCGGGTTAAAAAGGCCCAATCGTCCCTCTTGGTTACCGGAGGGAGCTGGTATAAGTCGCCGATCAATAGCACTTGTACACCTCCAAATGGCAGGTTGTTTTTTCTGACGGTTCTGAGAATGGCATCAATGACGTCAAGTAAATCACAGCGTACCATAGATACCTCATCAACGACCAGTAATTCCAGCTCGTTAAAAAGCTTGGCTTTTTCCCGGGTGTAACTCAGGTCAGAAACCATAGAGCTGATTGAGAGTATGCCTGACTGCAGGTTTTCCAGACTAATATCGCCGGGAAAAAATGAACCTGGGGGCAGTTGAAAGAAGGAATTGATGGTTACGCCTTTGGCATTCATGGCGGCCACTCCGGTTGGAGCAACAATTACGATCTTTTTAGTGCTGGTTTCTTTAATTTTTCTCAACAAAGTGGTCTTTCCTGTTCCGGCTTTTCCGGTAAGAAAGATATTCTGATTGGTGGTGTCGATAAAAGAAAGGACTTTGTCGAAGATGTCATTGGTGGAACCGGTCGTACTCATACTGCAAATTTAGAGGAATTTTCTTTTCCGGGAGTAAATGTTGGATTTAAGAATCAGAATCATTGTCTTAACCAAAAGGATTAGGATGGTTAATTAAATTCATTTTTGAATGAAACTTTATTATTTAGAATTATTATAGCTATTAATTTGGATTAATTCTATATAATACTTTCCTTTGCATCATATTTAAACAAATAATGCAAAACACAACTCTGGAAGTCTCTACTCATTTAGCCGAAGTTTATAGCACAGTTAAAGGTGCTGTTTATCAGTCTGACAGCGAAAAATGCTGGTATGTTGACTTTGCAGGAAAGATGGCCAAATTTGACTACAGAAATATTCTTAAATTGAAAAAAGCAATCTATGCGATTGATATTGAAGAAATTTTACTGAACAGTTCGAAAACGGCTGATGTGGAGATTGTATTTATTTGTGCTTGTGAGCATTGCTACGTACTGACCCTGCTGGAGATCATTTCTTTTAAAGAATTGCTTGAAGGTACCTTTGTTATGTTAAGCCTGAACCAGATTCTGCATGATCGTTTATACAGAATAGCAGCTTAATTCCTGGCTTAACTGGTTTTAGACTCTTTCCATATTGTTCTCCGATGCTCTAATTTATATTTATAGCACTATTTTTGATTTATAATTTATTGAAAAATTAAATCAAGAGGCCATGAAAGATATCATTCGAGTAAAAAGTTTAATCTCTGCAGATGTAGAGACATTGTTAAACCAGCAGATCAAGAAAGAAGCGCAGTCTTCGTCCGCTTATCTTTCTATGGCATCATGGTGTGACAGAAATGGTTTTGACAATTCTGCTGAATACTTTTTTAAACAGGCAGAAGAAGAAAGACAGCATCAGTTGAAATTTTACAGATATGTGTTGGATATGGGAGGAACTGCTTTGTCTCCTGAAGTGACCAATGTGAAGATAGAATACAACTCTTTCCGGGAAATTTTTGAAGAAGCCCTGGATCAGGAAATTAGCGTAACACAGTCTATTAAAAATATAGCAGCACGTTGTCACAAAGAGCAGGACTACGTAACAGTGGAATTCTTAAACTGGTTCTTTAAAGAGCAAAGAGAAGAAGAATATAAAGCCAGAAGGGCCCTGGAATTGTTTGATCTGATTGGTGAAGAAGGAACAGGAAGATGGGAGATTGATAAACACGTGGGTAAAATCCACTACGGTAACGAAGCCGGAGAATAATATACCAGTTTAATTCTGGTGAAATATAAAGCCTGTCAGCGCCAAAAATGCTGACAGGTTCATTTGTAAAATAGAACCAGATTAAAGTGGGAAAGAAAGATAAAGAGCACAAAAAGCATTCTAAGAAAGATAAAAAGAAAAAGAAGGAATGCTGTGAGAAATACAAAAAGGGCAAAAGATGTGACAATTGCCCCTTTGGATAGGTTTAGAATGTTCTGTTTTCTACTTATTCCAATTCAAAAACAGCCTGAATTTCCACAGGAGAATTCATCGGCAGTGAAGAAGCCCCGATAGTTGCACGGGTGTGTAAACCCTTCTCCTCAAAAATACTCCCCAATAAGTCGGATGCTTCATTCATGAGTATAGCATGTCTAGTATAACCGGCAGAGGTATAGAAATATCCTGTCAGTTGTACCGCTTGTTTAACATGGTTCAGGTTACCACCTGCGGCCTCTTTTAATACTGCAAGAATATTAAGAAGCGTTTGTCTGGTGGCCATTTTTGCTTGTTCTTCTGTGACGCCTTCTTCAATCTTCCCGGCATGTTCTATTTTTCCTTCTTTTAGAGCGATTTGATTGATGAAAACCAGTTTGCCTGATACTTTGTATGGTTTGTAATTTCCAACGGGTTTAGGCGCCTCTGGAAGTGTAATTCCTAGCTTTCTTAATTGTGCTTCTATATGATCGCTTTCCGGCTGTTTAGTATTTATGCTGTTTTTTAAAAGTTGATGACCTTTGGCTGCTTTTGCTAATGCATAGCCCTGCAGCATTGCTAATTGTAGTTCTCCCGAAGAGGGGCGGGGAGATCCCGGAGCACTTGCCAGTGAGGTTGCGCCAAAGGAAGTATTGCCTTGTGGAATGCTTTTGTCAATTTCTCCACTGCCCATAATTCCCGTAGGAACCAACGTCATGCCGTGAATAGCTAAAGTATTCCAGAATGAAAGTATAGCGGCTTCCCGGC
>NZ_QAIL01000264.1:0-1254 GCF_003061025.1 Pedobacter sp. HMWF019 | reverse complement strand
CTACAGACTGGTCCAGAAAATAACGCATATCTGCACTCATATTACCGAAATGAACTGCTGAGCCAAAAGCGATGCCGTCATAAGCGGTGAGGTCACTGATGCTGGCATAAGGGATATTGGCGAAGGCCATTTTACTTTCATTTTCCAGGTTTTTTATTCTGGGTACCTGTTTAAGTATGGCTTTTGTGCCTTCCAATTTTTGGATACCGGTGGCTATGGCCTGGGCTAATTTGTAGGTGCCGCCCTGTTCTGTATTGAAGAGTACAAGGATACGGGTATCGGTTTGTTCATTCATGGCGGCTAACGTAGTTGAAGGCAGGCCTGACAGTAATAAAACTCCTGCAAAGAAGCCTTTTTTGATTAAATCTATTAAAATCATATGGGTTTGTTCTTAAATAACAAGACAAAGGTCTGCAATATCAGCTGTGCTTAAATGTCTATCTTTGCCAATTACATATTAAAAAACGACAAATGGATAAAGCGAGATTTTGCCATCTTACAGTAGATGCGGTAGATAAGGAGGCTTATGTTTGGCATGAAGCAAACTGGAAATTTTCTGAGGAGTGGCACACCCATCATATGGGGCAACTCATCTATGTAGAGAAGGGAGTTCAGTATTTACATACGGAAAACCGGACCTATCTTTTGCCTACTCACCACTGCGCCTGGATCCCTCCGGGAGTGGCGCACCGGAGTTCTTCACCAGCCAATCAGGTGTACCTTCGATGTCTTTTTTTTACGGTAAATGAGGAGCTTGATTTTTTTAAAGAACTGACTATTTTTCATACCCCAAAAGTGTTGAGGGAAATGATTTTTTTTACAGAGCAATGGTCAAGGCTGGAAGAAAAAGATCCGGTCGAATTTGACTTTTTGAAGGGGCTTAAAAGCATCCTTCCGCTGAGCTTTAAGCAGGCCATTCCACTGGCGCTTCCGGTACCCCGGAACCCCCGTATTGCAGACGTGGTGAGTTACCTTTCGGACCCACTTTCAGCACAGCTTAAATCCGCTGAGATTGCCGCTCAGTTTAACCTTTCTGTTCGTACGATGGAACGTCTGTTTAAGAAGGATACCGGGATCACTTTTGCAGGATATGTTAAGCTGATGAAAATCATTAAGGCAGTAGAACTTTTGTCCTTAGATGGAGAAAGTGTGAAGAGTGTAGCCTATAGGGTAGGGTACGAAAGCGTTTCTACTTTTAGTAATACTTTTTACGCTTTGCTCGGTGTGAGACCACTAGATATGCTTGCTTAAAAT
>NZ_QAIL01000263.1 GCF_003061025.1 Pedobacter sp. HMWF019 | reverse complement strand
CAAATTGCAGCCCAGTTACAATATTTTCAATTACAAAAAGCTATAGGCAATCTTTAAAATGGAAACTAAGAATAAAAATTATACAACTACAGATCAGTTAATTACTAAAGTCACTGCCTGGATTGCCGGCATTATTGTGCTTTGTTTGGTGATTTGGGGCTGCATTTCACTTTGGGATCTTTATAAAAATGAGGAAACCAATGATGCACAGGTAGAGGAATATATTAACCCTGTCACCTCACGGGTAACCGGTTACATCAGGGAAATCAAATATGAAGAAAACCAGGACGTTAAAAAAGGAGATACCCTGCTGGTGATCGACAACAGCGAATATAAATTGGGCGAACAGGAAGCTGAGGCTGCGTTGCTTAATGCACAGGCGCAGATCAAAGTGATGGAAAGCAATGAGCAAACCACATCCAAAATCGCGAGTGTCAGCCAGTCTCAGATTGCCTCGGCTAAAGCCAAACTCCTAAAACAACAGCAGGACTACGACCGCTATTCCAAATTATTTAAAGTGGAGTCGGCTACACTTCAGCAACTGGAAAACAGCAAAGCAGCTTTAGATGTGGCGAATGCAGAATATAAATCTGCCCTGAACAGTTATGAAGCCTCGATGTCAAAAGTGAACGATATTAAGTCTCAAAAAGATGTTTATCTGGCGGAAATTAAACGCAGAGAAGCTCTGCTGAACAGGAATAAACTGGATGTTGGCTATACGGTGATTATTGCTCCTTACAATGGGAAAATGGGTAGAAGAACCATACAGGAAGGTCAGTTAATACAGGCCGGACAAACTCTTGCTTTTATCGTAGATCAGGAAGCTGGAAAATGGGTGATTGCCAATTTTAAAGAAACCCAAATCGCCGGGATGCATTTAAATGGCCGCGTTACCATCGAAACAGATGCTTTTCCCGGAGAGAAATTCGAGGGTAGTATCGTATCCCTTTCCCCGGCAACAGGAGCAAGGTTCTCTTTGCTTCCTCCAGACAATTCTACCGGAAATTTCGTAAAGGTGGTACAGCGTATTCCTGTAAAAATCAAATTAACAGACCCGGCTTCTGTAACTGATAAACTCAGAGCGGGTATGAATGCCAACGTAGTGATTGCGAAAAATCAATGAGCCAGGTCATCCCCGTATTTAAGCCATGGGTGCCAGACTGGTTGGTTAAGATCACCATCTTCCTGGTCATTCTTCCCTGCTTGCTGCTCTTCGGGCTTTCAACCGCAAATGCGGGTGCAGCCGCGGGTTTTTATGGAATCGAACCTGCCGATGTGCAGTATTCGATGATCATCTTTTATGCCGCAGTAGCAAGTTTTTTTGCCCTTGAAAGACGTTTCTTCGTATATATCGCCAGCCGGGAATACTTTATTGTTGGGGTTGGCCTGCAAATATTAACCTCCTATATTTGTTTTCATACCCATAGTTTACCGGTATTGTTCATTTTCAGGTTTATACAAGGTATGGCCAATTGTATGACCACGAGCATCTGTATTACTTTGATTTTTAGCAGGCTACAAGGCGAAAGAGCAAGGGAAATAGGTTACTCCGTTTTTTATGGCATGTTGCTTTGTATCACACCCGTTTCTATCCTGTTAACTGCACCAGTAGTAGATAATTACGACTATAATTTTTTGTACAAAGGAATTATGTTCTGTTATATCCCCGGAGCAATTCTTTTGCTTTGCATGATGAATGCGGTGAGGCTCAATAAAAAAATCCCATTGTACCAGATTGACTGGCCCAGTTTTGTAATCTACGCTGCCGTACTCTGCCTTATTGGATATGTGCTTGCATATGGGCAGCAGTATTACTGGCTACAAGACAACCGGATTTGGAAAAGCTGTATCGCCATTGTGTTGCTCCTGGTTATCCATGTATACCGCCAGTTGAATTTAAAAAGGCCCAGCCAGAACATGGCAGTGTTTAAATACCGCAATTATGTGGTAGGAATGTGTCTGATCTTTGTATTGTACATCGTTAGGGGTGCCCTTGGCGTAACTAACCTGTATTTTGCCAATGTACTCGGTATGGACCCGTATCATATTTCCTATATCATGCTGGCTAATATTATCGGTATTATATTGAGCATTCTTATCTCTTCCAGACTATTGATCCTTAAAAGGCCAGTACGCCTAATCTGGATTTACGGCTTCGTATTGCTGTTGATTTATCATGCCTGGATGGTATTTCTTTTTAATACGCAAGCCGACGCGTCCACATTTATTATTCCATTAATTTTACAAGGTATGGGGGCGGGTATGCTGATGACACCAATTATCGTATTTGCAATATCTTCTGTTCCTGAACATCTTGGAGGAACAGCATCAGCTGTAGGTGTATTTTTCAGGTTCTTAGGATTTTGCAGCAGTATCGCGCTGGTTAACTTTTATCAGTTGTATAACAAAACCAATCATGTTAACCGCTTTCAAGAGCAGCTGACCAATCTCAATCCTGTAGCCGTAGACCGCTTGGCAACTTACAAAAGAATGCTAATGGCAAAAGGCGTCCCTGCAGATCAGGCAACAAAAATTGCCACTGGTTTACTCAGCAGGTCTGTTGATGTTCAGGCACAAATCAGATCAGCAGTAGATTATTATACCCTGATCAGCATTCTGCTAGTGGTTGTTGTTTTAGTCATCGCATTAATTCCATACATCAACCGCACCATTATCAATGTAAGATCTAAACAACCCGCACCCATTTCTTACTAAGCTCAACCTTTATAGACTCCTCCTCTTGCTAGGCGCTATGTAAAAATCAATATTACTCAGAGAGGACCTCAGGGCGCCTTGCCACAAGGGCGCAGCGAGGCAAGGAGTCCAGTCCTCGAAGAGTAATATTGATTTTTTATACTAATTTGCAAGTACTAAATCTTGCAAATGGACCGTAAACATTTTCTATCTTCAGCACTCCTTGCCGGAGCTTCACTATCCACCGTAAAGAGTTGGGCAATCACACCAATCCCTTCTGATGCCCCCCTAAACGCTGGCAAATATCGTATCCCGCCTTATCTTAAACCCGGCGACACCATCGGAATCACTTGTCCGGCTGGTTTTATTACCCAGGAGGAAATTGCGCCCTCGGTTAAACTGATGGAAAGCTGGGGATACCAGGTGAAAATTGGAAAAACAGTAGGTGCCAGAGATTTTACCTACGGAGGTACAGACCAGGAAAGGACAGCAGATCTGCAACAGATGCTGGACGATATACAAGTAAAGGCCATCATGTGTGCCAGGGGAGGTTACGGGGCAGTGCGGATTATCGATAAGATCGATTTTAAAAGCTTCACTGAACATCCCAAATGGATCATTGGATTTAGCGATATCACTGTATTACATTGCCATTTGAGCAGGAATTTTAAGATCGCCTCGCTACATTCCAAAATGTGCAACAGCTTTCCGGCCGACTGGAGCCTGGCCGAACCAATACAAATCGAAACTATTCTGTCTATCCGGCAAGCATTAGCGGGAGAAGCCCTTAAATATACCAGTCCGCCGCATGAAAAGAATAGACCAGGAAGAGCTGAAGGCTTGATTGTAGGTGGAAATTTAAGCATCATTGAAACCCTGGCCGGAAGTCAGTCAGATTTAGATGCTGATGGAAAAATCCTTTTTGTAGAGGATACCGGCGAATACCTATATGGAATAGACCGTATGTTCTGGAATTTGAAAAGAACAGGAAAACTCGCCCGGTTAAAAGGCCTTATTATTGGAGGTTTTAAATTGAAACCTGATGACCCGGGAGAAGAATTTGGCAGAACCATCGTTGATATTGTAATGGAAAAAATTGCAGAATATAACTACCCGGTCTGCTTTGACTTTCCGGTAGGCCATCAGCGAAACAACTTTGCGTTAAAATGTGGTGTGAACCATATTTTTACAGTGGATCAAGGTGGATCGAGCCTTACTTCCTTAAGTTAAAGTCAGCTCTGATTCGAATCAGAAAAGGAAACGTTCATTGTAAGTTTAGCCGGAAACGTTTCCGTAAATATTTAGGATTTAGACCTTCAGCGCAGTCAAAATTTGATTAATATTGAGTTTCAAAAGAACATATGGGAACTCAACCACATAAATTACTACAAACCTGGCGCTGGTATGGTCCGGCAGATCCGGTAAGCCTTCAGGATGTAAAACAAGCTGGTGCAACCGGTATTGTAACGGCACTACATCACATTCCTCATGGTGAAGTATGGCCAGTAAAAGATATTGAAGAAAGAAAATCGATCATTGAAGCAGCAGGATTACAATGGTCTGTTGTAGAAAGTGTACCTGTTCATGAAGCCATTAAAACACGTAGGGCAGATGCCGGGCTGTATATAGAGAATTATAAAACTACCTTAAAAAACCTGGCTGCCTGCGGTATCAAAACCGTTTGTTATAATTTTATGCCTGTTTTAGACTGGACACGCACACAATTGGATCTGGAGATGACCGATGGGTCCAAAGCCTTATACTTTAACTGGACAGATCTGGCCGTATTTGATCTTTTCATTTTAGAAAGAGCGGGAGCGGAGCAGGACTATGATCCGGCTATCGTTACAAAAGCCCGGGCCCGTTTTAATGAAATGGATCAAAAGGCGTTAGAAGAACTGCGGATCAATGTGCTCATGGGTATTCCCAATGAGAAGGAAATTGAACTGTCTGCATTACAAAACAGCATAGATGAATACAAGGTTATTGGAACCGAGGGTTTGAAACAAAACCTTACCTGGTTTTTAAATTCTATTGCTGAAGTCTGTACACAGACAGGCGTAAAAATGACCATTCACCCGGATGATCCTCCCTATCCGATCCTGGGCCTGCCAAGAATAGCCAGTACCAAGGCAGATTTTGAATATATCCTGTCGAGCGTAGACCAGCCTTTTAATGGGGTATGTTTTTGTACGGGATCTTTAGGAGCTGGAGTATCCAACAATTTACTGGAGATTTTTAATGTAGTTAAAGATCGGGTATATTTTCTGCACTTAAGAAATGTGACCAAAGATAATGAAGGCAATTTTTATGAAGCAGATCACCTGGGCGGAGACGTCAATATGTACGAAATCATGAAGGCTGTAACGACTGAAAACCACTTGCGAGATACACCAATTCCTTTCCGTCCGGATCATGGACACCAGATGCTGGACGATCTGAATAAAGTGACTAACCCAGGCTATTCTGCCATAGGAAGACTGCGGGGCTTAGCGGAATTAAGAGGACTTGAATTGGGTGTAACAGGCAATTATTAAGTATTTGCTTACTTTTTACCATGTAAAGAGTCGTCATTTTCGGGGGTAGAAGGGCTACTACTGCCTTTTTCAGAAGCATTGATGAGATTTTTTTTGTCATTTTCCTGATTTAAATTTTCGATCTGTGGCAGCTCATTACTGGTTCTACGGTCTGTGGTACTGTTGAATTGAGGTTGAGTGTTGTCTTGTGGTTTGTTGGGGTTATAGTCTTTATTATCAGGTGTTTTGCTTTTGTTGTTCTGATCTTTGCTTTTCATGGCTGTTCAATTGAAAGATATAAAACATTAAACAATCAGAAAAGGCAATGG
>NZ_QAIL01000262.1 GCF_003061025.1 Pedobacter sp. HMWF019 | reverse complement strand
ATATAGCCTTTTTAACTTTGGCATTTTCCTTTTTTTGCTTTGCTGTGCAAGCGCAATCCAGATCAACTTTAAATTTTAACAGTGACTGGAAATTCAAAAAAACAAATGAAAACGTGGTCGCGAAGACGGAATGGGAACGGGTAACCATCCCACATACCTGGAATGCGGAGGATATGCAGCTGTCAAAAGACTTTTATGAAGGCGAAGGACAGTATAAAAAAGAGTTTGACCTGAGTGAAGAATATAAAGATAAAAGGATTTTTTTACGTTTTGAAGGGGTAGGGCAGGTTGCACAAGTCTATGTAAATGATAAACTGGTTGGTACACATAAAGGATCTTACAGTGCTTTTTGTTTTGAGATCACTTATGCGGTTAAACCTGGTTTAAAAAATACCGTTCTTGTTAAAGTTAACAATAAAGCGAGAAAAGATGTTATCCCGGTTAACCACTTCCTGTTTGGAATTTATGGTGGGATTTATAGGCCTGTAAGCTTAATTGTAACCAATAAGCTGAACATCAGTACCACAGATTATGCATCGCCAGGTATTTATTTAAGCCAGAAAAATGTGACTCCAAAATCTGCAGAGGTTAACCTGGCTGTTAAAATAGAAAACAAACTTTCCGCTCCGCAGGAAATAACAATCAAAACGACGGTATACGATAAAGAAGGGAAATCTGTTCTGACTAAAAACACCAATGAGCGGGTAACGATGCAGGGAAGACAGCGCTTTGAACAGAATTTTATGATGGAAAACCCTCATTTATGGCAAGGATTAGACGACCCTTATCTGTATAAAGTGGTTACCCAGGTTCTTCAAAAGGATCAGGTTATTGATGAAGTAGTACAGCCACTAGGTCTTAGAAAATTTGAATTTGCAGGAAAGAATGGGTTTTTCGTGAACGATAAGGCCTATCCGATGTATGGCGTTACCCGTCATCAGGACAGATGGAAATACGGAAATGCATTGAGCAATTCACAGCACAAGGAAGATCTGGATATGATCAGGGAAATGGGGGCAACCACCATTCGCTTTGCCCATTACCAGCAGGCAGAATATATCTATTCACAATGTGACACAATGGGGTTTGTAATCTGGGCTGAAATTCCTTTTGTAAACACCTATACTTCTGAAGAAGGAGATAATGCCAAACAGCAATTAACCGAGCTGATCCGTCAGAATTACAATCATCCGGCTATTTATGTATGGGGATTACATAATGAGGTGTATGGAAAAACACCTGCAGATTTTCCGGCAGTTTTGACCAGGGACCTTAATGAGATCGCTAAAATAGAAGATCCAGGCCGTTATACCGTAAGTGTGAGCGGCTATGGCGAAATGGAAAGACCAACAAACCTGAATGCAGATATTCAGGGAATGAACCGTTACTATGGCTGGTATGAAGGTAAAATTAGCGGATTGGATAAATGGGCCGAAAACCTGGAGCAAAAATATCCAGATAATAAAGTGGTTTTATCTGAATATGGGGCAGACGGGAACGTATTCCAACAAAAAGAACAGGCACTTTTGGGAGATATCTACAATTATACTTTGCCTGTTTATCCTGAAAATTATGAAACAAAGACGCACGAGATACAGTGGCCAATTATAGCGAAACACCCTTATATCGTTGCTTCTTATTTATGGAATATGTTTGACTTTGCTACCCCTATGTGGGATAGAGGAGGAATGCCTGCCCGGAATATGAAAGGCCTGGTCACTTTTGACCGGAAATTAAAAAAAGATGTTTTTTACTGGTATAAGGCAAACTGGAGTAAGGAGCCAGTACTGTATATCACTGAGCGGAGAACAACTGAACGTACGCAGCAGACCACACAGGTCACCGTATATTCCAATACCGGGCAGCCAGAGCTTTATCTAAATGGCAAAAGAATAACTACTACTCCGCAAGTGGTTGATGTTCAGGTGCATTATGTATTCGATCATATAGAATTAAAGAAAGGAAAAAATGTAATCAAGGCCAGGACCACAAAGGAGGGAAAGAGCTATACTGACGAGGTGATCTGGAATTATAATGGCAGATAAGGGATCTGCCATTAATCAGCCTCTTGTTTCGATTTTTCTACCCTTTTGCTTCGAATATTCATCTTTTTTAGCTGTTTAAAACAACATTTTTGACTATAACCAAATAGATTTCTCATTGCCAACTAAACTAACCAAACCATATATGAAAAAAAGAAGACTACCAAAAGAATTATGGTGGCCAGTATCCAGGAAGTACCTTGTGATGGTGCCATTATTGGCCTGCTTATCTCATGCAGAAGCATTTGCAGGTCCACTTGTAACACGGGTAGAGTGGAAACCGACAGCTCAGAAAAATGTAAAGGGTATTGTGAAGGATGAAGAAGGGATGCCACTACCTGGAGTTAGTATTTTGGAAAAGGGAACCAAGAATGGGGCCAGTACCAACGGCCAGGGAGAATTTTCCATTACACTTAAAAACCCCAATGCTATATTAATAGTAAGCAGCATCGGTTTTTTACCTCAGGAAGTCCCTGTAAAAGGAGGTACTCTAAATATTGTTCTGAAGGGGGATAAGAAAGCCCTGGATGAAGTTGTTGTTGTGGGGTATGGTACGCAGAAGAAAGCAAATCTAACCGGGGCTGTTAGTCAGATTGATTCCAAAATGCTGGAAAACAGGCCAACTGCAAACCTTGGCCAGGCATTGCAGGGGCTCATGCCCAACTTTAATGTGAGTATCTCCAACGGAAGCCCTAATACAGGAGCAACTTATAATGTAAGGGGTGGGACATCTTTTTTTAAAGATGCGAATGATGGCAATAAGATAAAGTTTCAAAGCGGAGCTCCTTTCATCTTGGTTGATGGGGTAGAAATGGATCCAAACTTACTTAATCCAGAAGATATTGAGTCTGTAACTTTGTTGAAAGATGCTGCATCGGCGGCTATTTATGGTGCAAGAGGGGCATTTGGTGTTATGCTCATTAAAACTAAATCTGGAAAGGGAGGGAAATCAAGGGTCACGTATTCTAATTCTTTCCAATGGAATACTCCAACCGCTGTACCAGATATTCTGGATGCTTATTCTATTCAGGAAGCTATCGTCAAAGCCGCTGCACTGGAAAATGGTTCAGCAGGATCAAACGAGATACTGAAACTCCAAAAGATCAAAGAATATATGGATGACCCTTTGCACAACGAACCTTATTATTTCGAAGCAAATGATGTGCAGAAAAATAATATCATCTGGAGAGGAAATGTCAACCCATATAAAGAGGCTTTATCGAATTACTCTCCTATGCAAAAACATAACCTGTCTTTATCAGGAGGGAGCGACAATGTTTCTTACTATGGGTCATTTGGATATCAAAACGAAGATGGACTTTACAAGATTAATACAGATAACTTTAAGCGCTATAATGCCTTATTAAATGTGTCTGCAAAGATAAATAACTGGTTCAAGATTGACTTTAAAACTGCCTATAACAATTCAACGTACATCGAGCCGGTAAGTCCGTCGGGCAAAGGTGGGTGGTGGGTGGCTATGTCTCAGGAACCTTCTCGTAATGTGAGTATGCCTATGCTTGTTCCTGCATCGCTAAATGTTAAACCGAAATATACAGATAATATTTTGTCGTTTATGGATTATGGATCATCTGACCAAACCAACAAATCAAATATTTTACTTTCTGCCTCTCCAAGTCTGCAGTTTACAAAAGAATGGTCGCTGAAAAGTGATTTATCTTATTTAGCCAACAGCACAATAGAAAAGACAATTTTGCCAACGTTGGAAAGACTGGAAACGACTAGAAATGCTACGACAACTGTTCAAACAAATCCAGATTATATTAAACGTTACAATTTTAATTCTAATAAATATACAGTAAACATTTATACCGATTATATAAAAACGATCGCAGGAAAACACAACTTTCACGGTTTAATTGGTTTTAACCGCGAATGGTATACTGACCAGGATGTAACTGCACAGAGAAACAATATTAATGTAAATGTGCCTACAATAAGCCAGGCGCAGGGATTGCAAACTGTTGGCGACAGCGAATCTCACTGGGCGGTTCAGGGATTGTTTTATCGTCTGACTTATAACTATGATGGGAAGTATCTGTTCGAATCTAACGGACGTTATGACGGCACCTCGAAATTTCCTTCGGACACAAGGTTTAAGTTCTTTCCTTCATTTTCTGCCGGATGGCGCGTAAGTGAGGAGCAATTTGCAAAGAGTATAAAACCCTATATCAATGACCTGAAATTAAGAGCCTCTTATGGTAGTCTTGGAAATCAGAATGTTAAGAATTATTTGTATATATCCAATTACGGTACAGATGCCCAGATACAATATTTGTTAAATGGAGTAAGACCTGTAGGTGTTACTGCTCCAGGTCTGATAGATCCAAATTTAACCTGGGAGACGGCAACCACGATAGACTTTGGAGCCGACCTGACGGTTTTTAAAAATTTCGAGATCAGTTTTGACTGGTATAACAGAAGAACTACAGATATTCTTACTGACGGTTTGAAATACCCCGCCGTTTTAGGTGCATCCTCACCACAAGTCAATTCTGGAACCATTGATACCAAAGGCTGGGAATTAATTTTAAAATATAGAAATGCGACCAATTTTGGATTGAATTATGATCTGGCATTCACCTTAGGTGACTACCAGTCTAAGGTGGTGAAGTTCGATAATAATCCGAATAAGATCATCAGCGATTCGAATCTATATGAAGGGCAAAAGATGGGAGAAATCTGGGGATATGAAACTTATGGTATCTTTCAATCACAAGATGAAATCAACAAGGCTCCAAGCCAGAAGCTAATATCTTCAGGTTTATGGTATCCGGGAGATGTGCGTTACAAAGATATCGACGGGGATAACCAGATTACTTTTGGAAATAATACTGTTGGAAATTCAGGGGATAGAAAAATAATCGGAAACAGTACGCCAAGATACCAGTATGGCTTGAATTCCAACTTTAATTATAAAGGATTTGATTTGAACATTTTTTTCCAGGGTGTGGGGAAAAGAGACCTTTGGATTGGAAACAATTTATATTGGGGTGCCGGCGCAACGGGTACTTACGAGACCTATAACAATTCGTGGACACCAGAACACACCGATGCTTTTTATCCGGCCTATAAAAACGCGGCCCGTAACAGGCAGGTACAGACCAGATATTTGGCAAATGGTGCTTATTTACGTATGAAGAATTTAGCGTTGGGTTACACATTACCTCAATCATTTACCAATAGGATCAAATTGCAGAGATTAAGGGTTTCTGCTTCTGCATACAATTTGTTTGAATTTAAAAGTGTACCAAAGACATTCGATCCTGAATTGTTGGGAATGGATTATCCAATTATCAGATCCTATGCACTAGGAATACAGGCAACATTTTAATTCAAAAGTCACTTAAATTATATAAGATGAAAAAGAGTATAAAAACATTCATATTTGGATTGGTTTCTGCATCATTGCTTTTTAGCTGTAAAAAGGATTCGCTGGATCGCTTCCCATTAGATAATATTACAGACCAAAATTATTGGAAAACAGAAAATGACCTAAAGCTTTATAACAACAGCCTTTATCCAAGATATATTGTTGGATTTGGAACTGATTACGCAGATGGTACTGTTCAGCCTTGGGGGGTAAATGTAAATACACTGGTTTATGGAGATGTAATCACAGATAATGCTGCTCCACTTACTTATTCTAAGGTCGGAACGGATGAGTATATTGCCTATCTTTCTGGAGGCAGTGGATCTGGAGGATGGAATTTTGAAGGTATAAAACAATTGAATTTCTTTTTGGATAACTACAAAAGGGCAAACCTGACCGCCGATGTTGCTAACAAATATGTAGGAGAGGTTTATTTTTTTAAAGCCCTTGATTATTTTACCAAGGTTAAACTATTTGGAGATGTGCCATGGTTGCAACATTCCTTAAATGTTAATTCGCCAGAGCTGACGGCGGCCAGAACTCCAAGGGCACAGGTGATGGATTCTGTAATGTATATTTTGAACAAGGCTATAGACTATTTACCTGCAAAAGGTTTGGAGGAGAGTAATCGCCTGAACAAGGATATGGCACAATTCTTAAAATCAAGAATAGGTTTGTATGAAGGAACGTATAGAAAATATCATTCAGAGTTGGGATTGGATGGATCTAAGTTTTTGGGATATTGCACAGAAGCTTCAGAGGCTTTGCTGACTAAATATAGCTTAGTTCAGGGGGATCAAAAGTCTGTGTATAATAGTTTGTTTGCAACTGAATCCTATAAAAATAATACAGAAATAGTGATGTGGAGAGAATATTCTGCAGCATTAAACTATGGTGCGGCATTTAGCCGTTATTTTGCTCAAAATCTCAGACATCAATTTGGAGCTACCCGGAGTTTAGTAGACGATTACCTATGTTCGGATGGACAGTCCATTTCTACAAGCCCTTTGTTTCAAGGTAAAGGATCTATACAAATAGAAATGCAAAACAGAGATCCCCGTTTATCACAAACCGTTGCAAATTTTGGGACTTATGAACTGGCTGCAACAACTATTCAAGGTTCAAATAATGCACCTCTGCCAAATTTGCCCGGAATGAGCGGGAATAAGTGCCCAACAGGATATCGTTTAGCCAAATGGTTTTATAATAGTCCGGCAGACTGGGATCGGGTAACGAGTGGCCAGCAAGCTGCGCCGGTATTTCGCTTTGCAGAAATTCTGTTAAATTATGCAGAGGCTAAGTATGAGTTAGGTCAGATTAGTCAGTCTGTTATTGACCAGACCATTAATAAGCTTCGTAGTCGTGTAGGAATGCCAAATCTTGTCATTGGCAATGAACCTGCAGATCCTCGTTTGGATGCCATCTATCAGACCTATGTAGGAACACCAATTGCTCCGTTATTGAGAGAGATCCGTAGGGAGAGAAGGGTAGAGATGGCTTTTGAAAATACCCGCTGGGATGATTTGATGAGATGGAAAGCTGGAAAACTAATCAATGTTCCTGTTGAAGGCATTAAATTTGTTCAATCGCAGTTTCCAGCAGTGGTGGTAAATAAGGATATTTATTTAAGCGCAGAAGGTTATATATTGCCTTATTTTAAAACTCTTCCTGCCGGAAGGAAGTTTAACGAGTCAAAAGCCTATTTGTTTCCTATTCCAACAGAAGATATATTGCTCAACAAAAATTTAACTCAAAACCCAAACTGGTAAAATGAAGCTTTCAGAAAAGAATATTGGATTAACCTTTTTGATGATATTGTTCTTAAGTTTTGCTAATGCACAGGACAAGGAACAGGTGAAACTTGTCCATGGCAGTCACCGTGTTGGAAAAAGAACCGATGAGGTGATGCAAAAATGGAGGGGCTATGGTCTTGGTCAGTTTATACACTGGGGTTTGTACGCTATACCTGGTGGCGAATGGAATGGCAAACAATATGATGGCGCTGCGGAATGGATCAGGTCCTGGAATGGTATCCCGAAATCGACTTATGATTCTTTGATTTATAAGTTCAATCCGGTTAATTTCAATCCTGAAGAATGGGCTGGAATAGCGAAGAATATGGGCGCTAAATACGTGACCATAACCACTAAACACCATGATGGATTCTGCTTATGGCCAAGTAAATATACGTCTTATACGGTAGCGAAGTCTCCATGGAAGAAGGATGTAATAGGGCCGCTGGTAGATGCCTACAATAAGGCAGGGATAGATGTGATCTTGTATTTTTCTATCATGGACTGGAACCATCCGGGCTGGAGATATGACATCAAAACCAAGTCTGATAGTATTGCCTTTGAAGGCTTTAAGAAATTTACCCGAAACCAATTGATTGAATTGCTGACCAGATATCCTACAGCTAAAGGACTCTGGTTTGATGGAACCTGGGATAAATCATGGGTAAAACAGGCTGAATTTGCTGATGAACTGGAAACCGAAATGCGTAAACTGCATCCGGGATTGATTATTGGCAGCCGCTTTAGAGCTGATGAGTTTGGAAAACGTCATTTTGATTCTAATCATGTGCTCATGGGCGACTATGAGCAGGGATGGGAACGTAAATTACCCAATAAGATAGAAGATGTGCATGGAAACGATTGGGATTGCGTGATGACAGTTCCGGAAAATCAATGGGGCTATAACAAGGCCTGGAAGGGACATATTAAAACCAGCAACGAGTTGATTGAAATGACGGCCAAAGCCGTATCCTTAGGAGGAAATTTTGTGTTGAATTTTGGTCCAAAAGGGGATGGGTCGATTCGTGATGAGGAGAAAAAACTGGCTGCTGAAATCGGGAACTGGATGAAGGTAAACAACGAGGCGATCTATAACTGTGAATATGCAGGACTGGAGAAGCAAGACTGGGGATACTTTACTAAAAAAACAGGTGCCGACAAGATTCATATGATTGTATGTAATATACCTGTTTCTGGTGCGTATCAGGTTAAGCTTCCTGCAGGAACAGGAATCAGCAAAGCTTATTTACTTACGCAACCGGATGAACGTTTAAATGTAGAGGAGATCCAGAGCAATGCATACTTTGTTCATTATAAAAATACAGGAGCTGATAAGCCTTTTGTGCTGGTGATTGAAACGAGCAGTAAAGTGAAAGGAAGTGGAAATAGCTACGAAAAAGCGAAGACTTAGTCCGTATATATGATTTTGATGCGCAGGAACCGACTTTGGCAACCTGCGCATTATATCTTGCTGAAGCATAATCAAGGTAATAATTATATAATTAAATATCTATGAGTAATGCCATTATATATAATTCGCCTGTAACGCTGAAACTTTGGCTGCACGTCTAAAGATGTAGGTCGATTAGAAGCCTCCTGCCTAACTTTAAAATATTCAGATAGTTTTCTAATTACTTCTTTAGATAACCCCTTTTTGTAATGCAGGATATCAGATACATAACCTTTACTAATTTCAAGAACCTACAATTCTTTTAAAGTATCTGCAAAAGACACTTGTTTCTTCAAAATGAAGCTCATTGCTAATTTCTTTAATTGATAATTTTTTAGCATAAAACGAAACGTTTCTTTGTTGGTTAGCATGCTTTGAAATTAATTGATAAAAATCGTCTATAATCTCATGTGTAC
>NZ_QAIL01000261.1 GCF_003061025.1 Pedobacter sp. HMWF019 | reverse complement strand
ACCTATACCTGTTTTTCTTCCGGCCAAATCCTAAACCAGTTAAACCAACTCATATTAATATGCGACATGTCTGGTTCTGCGCCATACCTGGTTCTCCTCTCTGCTAAACGCTATACCAAATTAAACTAACTCCATACCAGTTAAACTCTGTACCAATATGCGCCATACCTGGTTCTGATCTCTGTTAAACGCTATACCAGTTAAACTAACTCCATACCAGTTAAACACTCTATACCAGTATGCGCCATGCCTGGTTCTCCTCCCTCCTAAGCGCCCAGGAAAAATCAATGTTACTCAGAGGAGACCTCAGCTTTCGAAGCATACCGCAAAGCGGCGCGCAGAAAGCGTAGTCTCCGAAGAGTACATTGATTTTTCAAAAGCTTATTTCATTTTTTATTGTAACGTTTTGCTATTTTACGTAACTAACTAAACAAAGAACCAAAAAAGCTAATTAAATTCACCTTATGCTCAGTGTAAACCATATTGTAAAACAGTACGCCAGTCACCGCGCCCTGGATGATGTCAGTCTTACCGTAGAACAAGGTAAGATCTTTGGACTCCTTGGCCCCAACGGAGCTGGTAAAACCTCATTAATCCGTATCATAACTCAAATTACCGCACCAGACAGCGGTGAAGTTATATTCAATGGGAAACGCTTAAATTCAGATCACATTGCACAAATTGGTTATTTACCAGAAGAACGTGGTTTGTACAAGAAAATGGAAATTGGAGAGCAAGTGCTCTATCTGGCTAAACTCAAAGGTCTGAGTACAGCAGAAGCGACCAAAAGGGTCAAGTACTGGTTTGAGAAACTGGATATGGGCAGTTGGTGGAACAAAAAAGTAGAGGACTTGAGTAAAGGGATGCAGCAGAAGGTACAATTTGTGGCTACAGTGATGCATACACCGGAACTGATTATTCTTGATGAACCTTTTTCAGGATTTGATCCGGTAAATGCGGATATTATAAAAAATGAAATCCTGGAACTCAACAGACAAGGCTCTACATTTATCTTCTCCACCCACAGAATGGAATCCGTAGAAGAACTATGTGACCATATCGCATTGATCCATCAATCCAAAAAAATTCTGGATGGCTCTGTAGAGGCCATCAAGCAGGAGTATCGCAACAATACTTATTGGGTAGAATATGAAGGAACACTTCAGTCTGCAGAAACACCGTTTGATATCCGGGAAACGGAACAGCATAAAAACATGACCAGGATCAAAGTACAACTTAAGCCAGGACAAACGGCCAATGAGTTATTATCGGTATTGCTGCCTCAGGTGGCCATCCACCGTTTAGATGAAGTGATCCCGACCATGAATGATATTTTTATTGAAAAAGTAAAACAAAAAAATTAAAGGCCATGAACAAGATTTTACTCATTATACAAAGAGAATATTTATCAAGGGTTAAGAAAAAGTCATTCATTGTGATGACATTACTTACACCAATTATCATTGCTGGTTTTTATGGTGTGGCGATTTACTTTTCCATTCAGGGTATTACAGGCACCTCCAATAAAATTGCGGTTGTCAGTGAGAATAAAACACTTCTGGAAAAACTCCCTTCTTCCAAGAACAGAAATTATCAATATGTAGACCAGTCGCTGAAGGAGATGAAATCCTCCTTAAAAAAAGGCACCTATGATTATGTATTGTATATGCCTGATTTTGACCTGAACCACCCGGAAGGTATACAGCTACTGGGAAATAAACAAGCTGGCTTGAACCTGAGCAGTAAGATTTCAGATGATATAGAGGAATTGATCCGGAATCAGAAATTAAAAACCTCTGGTATTGCCCAGGAAGAACTGGATAAATTGAAAACCTCTGTAGATATAGACACCAAAAAAATCAGCGATACCGGCAAAGAGGAAGATTCAAGTGCTGGTGCCAGTACGATCATTGCTTATGTTTCAGGAATCTTAATGTTCATGTTCATTATGCTTTATGGCGTGCAGGTGATGAGGGGTGTGATTGAGGAAAAGACAAACCGTATTATAGAAGTGATGATTTCTTCTGTGAAACCTTTTCAGCTGATGATGGGGAAAATTATTGGTATTGCTCTGGTGGGCCTCACTCAGTTTATATTGTGGATTGTACTTACGGCTTCGATCTCGACCATAGCTATGAAAGTCCTGGTGAATGATAAAGACCTTAAAGAAACCACCATGCAAGCCAGCGTGCAAGCTAAGAATATGCCTTCTGCACAAGTTGCAGCGGCCAATACACCGGGAATAGGGAACATTCAAAAAAGCCTGGCCAACCTGGAACTGACCAAGATCATTTCTGTATTTATTTTCTTTTTTATCGGCGGTTATCTATTTTACAGCGCACTCTATGCTGCCATTGGATCTGCAGTAGACAGCGAGACCGAAACCCAGCAATTTATGTTTCCGGTCATGATGCCACTGCTCTTTGGCTATATCTTATCCTTAAGCGTAGTCACAAATGATCCTTATGGACCAATGGCCTTTTGGCTTTCGATTATCCCTTTCACCTCTCCTATTGCCATGATGGTCCGTTTACCTTATGGCGTTCCGGACTGGCAGCTGATGCTGTCTATGGGCCTGATGGTGATCGGCTTTGTGGGAACAGTTTGGGTAGCTTCCAGAATTTACAGGGTTGGAATCCTGATGTACGGCAAAAAAGCAAGCTTCAAAGAGATGATCAAGTGGTTTGCCTATAAAAATTAATACATTTGCCCTTATTTAAAACACCCTTATGAGAGCAGCTGTAATAGATTTAGGAACCAACACTTTTCATTTAATTATTGCAGACCTTTCCGACAGGGTTAATGTGGTCTATAAGACCAATTCGCCTGTAAAATTGGGGGAAGGAAAGATCAACGAAAACATCATCATACCTGAAGCCTTCGAAAGAGGGCTTCAGACCTTAATATCCTTCGCACAGGAGATCAAAAACCAACAGGTTGACATAGTTAAAGCAACTGCAACTTCGGCTGTGAGAAGTGCCGAAAATGGGGCCGATTTTGTTAAAGCGGCTAAATTGCGTGCCGGGATAGACATTGAAGTGATCAGCGGAGAGGAAGAGGCCGGTTATATTTTTAAGGGTGTACAGGCTACAGGTGTGATTGTTGAACCCTCACTGATTATGGATATTGGGGGTGGCAGTACTGAATTTATCCTTTGTAATCCAAAACAAGTACTTTGGAAAAAAAGTTATAACATAGGTGCTGCGCGCTTAATGCAGGCTTATTTTAAATCGGATCCAATCAATGAAACAGACAAAAGGATCATTCTGGACCACCTGGAGAGTACACTGAAAGAACTAAAGGAGGCCTGTTCTGCACATCAGCCTTTAACTTTAATTGGTTCAGCCGGTGCATTCGAAACTTTTGCAACCTTATTATTAAAAGATGTGGAGGTTAAAAACATTGCTTGCTGTACTTTGCCTATACCGGCTTATAAAAAGCTTGCTGCAGGACTCATCGCGTCTACACATCAAGAGAGGGCCGGTATGAAAGGACTTATTCCTCTACGGGTAGATATGATTGTTCTGGCAGCTATATTGACAAATTATGTTATTGATGAAATCGGTTTGGAGAAGCTGAGCCTCTCCACTTATGATTTGAAAATGGGGGTACTGCAATCCTTGCTTCCGGCTAAATAGACAGAAGCGCAGTATATAACTTTTCAGTTGGTAAACCCATGACATTGGTATAAGAACCTACAATTTTTTCTACAGCGACCATTCCTATCCAATCCTGGATACCATAAGCTCCTGCTTTATCAAATGGCTTATAGTTCTCAATATAATAGCGGATCTGCTCTGTGGTTAATTCTTTAAAATAGACTTCTGTAAGATCGAAAAAAGATAAAATCTCACCATTGTAGATCAGGCTTACCCCGGTATACACCTCATGAACAGTGCCTGAAAGTTTAGTCAGCATTTGTTCCGCATGTTTCGCATCTTCAGGCTTGCCCATAATTTCACCATTATAGGCAACGATCGTATCGGCTGTAATTACAATGCTGTTTGGTTGGTCTGCAAGAAAGGCTTTTGCTTTTTTTTCTGCAATATAGACTGCTATTTCAGATGGGCTTAGTCCCTCCGGATAACTTTCATCTACATCTTTTAACACGACTTTAAAGTCAAGGTCCATTTGCTGGAGCAGTTCCTGCCTTCTGGGAGACTTCGAAGCGAGGATAATGGGAAGTTGCTGTTTGTACATAGAGCGCTAAAATAATAAAAGCGGCGTAAAGCCGCTTTTATTATTTTATTAAAAATTATCGATTACCACCGCCATTGTCTCCGCTTCCTCTTCTTTTTTCCATCGCTGCTTTTCTTTCTGCTTTTAAAGCGTCATAAGCTTTTTTCTGATCATCAGTTAATAAGGCAGTAATTTTAGTATCACTGTCTGACAT
>NZ_QAIL01000260.1 GCF_003061025.1 Pedobacter sp. HMWF019 | reverse complement strand
ATATGAAAATGATCCCCAAAAGTCTAACATTTTTGGGACACAAAGGTAAAATTTTCTATGATTATTAGTCTATTTATATGAAAATCATGCTAAAAGGTAAAACATTTTTCAGATAAAAATGTATACGAGATTCCAATTTGCAAAAACATATAGGTATCTCTTTTTCTTGAATCCCCTCTTTGGCTACCTGGCGGCCTGTGTCCGGATGGATCAGCCAGAAAGATATGCATGTCATCATCTCCCTGAACCGGATATTTATATGCCCCGCTCACATCATCCAGATAATCGGTGTAGGCTGTTCTATACCCAAGTTGAGAGAAAAAACTCCAGTTGGAATTAAAATTATACTTTACACCTGCCCCATAAGGAATACTGATGGCGTAATTTCTATAAGGTGTACTCTGCCCTTCTGTTTTATACAGCCTCAGATCTCTTGTCTCTCCATTTATCTTGATTCTGGGGTTAAAAATCACACCACCAAGACCAGCATAAATATAAGGCGTAAAATTCTTTCTTCCCCCACCGGCGAAATAATCAAAAAAATTAAAATCTACTTGTGCACTCACTTCATTCAGAGGGGTATAAAATTTCAGATTTCGGTCTCTGAAATCCGCATTGGACGATTCCGAGTCATCTCCGCTGATCCTTCCATAGTTATAGTGAAGTCCAAGAGCCCAATGTGGATTAAAATTCAGCTTGGCAAAAACTCCGGCAGACATACCTGTAAATTTCACAGGATTATCGGGATTAAGATCGCCCATATAACCTGCCGCACCTGCACCAAGCCCAACTTCCCAAGCTTGGGCCCTGACCCCTGAAGCAGACATCAGGATCAATATAAAATGGAGCAACAGTGATTTAAATTTCATTCTAATAATTCCGGGTATCTATTCCCCAAAGCAATTTATTTCTTAAAGTGGTCAGATAACTTTCGTTGTTCAGCCTAATCAGATTAACATCAAAACTCGCCTTTTTGATACTGATTTTAACGGAACGGTCTACTGTTACGGTTCTGGAATCGCAGGATACCAGGAACTTCGCACTTCTGGCCTCTACTTCAAAAGTTAAAGTTACATTATCCGGCACAATAAGCGGCCGTACATTTAAATTATGTGGTGCAATAGGTGTAATTACAAAGCTTTGCGAACTGGGAAGAATAATTGGACCTCCGCAACTCAGAGAATAGGCGGTTGAACCAGTAGAAGTGGCAATGATCAGCCCGTCTGCCCAGTAAGAGTTGATAAACTCCTCATTCATATAGGCATGGATCAGCATCATGGCAGAATTGTCCCTTCGGTGAATGGTAATATCATTCAATGCAAAATTTTCTTCTCCAAAAAGATGGAACTTAGACTCCAGGCTCAGTAAGCTTCGGCTATCCAATGCATACTGCTGATTTAACAAAGCTTCAATCGCTTTTTTGATCTCATCTTTATTAATACTTGCCAGAAAACCAAGACGTCCAAAATTGATCCCAATCACGGGTATGCCCGAATCACGGACAAGCGCAAGGGTATCCAGCATGGTCCCGTCGCCACCTAAACTGATCAGTACATCCGCCTGGCCAATCAATGCTGCATTTTCCTTAAATGTAGTGATCTTCGCATTCAGTTTAACTTTATCTGAAATAAAGTCATAATACTTTTCATAGACCAGGGCATCCACATTATAAAGGGAGAGGACATCAAAAACATCCTGAACATAAGGCAATACTGTATTGTTGAATTCCCTTCCGTAGATTGCGATCTTCATCATGAAAGTATCGGTTTTATCATAAAAATGAACTTAGCGTAAGCTGCTGCTTTCATTATACGTTTAAATAGTTCATAAAAGAGTTATAGCGGTCTTCAGTTCCCTGATCGGTGGAAGTACTGTTAAAGACAGCCTTAACGACGTAATTATACCTTTCAAAGGAGGAAATGATGCCAGATAACTCGGTCTTATTAATTTTGAGGGTCACCTCCAATTTGGTAGAGTCAGGAAAAGACTGTACATAGGAAGACAGGATCTGCGCGTTATCAGCTTCAACGATCTGCGCCATATGAGACAAAGAATTATTACGGTTGCTGATTTCCAGCACAATAACACCCCCCGGCTCTTTTACAGCATAAATCTCTGCAGAGTACCCAATAAGACTGTGCACTGAAATCACGCCCAGATAGTTCTTATTATAATCCAAAACAGGTAAAACAGATAATTTGAGCTGATCGAAAAGCCGGATCACATCATATATATGAGAATCCTGATAGACAAATGGATTAAGGATTGCCAAAGACAGACTACCGATGGTCTGTTCAGCGTCCCTTACTTCTATCAGTTCTTCTTCAGCCACCAACCCAAGAAACTGAGTTTCATTTACAATGGGCAAGTGATATAGCTTAAACTCAGACAAACGATCAAGCGCCTTCTGAACAGTATCAGAAGTTCTTAGAGGCGGAATCGCGTTCGATATGAGTTCAGAGGCAAACATTACTTCAGCAATATGCGGTTTAAAAAAGTATTTAAAAATTCATTAAAAACATCAGGCTGTTCCATCATCGGGGCATGTCCACATTTATCTACCCAGTTCAGTTCAGAATTAGGCAGTAATTCGTGAAACTCCTCCGCAACATCTGGCGGGGTCACCTTGTCTTGCCTGCCCCAGATTAAAGAGACAGGTATAGTAATCTTAGACAGTTCTTTGGCCATATTATGTCTGATTGCAGATTTTGCAAGCGCAAGAATCCGTATCACCCTGGAGCGGTCATTTACTGTTTTGAAAACCTCATCAACCAGCTCTTTTGTAGCGGTAGCGGGATCATAAAATGTAAATTCAACCTTTTCACGGATGTAATCATAACTTTCTCTTCTTGGAAAAGATCCCCCAAAGGCATTCTCATACAAACCTGAGCTCCCGGTAAGTACCAGAGCCTTCACATGCTCCTGATGAGCTGCTGTAAAAACAAGACCTACATGGCCACCCAGGGAATTCCCTACCAGTACGGTTTGTTCCAGACCTTTGTGTTTTAAAAAACGGTGGAGATGTTTAGACAAACTTTTAACACCCAGCGTAAGGATGGGCAGTTCATAAATTGGAAGGATGGGCACCAGTACACGATAATTTTCTTTAAAATAATCTATCGTTTGCTCCCAGTTGCTCAGTTCACCCATCAAACCATGAAGTAATACCAGAGTTTCGCCCTCTCCTGCCTCTATGTATTTAAACCCATTATCTTCTATTACTTCGTACTTCATATTTTTTATGTGGATGTGCTACTAAGTTAGTAGACATAAGTTAATTTAAGGCAATAATAAAGGATTAATTTTTTTTAAAACAATCCTTCTTATTTTTAACACAATTTATGCCAATTGTGATTTAACAATTTCAGCAATAAGTTTACCATCCGCTTTACCAGCTAACTCTTTATTGGCCAAACCAATAACCTTCCCCATATCTTTCATGGAGTTTGCTCCTGCAGCGGCGATAATTTTAGAAATTATTTCTTCCACTTCGGCTTTTTCCAGCTGTTTAGGCAAGAATTGACCAATAACATCAATTTCTTCATCTTCAACCTGAGCAAGATCTGCACGGCCTTGCTGTTTATAAATATCCGAGGATTCTTTGCGCTGCTTAATGAGTTTTTGAAGAATCTTTATTTCTGTATCCTCTGTAATCTCTTCAGCAGAACCCTTTTCTGTTTTTGCCAGCAATAAAGCCGCTTTGATAGCCCTCAGCCCTCTCAGCTGTGCCTGATCCTTAGCAAGCATGGCTTTTTTTATTTCCTGATCAATCGTATTTGATATCATAAATTAGTTTTTCTTAATTATTGTTCCTGTTGCCTGTGCGGTAGGCATGATCAGCATATCATTAATATTAACATGTGCCGGACGGCTCACTGCAAACCAGATGGCGTCGGCAATGTCCTGGGCAACCAGTGGTTCCAGTCCTTTATAGACATTCTTGGCCCGTTCTTCATCTCCTTTAAAACGCACAAGAGAGAATTCTGTTTCCACCATACCAGGATTTATGGCTGTCACCTTAATTCCATGGGGAAGCAAATCTATTCTCATTCCTTTATTTAATGCATCTACCGCATGTTTGGTCGCACAGTATACATTTCCATTTGGATAAACTTCCTTACCTGCAATAGAACCAATATTTATGATATGACCTTTTCCGGCAGTGATCATCCAGTTGGATACGATCCTTGACATATACAGCAGGCCTTTAACATTGGTATCGATCATCCTGTCCCAATCATCAGTATTACCCTGATCTATCGGATCAAGTCCTTGGCTTAGTCCGGCATTATTGACCAAAACATCCACTTTTTTCCATGCTTCAGGCAAGGCTTCAAGTCCTTTGATTAAGGTCTCGTTTTCGCGAACATCAAGCACTAATGCCTGTACCTCTACTGCATATTTATCCTCAAGATGCGAAGAAAGCTTTTCCAGAAGTTCTGAACGTCTTGCCAAAAGGATAAGTTTATAACCCTGCTGGGCAAACAAGGTTGCACAAGCCTTACCTATACCTGAAGTTGCGCCTGTTATTAATGCAATTTTTGAATTCATCGCTTTAGTTTATCCTACAAAAATATAAATATAATGAGCCTAAACACTATTCAAAAAATAAACTGAATGTTACATGACGCAACATGAGCTTATCTATGGGACTTGAATAGGCATTGTTATCCTGTTTCAAGACACTTCCAAAGGAAGAGGAATATTTAATTTCCGGAGACATTTTAAAATATTCGAAATAAAGGTCAAAGCCAATCCCTGCCTCATAAGAAAAATATCCCTTACGGTTTTTCAGAAACTTATCAATGGCCGCATTGCCCTGATCATTCGTTTTTTTGGCAGAAGAAATATCCATGGAATACTTCGCTCCGCCTAACAAATAGGCTCTGAAATTATTGAGACGGTCAGACTTCAGCTTGACACCGAGTGGAATCTCCACCATAGTAGCTTGCACTTTCTGTTCTTTAAAAGGCAGAGAATTAGGCACAGGTACAACCGGTGTTTCATATTCGTAATCGAGCAAACGGTCATTAAAAATCAGGATTGGTGTAAAACGGACATCCGCATGTTCGCTCAGCCTGGTGTTTACAACAAACCCTACACCAAAGCCTGGTGAGGATTTCGCCGTAATGGATTTTAGCCCGGGTGTGATTTGAGTAGCTGTACCAGGCGAAGGGTCATTAGGCCCCTGCGTTTCATAGAAAGGCTGTCTCCACTCCGCCTTTTTAAACACTTTGTACTGTGAAGACAAATATTGAAAAGTAAAACCAAAATGAATGGCATCATCATCTACTCCACCACCCCAGTTCTGGGCTCTGACGGAGCAACAGATGAATAAACAGGAAGCCATTAAAAATAGTTTTCTGATCATTTAATCCCTGTATATATCGAACTTATTCCAAATGTTAGCGAAATATGTTTTGTTTCTTTAAATCCCAGCCTGTCCATCAGATCAGTAAATGCTTTTCCATCAGGGAAGGCATTTACTGATTCGGGAAGATAAGTATAAGCTCTTGCATCTTTAGAAAAAATCTTACCAAACACAGGAAGAATATGCTGAAAATAAAAATTATAAGCCTGTTTAACTGGAAATGTTTGCGGTTTCGAGAACTCCAGCACAACGATTTTGCCACCAGGCTTCAGCACCCTCAGCATATCCGCCATTCCTTTTTCCAGATTCTCGTAATTACGAACGCCATAAGCAACCGTAATCGCATCAAAATGATTGTCCTCAAACTGTAGTTTTTCAGAATCTCCGATTTTCACAGAATATACTCCACCCAGCTGACGTTCTTCAATTTTTTTACGGGCCACCTCCAGCATACCTGCAGAAATATCTACTCCAATAATCTTCTCCGGGCTCAGGATCTTAATGGCTTCAAATGCAAAGTCGCCTGTTCCTGTAGCCACATCTAACATCAGCTTTGGCTGAACAGATTTCAATTCCCGGATCGCCCTCTTGCGCCAAATGATATCTATTCCAAGGGAAAGAAAATGGTTCAGGAAATCATAGGTTTTAGAAATATTGTTAAACATGTCTGCGACCTGCTCCTTTTTAGTAGCAGATTCTGACTGGTATGGGGTTATTTTTTCATTCATGGTTGTGCAACAAAGATAAGTAACTAATTTTCTACCTTTGTAAAATGATTATAAAATCAGCAACATTCATTTGCAGTAATACCAAGGTTTCGGCTTTGCCTATTGCAAATATGCCCGAATATGCATTTATTGGGCGCTCAAACGTAGGAAAGTCTTCATTAATTAACATGCTGGTTAACCAGCACGGCCTGGCAAAAACTTCCCAGAGACCTGGAAAAACCCAGCTTATCAACCATTTCCTGATCAACGAGAAGTGGTATATTGTCGATTTACCCGGTTATGGATATGCTAAAGTGTCCAAGAACAGCCGCGAGAAATGGGAGAAATTTATCCGCAACTACATCACTAAAAGAGAAAGTCTTCAATGTGTATTTGTTTTAATAGACAGCCGCCTGGAGCCCCAAAAAATTGATCTGGAATTTTGCTGCTGGCTCGGCGAATGTCAAATTCCTTTCGCACTGATCTTTACCAAAGCGGATAAACAATCGGCTGTAAAAACAGATCAGAATGTAGCACAGTTCAAAAAGTCACTCAGCGGCTGGTTCGAAGAAATACCACCATATGTAATCACCTCAGCAGAAAAAGCACAGGGAAGAGATGAAGTACTCCATTTTATTGAACAAGTAAACCATGACTTTGTCATGCCGGACCTGAGCGCAAAAGAGAATTCCCAACAATAAAAACTTTATGAAGAAGTATTTTTCACTCGTGCTTTTCGCACACTCGGTTTTTGCCCTGCCATTTGCACTGATCGGATTTTTCCTGGGCATCACCACAACAAATACGCCCTTTCACTGGCTGCTGTTTGTATTGGTTTTGCTTTGCATGGTCTTTGCCAGAAATTCAGCGATGGCCTTTAACCGATATCTGGACAGAAATATCGACGCCAAAAATCCACGAACTAAAATGAGGGATATCCCCTCGGGTAAAGTTTCTGCTAATGAAGCCCTGATCTTCGTGATCATTAATTGCATCTTATTCATGATCACCACTGCTTTCATTAATAAACTGTGCTTTTATCTCTCACCGGTGGCCCTATTTGTCGTATTATTTTACAGTTACACCAAGAGGATTACTGCACTGTGTCATATGGTCCTTGGCCTGGGTCTTTCCCTGGCCCCCATTGGTGCCTATATTGCAGTAACTGGTCATTTTAGCCTGGTTCCTGTTCTGTATTCTTTTGCGGTACTGTTCTGGGTAAGCGGTTTTGATATTATTTATGCCTTGCAGGATGAAGATTTTGATAAAGAAGAGAAGCTGCATTCCATTCCCGCCGCATTGGGTATCCGCAGGGCATTGAATTTATCTGTGGTTCTGCACGTTTTTTCGGCGCTGTGCGTTATACTCCCGGTCATTTTCGTTCCCTTTAGCTGGGTTTACTATGTCGGAGTTACATTCTTCTGCTTTATGCTAATCTATCAACACCTGCTGGTAAAACCAAATGACATCAGCAAAGTAAATAAAGCATTTGCAACCACCAATGGATTCGCTTCGGTGATATTTGCCCTTTGCTTTTTAGTAGATACCTTTATAAGAACTCATTTTTAATTTTAGAATCTATGATTAACTTAACCATACCTAAAAAAAACAGACACTACATTCCACAGGAACTGGATATAAAATGGGATAATTTATCTCCTGTTTTCGACGAACTTCTTGCCAGGCAGATAGATAATGCAGCAGCACTCGAACAATGGTTAAAAGACAAAAGCGAACTCGAGGCCGCACTTGAAGAGGATTTCGCGTGGAGGTATATCAAAATGAGTTGTGATACTGCCAACGAAGAACTGGTTAAGGATTTTCAATATTTTGCTACCGAAATAGAACCCAAAATAGCCCCTCTGGCCAACCAGTTGAACCAAAAACTTGTAGCCAGTGCCTACATTGACGAACTGGATAAAGACAAATATTTTGTTTACCTGCGGGCAGTGAGAAAAGCACTGGAAATATACAGAGAAGAAAACATCGACCTTTTCACCAAGTTACAAGTTGCCCAGCAAAAATATCAGTCTGTAACCGGTGCGATGAGTGTGATCATCAATGATCAGGAGTACACCCTGGAACAGGCATCCAATTTTCTAAAAGACACCAGCAGAACTGTACGTGAAGAGGCCTGGAAAACCATTCAGCAGCGTCGTCTGGTAGACAAAGACACCTTAAATCTTTTATTTGACGAACTGGTGGCTATGCGTAACCAGGTTGCGCTAAATGCAGGCTTCGAAAATTACCGTGATTACATGTTCCAGGCTCTTGGAAGGTTTGATTACACCCCTAAAGATTGTTATGATTTCCATGAAGCCATTGAAAAGGAAATTGTTCCGATACTTAAGGAACAAGCAGAAAACCGGGCACATTTATTGGGTCTTGAAGTACTCAAGCCCTGGGACCAGGAAGTAAGCACCAGCGGAAAGCCAGCACTTAAGCCGTTCAAAAACGGGCAGGAACTGATCGATAAAAGTATCGAATGCTTTAACGCCATCGATCCAAAACTGGGACAAATGCTTGCAGTTATGAAAGCAAATAACTTGTTCGACGTAGAGAGCAGAAAAGGGAAAGCACCTGGTGGTTACAATTACCCCCTTGCAGAAACGGGAGCACCTTTTATCTTTATGAACTCTGCAAATTCCCTGCGTGACCTCACCACAATGGTTCATGAAGGTGGCCATGCTGTACATACTTTTTTAACCGCAAACCTGGAACTGAACGATTTTAAACATTGTCCTTCAGAAGTTGCAGAACTTGCCTCTATGAGTATGGAACTGATGTCAATGGACCATTGGGATGTTTATTTTGACAAGGAGGAAGACCTCATCCGAGCAAAAAAAGAACAACTACTGGATGTATTGAAAACACTTCCATGGGTTGCTGTTATTGATCAGTTCCAGCACTGGATCTATACCAATCCCACCCATAATGCGGCCGATAGAGAGGAAGCTTTCCAACAAATTTACAAACGCTTTGGTGCAGGTTTCTCTAACTGGGAAGGACAAGAAGCTGAATTTAGAAATATATGGCAAAAGCAACTGCACCTTTTTGAGGTACCTTTTTACTATATAGAATATGCTATTGCACAATTAGGAGCTATAGCCATCTGGAAAAATTTCAAAGAGCAGCCTGAAAAAGCATTACAGCAATATCTTGATGCATTGGCGCTGGGTTATACCAAACCAATGAACGAGATTTATGAAACTGCAGGGATCAAATTCGATTTCAGTTCAAAATACATTAATGAACTGGCCACTTTTGTGAAAAATGAACTGGACAAATTAGCTTAGTTTCAATCCTAATTTATAAGTTTGAGAAAACAACCAGACTAACCACTAACTTATGTTTGAAAAGCTATTTAGAAAAAAATCCATCACCAAAATACTGGAAGATGCAGAAAAAGGATATGGTGATCATGGCTCACACCTACACAAAACACTAGGTGTAAGAGATTTAACAGCTTTCGGCATAGCAGCCATTATTGGAGCTGGTATTTTCAGTACCATTGGAAAAGCCAGTGCAGATGGTGGCCCGGCAGTGATCTTCCTTTTTATATTTACAGCTGTAGCTTGTAGCTTTGCGGCCTTTGCTTATGCAGAGTTTGCCTCTATGGTACCGGTTTCAGGGAGTGCATACACCTATTCCTATGTGGCTTTTGGAGAACTGGTAGCCTGGATCATTGGCTGGTCCCTGATTATGGAATATGCCATCGGGAACATCACTGTTGCCATATCCTGGTCAGATTATTTCACCAGTTTGCTCGCCTCTATACATATACCGGCATTAGGAATTACAGGTATCCATTTGCCAGACTGGATGACCATGGATTATCTGACTGCTTTTAACGGGCATAAACATGCGGAAGCCTTAATCAATGCGGGTAAAAGTTATACCAATCTCGACGAAGCGACCAGATTGGCCAATAATGCCTGGGTTACTGCCCCCAGAATTGGTAATTTCCATGTGGTTGCCGACCTTCCGGCACTGGGTATTATCATCTTTATTACCTGGCTGGTATACAGAGGCATGAAAGAATCGAGAAATGCCAGCAATGCAATGGTCGTTGTCAAACTGGCGGTAATTCTTCTGGTTCTGTCTGTGGGGATCTTTTATGTAGACACCAATAACTGGAATCCCTTTGCTCCCAATGGGGTGAGTGGTGTCCTCAAAGGGGTGTCTGCTGTGTTTTTTGCCTATATCGGATTTGATGCCATTTCTACGACTGCAGAAGAATGCAAGAATCCGCAGCGCGACCTTCCAAGAGGTATGATGTGGGCCATTATCATATGTACAATACTGTATGTGGCCATTGCCCTGGTATTAACAGGCATTGTAAATTATAGTCAGCTGGCCGTTGGAGATCCTTTAGCTTTTGTGTTTGATCAGATTAACCTGAAACTGATGAGTGGGATTATTGCCGTGAGTGCCGTATTTGCAATGGCCAGTGTATTGCTGGTGTTTCAGATGGGTCAGCCAAGAATCTGGATGAGCATGAGCCGCGACGGTTTACTTCCAAAATCTTTTTCAAAGATCCACCCCAAATACAAAACCCCTTCCTTCGCAACTATAGTTGTCGGATTCGTAGTTGCCGTTCCTTCTTTGTTTATGAACCTGACTATTGTAACAGACCTCTGCTCCATAGGCACCTTATTTGCCTTTGTTCTGGTTTGTACAGGTGTGCTTGTATTACAAAACAAACCCGATGTAAAAAGAGGGAAATTCAAAATACCATATGCCAATTCCAAATACATTATACCGGTTGTCGCTGTTGTTCTGATTGTGCTGGCCTTTACCAAATACAAAAAAGAAAGCAGTGATTTCCTATACAATACGCCTAAAGTACATGATCCGATCAGCCTGATTACCTCTCTGAACAAAGAAGAACTACAATCGGTACAAAACCAGATTAAAACTACACAAAGTGCTTCGCTGCTTAGCGGGAAAGATATCGATGCAGAAGCCTATCTTGGCAATCTGTCTGCAGAGGATTATCAAAAATTTGTAGATCAGTCTTCTATAGCTGCAAACAAAAAATATGAAAGCGGCTGGAGTCTGTTTAAACACAAAATTCCAATGTGGATCTTCTTTTTCATCTGTGTTTTCATCTGCTACTATTGTATAACAAAAAACCTGTCGTTAATCCCTGTATTGGGTTTAATCTGCTGCTTGTATATGATGTGCGAGCTGGGTATCTCCAACTGGATCGGCTTTGGTATCTGGCTGGTCGTTGGATTGGTTGTTTATTTCCTGTATGGATTTAAACACAGTAAGCTTAGCCTTCAAAATAAGTAGAAAAAAAAGAGGATGATAAATCATCCTCTTTTTTTATACAGATAATCTGTTCAGTTCTATATCATCTGTTGGAACAAAGATCAATGGAACTTTTTCCACATCCACATAGCTGGAATCCAAACCAAAACCACGTTCTTCCGACAGACTCAGTCTTTTCAGAATGAAATAATAATAAAGAATAGACTGTTCATAAAAACTCAATGAGGTAAATTTAGACAAATGCTTTTCCAGTAATACAAACCTGAAATCGCCCGCAATTTTATGTCTCTTCAGCGAAGTATACTGGCTTGTAATGTCTACTTCTCCGTTTTTCACCAATTCCTCCACCACTTTTCTATATAATAAATTGACTTTCTGCTCTACACGAAATCCGAGTTTAAAATCAATACGAATCAATTTTCCAGGAATCAAAAATTCAACCTTATAGTCACTGGTAAAAGGCTCATCCACTACATCAACATGCACCAGCCAGTAAATATCTGCCCGCTTTGGCTCCTTCTGTATAATAGAATAGATGATCTTAGATTCTATTTCCGTTTTAAAATTTGCACTGGTGAGGTAAACCAGTTGAGAAGAGTATTTTGGAACTGATTCATCCCTGCTCAATTCATCTATAATTTCATAATAATCTTCAATCTCTACATATTTAACAAATCTGTTCTTGATCTTTCTTGCAATAAACCAACTCCACATCACGGTAAAAATAGTGGCCCCAATAAACAGGGTTACAAAACCTCCATGAAGAAACTTGGTCATATTACCGGCAAGGAAAGCGAGCTCCAGTAAACCATAGACCAATACAAAAATGACAATTAAGTAGCGAGGGACTTTCTTCATCAACATGTATACAGCCACTAAAATCGTAGTAGCCAGGAAAGTCAGGTTGATGGCCAATCCATACGCCCCTTCCATATGAATGGATTTCTTAAAGATCAAGACCACCATAATACAACCCGCACACAACAACCAGTTGATAGATGGAACATAAATTTGCCCCTTTTGATTACTTGGATAATTGATCCGTACTTTTGGCCAAAGATTTAAACGAACGGCCTCCGCAATTAAAGTAAAAGATCCAGTGATCATAGCCTGACTGGCAATAACCGCCGCGATGGTCGCCAGGGCAACCATCGGCAATAAATAAGATTCAGGAACAATCTGATAAAATGGATTCTGTGCCGCATTGTAATTCGGATGCTGAAGTAACCAGACTCCTTGTCCAAGGTAGTTCAGTACCAATGTGGTTTTAACAAAGATCCAGCTGATGTGAATATTCTGTTTTCCGCAATGTCCAAGATCAGAATACAGCGCTTCTGCTCCAGTTGTACAGAGGAACACTCCACCAAGAATGACCAGTGCCTTAGGATTAGTAGCCAATAAATGATAGGCGTAATAAGGATTTAAGGCCCTGATGATCGAAAGATCCTGAACTACGAAAACAACACCCAAAAAACCCAGTGTTGCAAACCAGAGGAACATGATTGGACCAAATAATTTACCAACTGTACTGGTTCCGAATTGCTGGATAATAAATAAAACCACAATAATACCCAGTACCACCGGAATCACCTGGAACCATGGAAACTTCATCTGTAAACCTTCAATAGCTGTAGTTACCGTAATACTTGGAGTAATGATCCCATCAGCTAATAAAGCACAGCCCCCAATCATCGCAGGAATAACCAGCCATTTTGCCTTCTTACGCACCAAAGAATACAAAGAAAATATTCCTCCTTCTCCTTTGTTGTCTGCCCGAAGTGTGATCACAACATATTTAATAGTTGTTTGAAGGGTGAGTGTCCAGATGATACAAGACAAAGCACCCAGTACCACCATTGGAGTAATGGCCTGTCCGGCTTCATCAACAGTATTAAAAATAGCACGAAGCGTATATAAAGGTGACGTACCGATGTCACCATAGACTATCCCTAAACTGATCAGTAATCCAGCAAAGGATAGATTATTTAAATTTTTTTTATTCGACACGTGTATATAAATCAGATTCGGAATTAACAGATATAAAACGCTATATTCACATTTATAATTTACAGACTGAAAATCAATAAGTTACAAACAATAAAATTTGAGATACGTTAAAATCTGTTAAATATTGTTAAATGTTTCTTTTCTAAACAAAATATTTGATTTTTTTGTTTTATAATTTATATTTTTGCTGCTACTAGATATGAATAAACTGTCCAAAATAACGCTCTGTGTATACGTCTCTTGCATCACCTGCATTGGTATAATGTGCAGCATGGATGCTATGGCTCAGAAATCAGACAGTATCTATTACAACAGCAAGGTAAAAAAGGTTAACAAAACCCCTCAAATCAAAGCAAATATACAGTCATACAGACCTGTTTTTGATTTTATTCCTTACAACAGCCTGCTGATGAGCAACAGCAAAACCGCAGCTTCCAAATCTGATAAAATACTTACTGTTCTTAAGGTTTATCCAAATCCTGTGGATGACCAGATCAATGTAAGTTTAAAACTGGAACGCGAAACCAATCTCTCTATTAAAGTCATGGATCTTTTGGGCAATGAGGTAATTACACTCATGAATGAACGCTCCCCATCTGGAGAAATTACCAAAAGCTTTACTATTCCTAACCGTTTAAACAGTGGAATTTATTTCCTCAGGATTGTTGCAGGTGCGGAAACCAGTGTAAAACGAATCTCCGTTTTATAGTTTTCAGCTATTCTTTACTACTTTTACTTCCTTTAACAACACTATTTCCGTGTGAAACCATCATGAGTTTACACTCAAAAACATAATGAATAGAAACTCATGATAGCTTCATAACCTTTAAAATCAAATTATATTCTGATGAAAATCATTGCTATTGGCCGCAATTATGCTGCACACGCTAAAGAATTAAATAATCCCATACCTTCTGTTCCGGTTATTTTCATGAAACCAGATACGGCTGTTCTGAAAGACAACAAACCTTTTTACCTTCCGGAATTCTCTTCAGACATCCATTACGAATTGGAAATTGTCCTAAAAATCTGCAAAGAAGGCAAACATATTCAGGAAAAATTCGCAGCCAACTATTTTGAAGAAGTGGGTTTGGGTATAGACTTTACTGCACGCGACATTCAAAGCCAGCACAAAGAAAAGGGATTACCCTGGGAACTCGCCAAGGCATTTGATAACTCTGCTGCCATTAGCAGCTTTGTACCCAAATCAAAGTTTGAAAACCTGTACGATCTTCAGTTCGAATTACAAATCAATAAAGAAACACGTCAAAATGGAGATACTAAAAATCTGCTCTTCCCGTTTGAAAAAATAATAGCCTTCGTTTCACAATACATTACGTTAAAAAAAGGAGACCTGATTTTTACAGGAACACCAGAGGGTGTTGGACAAGTCCATGCCGGTGATCATCTTGAAGCCTGGCTGGCCGGAGAACAATTACTTAATTTCCATATAAAATAATTTTAATGTTCAGATCTTACGCAGTACTTCTCTACTTTATACTGAGTTCCTTTTTTGCCAACGGACAGCAAATCTTTAGCGGCAACAAATATCCGCAATTTGATTTCCGCCCACCACTGGACATTACTCCCCCAGCCCTTGCAGGATCATTTGGAGAAATCAGACCCAACCACTTTCACTCCGGTATGGATTACCGCACCAACCAACGCGAAGGTTATCCGGTATACGCAGTAGCCGACGGATATATTTCCAGGATCCGTGTACAAAACAGTGGCTTTGGACAGGCGCTTTATATTAACCATCCTAATGGTTATACCACCGTGTATGGCCACCTTCAACGCTTCAATCCTAAAATAGCTCAACAGGTTGAAAAAGTACAATACGAGAAGAAATCTTTTGAAATAGATGAATTTCCGGCATCCAGCCTGATCCCTGTTCGTAAAGGCGATTTAATTGCCTGGTCTGGAAATCGCGGCAGCTCAGGTGGCCCGCATCTCCATTTTGAAGTAAGAGATACTAAAACTGAGGCAACCATAAACCCACAGCTCTTTGGTCTCGACATTCCGGATAATATTCCGCCTGTCATCTACGCCATGTATATTTACCGCTTGAATAAACAGGCCTTTAATGAGTTTACACCAAAGCAGTATTTCCAGGTGAGCGGCGGTGCCGGAAAATATCACTTGAACCAGGTCAGCACCATTCATCTTGGTGGAGAAGTCGGATTCGGAATTACGGTAACAGATAAACACAATGGTGCGTCTGGTACCAACGGCGTGTATTCTATAGAACTGGAAGTAGATGGAAAACCAGTATATACTTCTGCCCTGGAACGTTTTAAATTCGAAAACAGCAAAGCTGTAAATTCTCATATCGACTTTCCTGCATTTTTAAACACCAAACGTACCATTCAGAAAAGCTTCGTTGATCCCGGTAATCCTATGGGCATCTATTTCAATCTGGTTAACAATGGAAGAATTGAATTTGAAGAAGGGAAAGCTTATGCAATCAAATACACCATCACAGATGCAAAAGGAAATCAAAGTGTTCTTGCTTTTAATGTTCTGGGAGACAGTAAAGCAACTATAGCTTCAAAAGCCCTTCCGGCAGGCACCCTTTTCCCCTACAATCAAGTCAATGAATTCAACAATAACCAGATCAAGGTGATCATTCCTGCAGGGAACTTGTACAATGACTTGAACTTTATCTATGCAGAACATGCAAGACCTGCGGTAAATGCATATTCTGCTGTTTATCAAATCCATAACGTCCTTACTCCATTGCACACGGGGTTTGAATTATGGATCAAAGCCGATTCCAGTTTAAGTAAATATAAAGACAAAGCTGTAATCGTCAACACAGGAAGATCTTCCCAGGGAGGTTATTTTGAGAACGGCTATGTTAAAGCCAAACCAAGAAGTTTTGGAAGCTTTTTCATTTCTATCGACACTATCGCTCCAACCATAGTTCCTGTCAATATTTCCAATGGACAAAACATGAAGGGCATTAGTAAAATGACCTTTAAAATAAGAGATAACCTTTCCGGGATCAAAAGCTTTAACGGCTATATTGACGGAAAATGGGCCCTTATGGAATTCGATGCCAAAACAGCTACCTTATGGCATAGCTTTAATGACCAGACAGGCAGTTCCGGAAAACATACCTTAAGATTGGTTGTTGACGATGTAAAGAACAACGTTAAAACCCTAACTATTGATTATTACAAATAACAATCCTATGAGCGAATTAAAAGAAGGCCAGAAAGCCCCTGAATTTACATCAACAGACCAAAATGGTGCTGCTGTATCCCTGTCTCAGTTTGCAGGAAAAAAAGTAGTCTTATATTTCTACCCCAAAGATGATACTCCGGGTTGTACAGCCGAAGCCTGTGATTTCAGAGACAATTATCAGGGCTTAACTGCTAAAGGAATTGTGGTTCTTGGTGTTAGTGTAGATGACGAAAAATCACATCAAAAGTTTGTAACCAAACATAGCCTGCCATTTACCCTTGTCGCAGATACGGATAAAAAAATCGTAGAAGCTTATGGCGTCTGGGTAGAAAAAAACATGTATGGCAAAAAATACATGGGTATTGCACGCAAAACCTTCCTGATCGACGAGCAAGGCATCATTACGCACATCATTGAAAAAGTAGACACCAAAAATGCCACTGCGCAGGTTTTGGAACTACTGAAATAAATCCTTTAGGCTAAAAAAGGAAACTTTCCGGTATAAAGAAAAGAAGACTCTAAGGCTGCTTAAGCTTAGGCGAGTAATTTACTCAGATTCTTTAGTCTTATAAAAAAAGAAGGATTAGCTCTAAGGCTGCTTAAGCTTAGGCGGGCGGAAAAAGCCCGCAAACCTTAAAATGCCTTCTCCCTTAATCCTTCTTTTTTTCTGGGAGCAGAACCCGATTTCCCGTATAAATTCAGCGGTTGGTCTATCGCCAGCCCATAACAGGCTTGAACCAAGCTTGAAAAGCAACAAATTAAAATTGAAAAACAACGAGCCTAAATCTGCATCCATTCAGGTCCGGTTCAAATTGCTGATTGGTTTACTATAATCAGGGATTAAACAGGGATAAGCTACCTGTTTAACCCTTATTTTTTCCTTATATTTTATTTGTTTAGTTTTTATTTACCATTAATCACTATTATATTAATGATTAACCAGATGCAAGTCAAAACCGATAGAAAAAAACACACCAAGCCCGGTCACCTCCCTCCCTCTGCAATTTGCTACGGAAAATTCTCGTACGCTGCGGAAA
>NZ_QAIL01000027.1 GCF_003061025.1 Pedobacter sp. HMWF019 | reverse complement strand
TGCCTAGGTGGGCTGTGTTGTATTACTTTGCATAACCTACACAAACACACAAATGAACGTCAAAAAAGATAAAGAATGCTTAAGAACATTGTTTATGCAATTATAGTTGCATTTATTTTACCCAACACTATATCTGCTCAAACAACTGCAAAAATCGCTCCAAAAAGAGAGTTTAGAGGGATCTGGGTGGCTACAGTGGCGAATATTGACTGGCCTTCCAAGCCGGGACTAAGCATAGATCAGCAAAAACAGGAGCTGATCGCTCTGCTGGACCAGCATAAAAAGAATGGAATGAACGCAATTATCCTGCAGGTTAGGCCGGCAGCAGATGCCTTTTATTCTAAATCGAGAGAGCCCTGGAGCCAGTGGCTAATGGGAAGACAGGGACTGGCGCCAAGTCCGGGTTATGATCCTTTGGAATTTGCTATAAAAGAGGCACACTCCAGGGGAATGGAACTGCATGCCTGGTTTAATCCCTACCGGGCCACGATGGGTGGAAGTTCCGCGGTAAGCAGTAGTCATATGACGGCTAAGCGGCCGGATATGTTCTTTTTATATGGAGGCAAAAAGCAGTTCGATCCCGGCCTCCCGGAGGTTAGGGAATATATTGTTGAGGTGATCCTTGATGTGGTGAAAGGCTATGATATTGACGGGATTCACTTTGATGACTATTTTTATCCTTATCCGATCTCTGGGCAGAGAATAAACGATGCTTTAACATTTGCTAAATACCCCAATGGATTTACAGATATTAAGGACTGGAGGCGGAATAATGTCGACATGCTGATCAAAATGCTGGACGACAGTATTCACCATTATAAAAAGTATGTGAAATTTGGGATTAGTCCTTTTGGGATATGGAAAAACTCTTTTGAAGATGCAGAGGGGTCTAAAACAAGTGGTCTTTCCAATTACGCGGAATTATTCGCTGATTCCAGGAAATGGGTTAAGGAGGGATGGGTAGATTACATTAATCCTCAGATCTATTTTAGTTTCACCAGAAAAGCTGCTCCTTTTGGAACATTGGTAGACTGGTGGAGCAACAATACTTTTGGACGACATTTATACATTGGCCAGGCTGCATACCTGGTGAATCAGAAAATGGAAGCCGCCTGGAGGCAACCCAGTCAGATTCCAGATCAGATCAGGTATCTGAGGGAGAACAACAGGGTGCAGGGCAGTGTTTTTTTTAGTTCCAAATCCTTCACAACTGTAGCAAGAGCTGTTGGAGATTCTCTGAAGAATGATCTGTATAAATATCCGGCTCTTCCTCCGCAGATGCCATGGCTGGATGATGTTGTTCCTAATGCACCTCAAGATTTTAAAGCAGAAGCGGCCAATGATGGCGTACACCTCCAATGGGCTAAGCCATTTATGGCGGAAGATGGAGAAACCGCTTCAGGTTATGTGATCTATCGCTTTGATGAGGGGGAGAAAATTTCTGTTTTAAATCCTAAGAACATACTTAGGGTCAGTTTTGAAGACTTTACATCTTTCATTGATACGACTGTAGATAAGGGGAAAAGATATAATTATTTAGTGACGGCACTGGATCGGTTGAAGAACGAAAGTGAGCCAAGTGGTCCTGTTGGTGTAGAAACCAAATAAAAAAGAAAGCCTGATGATATTCATCAGGCTTTCTTTTTTAAACTTTAATAAAGATCTTCTTTTTGTACATGATCCATAGAATGACCAGCCAGAAGAGAATCTGTGTAACTGCCCAGGCTAGTGAAGCATTCACTGGCGAAAAATTTGGACTGTAATAGCTTTTATACAACCACCACTGTGCACCTGCAGTTGTTCCATCCAACATTTTTACCTGTATCATGTTTAATGTTCTTGGAATTAAACCCGAAAGGAAAAATACAGTAATGGCATTCACTCCATAGACCACAAATGGTGTTGTAAACCGGGTATATTTCTGCACGTCAATGATCCAGTAGCTTAAAGAGAGGATAACAGTTGCCAATCCCCCAGCATAGAGCACATAGGAACTGGTCCATAGGGATTTGTTGATGGGAAATTCAAGATCCCACAGCAAACCCAGGGCGATGGCAGCAAATCCGGTAGAGAACAGCCAGGCAATTTTCGTGGCAGCCTCAACATCTTTACGCTTTAAATAGATGCCAACAAGCACGCCAAACAGTCCAGAGGCAATTGCGGGAACGGTACTCAGGATGCCCTCTGGATCCCAGGTCTTTGCTGATTTCCATAAATGGGCCTCAGTTAGTAAACTTCGGTCCAGCCAGGCGCCTAAATTTGTCTCTTTTTCCAGATTAGGATAGCCAACATGCGGTACAGGTACAAAAGTGAGTAATGCCCAGTATACCACAAGCAGCCCAATGAGTATTTTAAATATGTTCCGCTCTGAATTCTTCAGAAAAATGACGGAAGAAAAGAAAAATACAAGGGCTATGCGCTGCAATACACCGGGTATTCTGACCGTTTTAAAAGCCTCAAAGGGTTCAGTAAAGACTTTTGGGTATAAAGACAGGAACAGGCCCAGACCAAACAGGATTAAAGCACGTTTAAATGCTCTGAGTATAGTCTGGTTGTGCAGGGTCGGATCGGTCTTTTTGCTCCCCATGGCATAGGCAATGGATACTCCAACAATAAACAGGAAGAAGGGGAAGATCAGGTCTGTGGGCGTACAGCCGTTCCAGCTGGCATGCTCCAAAGGCGCATAGATGTTTCCCCAATCACCCGGGTTATTTACCAGGATCATTGCCGCTACTGTTGCCCCCCTGAAAAAATCAAGGGACAATAACCTTTGAGAACTCTTTTCCATCATTTAGAATTTCCATCTTACAAAGGCCTCCATGGCTTCGTACTCTGCCAATCCAAGGTCGTCATAAGCTTTTGCTGTTTCACGGTTTCTGTCCTCCGCACGTTTCCAGAATTCACGCGAATCGTCTCCAGGGAATACGGCACGGTCCTTCTGGGACTGGTGTTTGAAGATGGCGTATTTCTTTTTCTCCAGTTCCTGAGGACTCAATGGAACAGCCATTTCAATTTCATGGGTTTCAAATTCATGCCATGCACCACGGTACATCCATAACCAGCATTCTTGCGCCCAGGCTTCTGTTTTACGAAGTTCTGTTAAAGCTGCCAGGATGATGTTAAAGCATACGATATGTGTTCCATGAGGATCCTCAAAATCACCCGCAGCGAAAACCTGCTGAGGTTTAACTTTTTGAAGTAATTCAATGGTCAGTTCTACATCTTTACTGGTTACCGGATTCTTTTGATTTTTACCAGTCTCATAGAAAGGAAGTGCCATAAAGTGGATATGATCATCTTCCAGTCCGCAATAACGGGCGCCGGCAATGGCTTCTCCTTTTCTAATCAAACCTTTTACAGATTGGATTTCTGGAGTATCTACCTGGTTTGGCTGCTTTTGCTCAATGAATTTACGCATGTTGTCGTAAATGTTTTGTAAAGCATCCTGGCCCAATCCCATCTTCTGGGCAAAATCTATACTGAATTCCACAAAACGAAGGGCATCATCATCCCAAACTGCCGTATTTCCGGAAGTTTGATAGGCCACATGCACATCGTGGTGCTGGTCTACAAGACGGATAAATGTTCCGCCCATCGAGATCACATCGTCGTCTGGATGCGGCGAGAAAATGATCACCCTTTTTGTAGCCGGTTCTGCACGTTCTGGTCTTTGAGAATCGTCTGCGTTCGGTTTACCTCCAGGCCATCCGGTAATGGTGTGCTGAAGCTTGTTGAAGATATGGATGTTGATATTGTAAACCGGACCTTTTTCAACAGCAAGTTGCGCCATGCCGTTGTTGTTAAAGTCATCTTCTGTGAGTTTCAGAATTGGCTTTTGAAGTTTGTTGGCCAGCCAGATTACTGCCTTACGGGTTAGTGTTTCATCCCAGATGCAATCTTTAACCAGCCAAGGTGTATCAAAACGAGTCAATAAGGAAGCTGCGTCAACGTCCAGAATGAATTCTACGTGATCGGATAACTGTAAATAAGTCGCGGGTACTTCACTTGAGATTTCACCTTCTACGGCTTTTTTAATAATTGAAGCTTTTTTTCTGTTCCAGGCCATGAGAATAATTTCCCTGGCTTTGAATATCGTGCCGATACCCATAGTAATGGCTTTTGTTGGAACGAAAGATTTTCCACCAAAGTCTCTGGCCGCATCGCGCCTGGTCAGGTCATCCAGGGTTACCAGTCTGGTTCCTGAGTTTGGCGCTGATCCCGGCTCATTGAAACCAATGTGTCCGGTACGTCCGATACCCAGGATCTGAATGTCCAATCCACCCAGTTCTCCGATTTTACGCTCATAGTTGAGGCAGAATGAGGGAATTTCTTCCAGGGTAAGTGTGCCATCCGGGATGTTCACATTGTTTTTATCAATATCAATGTGATCAAAAAGATTTTCATTCATGAATGTTACATAACTCTGTGCGGCATTAGGCTGCATAGGGTAATATTCATCAAGGTTAAATGTAATTACATTCTTAAAACTTAGCCCCTCTTCTTTGTGTAAACGAACAAGTTCTGCATAGACTGCAATTGGTGTGGCCCCCGTTGCTAAGCCAAGAACGGCCATCTCATTTTGTTCTTGCTTTTTTTTAATAAGGTTTGCAATACGGTGAGCAACATTCAAAGATGCTTCACGCGGATTGTCAAAGACAGAGACAGGCAGTTTTTCAAAGCGCGTCTCTTCTAATAGATTTAATCTAGCCATTTATTAGGTTGTTAAAATTGGTACGGAGCAGTAAATATAGCACACTATTTCTATAATATCTAGAGAATAATGCACAGATATTTATGTTCCTGATCAAAATTTTATGGCTGATCGTTTTTTGCTTACAGGACTTTAATACCTTTTGTTCTGTAGGCATCCAGTTCATGGCTGGTTGCAGGAAGTTCGGTGATGAGATAATTTATTTTTTCCAGCGAGGCAACTTTAAGCCTTTGGGTGGTATTTAGCTTCTCCGAAATGCAAAGTACAGCAGCATTTTTACAGGAATTCAACATGGTTTTTTTGAGCTGGTTAATTTCCCAGTCGGTATCTGTAAGCCCATTCTGTGCGTGCATGGCACTTGTGCCCAGCAAACAGAGATCTGCGTTGATTTCGGATAATTGGTTGATCACATGGCCACCATAAGTCACCTGAGAATTTTTTGAAAATAGGCCTCCGATCAGGATGACTTCTATTTTAGCATATTTTGCCAATTCGATGGCTACATAGGGGCTGATGGTAAAAAAGGTAGCTTGAAGATGATCTGGTAATTGTTTAACGAGCTCTATAATGGTTGTCCCGCCACCGGTTAAAATCACCATGCCATCTTTGATCAGGGATATGGCTTTTTTTGCAATGGCAATTTTTGCTTCACGGGCATAGACATTTTTATCGTCAAAAGAAGATTGATAGGAAGTAGAAAGTGCACCTCCGTGAACTTTAATTAACTGATCTCTATCACATAACTCCTGAAGATCTCTTCTGATGGTATCTTCAGAAACATTTAATAATTGTACAAGATCAGAGGTGAGTACTCTGTTGTGTAGGTTGATCTGGCGCATGATCAGATCATGGCGTTCCTTCTTTAACATGGACTGAATTTTTTGCTAATGTAATAAATATATGAAAAGAAAAGAGAAGTTGCGGATTTATGCGGATTTGTGCAATAATATTTTGCTGATTTATTTATAAATAGTTAATAATTCCTTGTATTTAACAGAAAACATTTATGATATTTACTTTGAGAATATCTTTGTGCGTGTAATTGCGTGTTTAAAGATGTATTGTCAAATTAACAATTGACCATAATTACTAACCAAACAAGTATGAAAAAAATCTACACATTGTGGTGCTTTAAGTGCATTTATGCTTTTATAGTGCCCGTTCTATTATTGATGTTTGCCGTTTCTGCCCACGCGCAGAATAAACGGTTTACTTTAGGGGGTAAAATTGTGGATGCATCAACCAAACAAACCATCCCGGGGGCCGTGGTTAAGATTCAGGGTACCAGCTTTGCTACTGCATCAAATAATGATGGCGTTTTTAGTCTTGCAGCTAATTTGGCTCCGGGAACTTATCAGGTTACGTTTTCTTATATTGGCTTTAAGTCTGTCAGTAAGTCGGTTATTCTCGGCACTGAGGACAAAGTAACTGTAAATGCAGAATTGGGAACTGATGCCGTAGGATTAGATGAGGTGATTGTTACCGGTACCTCGCAGGGTACAACCCGTAAACAGTTGGGAAGTTATGTGAGTACGGTCAAAGGAGATGACCTTGTCAAAGCTCCGAGCGGGAATGTACTTGCCTCTTTGCAGGGTAAAACAGCTGGAGCCCAGATTAGCCAGAATTCAGGCGACCCGGCAGGGGGAATGTCTGTAAGACTACGGGGAGTAAGTTCTGTAAACTCCTCTTCTGAACCTTTGTATATCATCGATGGCGTAATTGTGAATAACTCCACCACACGCGTAACCAATACCTCTGCTAATTATGATGGGGGTAATAATTCCGGGAATCCGGCCGGACAAAATGGAAATTTTGTTGGAAGTGTTGGACAAAACAGGATGGTTGATATCAATCCAAACGATATTGATCATATTGAGGTGCTGAACGGCGCGGCTGCAGCAGCCATCTATGGGTCAAGAGCAAACTCGGGTGTAGTTCAGATTTTTACTAAAAGGGGAGTGAGTGGAAAAACTGTAGTCAGTTTTTCAACCAGCTTAATTGTAAGTAAGCTCAGGAAACAGATTGAAGTTAATCAGTCACCCGTTAAATTCGGAGGCTCTCCTGATGTATTCACACAAGATATTATTCAGCTCACTGGAACCCCGCCAGCCTTAGCGACTACGACTACGCCTGTAACAAGATATAATTATCAGGATTATATCTTTCAAACCGGTACTGGTACTGACAATACCGTATCTGTATCAGGCGGTACTGATAATACAAAGTTCTATACTTCTGCTGGCTATTTTTCCAATGAAGGGATCATTAAGAATACCAATTTTAAAAGGTACAATTTCAGAGCCAATCTGGACCAAAAAATTAACAACTGGGCAAAATTAACAGCAGGCTTTAATTACATCCATAGCGATGCCAATGAGAAACCTGATGGTAATTCTTTTTTCTCACCAATGAATTCTGTAACCATTATTGGTAACTTCCATGATATTTTTGCAAGAGATGCTCTTGGGAATTTAAAGGCTGTTGGTGAAAGAGGAAGGGTAAACCCGGTTTCAGTAATAGAAGATATTAAACAGAGGCAATTCACCAACAGGATTATCGCCAATACAGGGTTAAAGTTAAATCCGGTGAAAAATCTGACCATTGATTATACAATGGGCGTAGATAATACAATACAAAACGGAACTACACTTATTCCTCCGTTTGCCTACAATGTAAGTACAGGTTTTTATGGCGGTGGTCCTAATCTGGATGCCAGTTTGAATGGGTATGCAAGCGCAGCAAATGCGACCACTACATTATTCAATAATGAATTGAACTTTACTTATGATGCTAAATTGGCAGATGGTTTATTATCTACCACTCAAGTGGGTGGGTCTTATCAATACCAGAAGGATCTTTACTCTTTACTGAACGGACGTGGCTTAGCTCCGTTTATAGAAACAGTGAATGGCGCAAGCACCGTGCTTCCAAATGTAGACAGGAGGTCTGAATTTACCATTAGCGGTGCCTATGTGCAGCAGAATTTTAAATACAGAGATCATTTATTTGTGACAGGAGCATTAAGGGTTGACCAATCTTCTGTATTCAGTAGTGCAAACCGTACCCAGAAGTATTTGAAGGGAAATGTGAGCTATGTGCTTTCTTCAGCTGATTATTGGAAAAACTTCGGAGTATCGCAGTGGTGGAGTACATTCAAAGTCCGGGGAGCTTATGGCGAGTCGGGAAATTTAACAGGAATTGGGGCTTACGATCGCTTTAATGAATATTATTCTAACCCACTGTTGGGCAGTACTGGTTTTACAGGAAGTAATACTCTTGCCAATGTCAATGTGAGGCCAGAGCGTCAGCGTGAACTTGAACTTGGAACAGATCTCTCTTTTTTCTCAAATCGATTAGGATTGACCTTTAACTGGTACCGTAAAAAGGTGAAAGACCTGTTAATTCCGGTGGTGATCGCACCTTCAGAAGGGTATACAGGCTTACTGGACAATAACGGAGCTTTAGAAAACAAAGGAATAGAGCTGATGCTGACAGGAGTACCTGTCTCGGGCCGGGATTTCAAGTGGAATACAACTTTTATCTTTAACAGAAACAGAAATAAGGCTGTTGGAACAGGTGCACTACGGTTGATCACCACTAACCCAGGGGCACCTGTGGCAATTATTGATGGACAACCTATAGGGGTATTCTATGGAACATTCTTTGCCAGGAATCCTGATGGAAGTTTACTGACTAATGCAGCCGGCATTCCACAAACAGAGCGTGGAATCCAAACATCTTCTACTACATTTATACCTCAGAGAGATGCTAATGGGATGCCAACAGGAACGACGTTACGTAAAGTGCTTGGCAATCCAAACCCTGGTTATACAGCTTCTTTTGTTAACGACTTTTCCTATAAAAGATTCAATCTGCATATCCAGTTAGATGATGTTCACGGAGGAGATGTCTGGAATGCCGACTGGCGTACCCGTCAGGGCGTGGGTAATGGCAAGGTTGCGGAGCAGGAGCAGGAAGGAAAACTACCAAGAGGTTATATAGCAGGTGCTTATGCTGTTGAAGAATGGCGTATTGACAATGGTTCATTTATAAAATTAAGAGAGGTTTCTTTAAGCTATAATGTAGGGAAAGTTAAGTTTTTGCAAGACCTTACCATTAATCTAAGTGGCCGGAATTTGATTTCGTGGGATAATTATAAAGGATATGACCCAGAAGTAAACGCGGGTGGACAGTCTACTCTATTGCGTAACATAGATTTTGGTTCAGTGCCAATTCCACGCACATTCAGTTTAGGGTTACAGGTTAAGTTTTAAATTTCAAAAAGATCAGATATGAAAAAGTTATATATATATAAAATAACACTTGTGGCCTCTTTGATATTGGCTTCTACTTCCTGTAAAAAGGAATACAAAGATCCAAATGCGGCTCTGGCTACAGACGTTCTAAACTCCTCGAGAGGACTTACTGGGATTGCTGTTGGGCTTCAGAAATTGTATTCTTCTTCAAGAACCGGTGTGTATTTTAACTCTGTAGAGGCAAATGGATTTGTAACCAACGAGTTGTTACTGTCTAATGCGGGAAATATACCGGAATTGCAGCTCTTTACCGGAGGTAACAGCGTGGATGGTACAAATACGGTGCTGGGTAATATTTGGAGTGTTTCTAATAAGATTATCTTCGATGCGGATAACGTTATTACTAATGCGGCTAATCTTGCAGATAAAAATTATGCTGCAGGTTTGATCGCTTATACCAGTGTTTTCAAAGCTCTTGCTATTGGTAACTTGTCGCAGTACTGGGAAAAGATTCCAGCTGGCATTGGCCATAACGTGGGATTTGTGACCAGGCTTGAAGGATTCAATAAAGCAATTAGTGTAATCGATAATGCTTTGGCTGTAATCGCCGCTAGCCAGCCTAGTGTAAGCTTTAAGGCTAGTGTTCCCAAAAATTTAAATGTTAAAAACACTTTGTTGGCTTTAAAAGCACGCTATGCTCTTTTTGCGGGTAACTATCCGTTGGCTTTGGCTACCGCCGATTTGGTTGATCCAGCCGGGTATTCAACTTTTGATTTTGATACGAATACCTTTAATCCTATTTATGATATTGCAACTTCGACGAATAATGTTTTCCAACCAAGCAATATTGCTCTTGGACAGACTGGAGCTTTTGTTCCGGACGCGGCAGATCAGAGAGTGTCTTTTTACACCCAGCCGATAGCATTGGCACCTTTTCTTGGAATTAAAGGTTTTGGCTCCGCCTTAACTCAGTCGATCCCGGTTTTCTTACCTGGTGAGATTACTTTGATCAAAGCAGAGGCCTATGCTCGTCAGCCAGATCTTACTAATGCTTTGATTGAGCTAAATAAAGTCGTAACAAAAACACCTTCTTCAGATCATTTTGGTGTAGGCGCTGCTTTACCTCAGCTTACAGGAACTTACACTCAAGCTCAATTACTGGATCTGATTTATAAACACAGATGCATAGAGTTGTATATGTCGGGTTTGAAGATCGAAGATATGAGGAGATTTGGGCGGCCAAATTCGGAAAGGAAAAGAAACTTTTTCCCTTATCCTTTCACGGAACGGGATAATAATCCGAATACACCTTCAGACCCGGCTTTTTAATAAAGTATCTCTTTATCTGGGAAATAAACTCCCTATTTAATATAAAACACAAGGGCCCCAACCGGGGCCCTTGTGTTTTATATTAAATCTGTTTTATCGTGTTTAAACACGCAAATTGCTGCACGCCAGAAGCTATTTAATTGAATTATAAGTGCTTTTTTTTCTTGATATGATTTTTTAATAATATATTTTTTTAAATTTATTGCATAAAGACGCATAAAGACGCACAAAGCATTATGCCGAATAAGACAAACTTAATCTTAACCAATTCATTATGAAAAAAAAACTACTCATGTTATTATGGGGGACCTTCATGCTGGCTACTCAAGCACTGGCTCAGCAAATTTCGGTATCGGGAAAGGTCACCTCCTCTGATGACCTGATGCCTATCCCTGGAGTATCTGTAAAGATAAAGGGCAGCAGCACGGTTGTTCAGACCAATACGAATGGTATCTATTCCATTAAAGCCACCTCATCTGATGTACTGGTGTTTAGCTATATTGGGATGGTTGCACAGGAAATTGTTGTTGGGAGCAACAGCAATTTAAACGTTGTGCTGAAACCAACGGCAAACAATTTAAATGAGGTTGTTGTAACGGCGTTGGGCGTTAAGCAGCAAAAGCGGGCATTGGGATATGCAACTCAGGAAATTAAGGCCGCAGATATTGCCAATACCAATCAATCCAATGTAATCAATGCCTTAAAAGGTAAAGCTTCGGGTGTGCAGATTACCAGCGCAGGAGGAGCAGCCGGTTCAGGGTCAAGGATCCAAATTCGGGGAATTAACTCCCTGAATCCTTCAGCAAATAACCAACCCCTGTTTGTTGTAGACGGAATCCCTATTTCCAACAATACAGATCAGCTAAATGACAATTTCCAAAATACCAATAGGGCAGCGGATATCAATCCAGACGACATCGAAACCATGACTATTTTGAAAGGCCCGGCTGCATCTGTTCTATATGGTCTGAGAGCAGCAAATGGTGCGGTGATCATTACTACAAAATCTGGTAAAGGTGGAAAGCCAGCCTTTAGTTTCAAATCTTCCTATAGCTTTGACGACGTAGCCACTAAACCGGCTATTCAAACTGCTTATGGTAATGGAAACAATGGTGCATACGTTCCGACAGTTAATACCTGGGGTCCTAAAATAGAGGGAATTCCAACCTATAATCCTTATGATTTGTTCTTTAAAACAGGTCATCAGGCACAAAACTCTTTTACTTTTAGTGGTGGAAATGAAAGTGCCACTTACTTTACTTCCATTGCGAACTCTACTCAGGATGGCGTAGTTCCAAACTCAGATTATGGAAAAACCTCTATAAAACTTGCCGGAACCTTGAAAGCTTCTGATAAGTTGAAGTTTGAGGGATCTGCAAACTACATCAATTCTGGAGGAAAGAACCCCCGTACTGGTGTATCCTCCGGAACCATTTATTATTTAATGCGCTCTACCAATACGGTAGATCCGAGAGACTATCTAAATCCAGATGGTTCTGAAAAAACATATAACGCTTCTATACAGAACCCATTCTATTTTACTGAGAATGCTTATCTAAGAGACAATGTAAACAGACTTATAGGAAACCTTGGTGTAGAGTATAAGGCAACAGACTGGCTGACCTTCAATTATAAAGCGGGTTTGGATCACTATACCGATTTCAGACAAGTATATAATGAGGTTGGTTTATTAATTAGTCCATTGGGGTCTATGACAGAACAAAGGATCAGCTATAATGAAATCAACTCTAATTTCTTTGCCAGAGCTTCCAAGCAATTTGGTGACAAATGGAATGTGAATTTCTTAGTTGGACATTCTTTTACTCATATTAACGGAACGAACCTTTCCTTAAATGGAACCCAGGCTGTAGTTCCTAATGTGGAAAGTATTAACAATTACAATGTTTATAACCCAACAACTTTCCCAACTAAAAAGAACATCATTGGTGTTTTTGGTGATCTGACGGTGAGTTACGACAATACTGTGTTTATGAATGTGACGGGAAGAAATGACTGGTCATCTACATTGCCACCTAAAAACCGGTCTTTCTTTTATCCTTCAACCAGTCTCTCTTATGTATTTACAGAAACGTTGGGCCTGAAAGACAACCCGATCTTCAATTATGGTAAGTTAAGGGCTTCTTATGCTGAAGTTGGTAAAGATGCAGATCCTTATCAAATTGGAGAGTATTATTCGACACTTCAGGCTTTTAGTGGTGTGAGTGGAGTAAGAAGAGATATTAAAGTTGGTTCCGAGTCTCTGCGCCCGGAAAGAACAAAAGGATTGGAGTTTGGAGGAGAGTTTCACTTTCTTAAAAACAGAATTACCCTGGATGCCAACTATGCTATACTTAATAGTATTGATCAGATCGTTCCAGTTCCAATCAGTTACGCTTCAGGATTTGATATTTTCGTAACCAATGCAGGTAAAATACGCAATAATTCACTGGAATTTTTGCTAACAGCTAATGTGATCAATACGCCTGAATTTAAATGGGACATCAATGCCAACTGGTCACAAACAAAAGGACGAGTGCTATCAATGCCTCCCGGAGTAAGTGAAATCCAATTCAATCCGGAGACACCGTGGGTTAAACAAATTATTAAAACAGGTGGCAGACCTGGAGACTGGTATGGCTGGCCTTATTTAAGGGTGTCTGATCCAAGCAGTCCGTATAATGGACAACTTATTCTTGATGCCAACGGATATCCTTCAACAACTCAACAATTGTCAGATAACTTCCTGGTTGGAAATGCTTATCCGGACTGGGTTGGTGGCATTGGCAGTACGTTGAATTACAAAGGATTTACGTTCTCTTTCCTGTTTAGCTTTAAGAAAGGCGGAGATGTCTTCGACATTCCAAAAACACAAAGATATACTACCGGTATAGGTGCAGAAACGCAAATGAGAAATGAAATGGTGATTTTTAAAGGCGTTAAGAATACTGGTACTGCGGCAAATCCTGTATATGTTCCAAATGACAAAGCGGCCCTGATTGACCAGAGTTTTTATAACAATAGTTTTGCTTACAGGCTTTCTACAGAAAACAATGGTTTTCAGGATGCTTCATGGGTCAGGCTGCAAAATGTTTCACTTGCTTACGAATTGCCAAAAAAATGGCTGAACAAAACTTTTATTAAATCTGCATCGCTTTCTGTAACGGGAAATAACCTGTGGTTAAGCACGCCGTTTAATGGATTTGATCCGGAGGCAAGTGCTTATGGTGCAGGATCAAACTCAGTTGGCTATGTAGGAACGGGTATTCCTTCTACAAGAAGTGTATACGTTGGTGTAAATGTTAATTTCTAGAAAAATGAAAAGAATAAATATAAAAGTCCTGGTTATGATGGTCGTTGTTGCAGCATCGTTTGGTGCTTGCAAGAAGGCCCTGGACATTAATGATGACCCTTCAAGGCTAACACCAGATCAGGCAAATTTATCAGGCCTTTTAGGTGCAACCATTCAGTTTACTGCAACATCTTTTTTTAATGTAGGACAATATGGAAACAGCTATCCACAATATTTAGCTGGTTTTAACTCCTATGAAGCAAATATAGATTCTTATAATCCTTACGGATTTGACAATATCTGGGAATCGGCTTACAGAGATGCGATGCCAAACTTAAAAGATATGATTGATCGCGCAGAAAAGCTTGGAGCTCCTCAGTATTCTGGCATTGGTAAAGTACTTTTTGCATTGACTTTAATGCAAAGCACGGACATCTGGGGGGACTTGCCTTACAGCCAGGCTTTCAAGGGGCCTACTGTTCCAAGTCCAACTTACGATGCGCAACAAGACATTTATAACACGTCGCTGAAGGCCCTTTTGGATGGGGCAATTGCCGACCTGGCAAAACCAGTTCCCGCAACAGCAAGTTTAAAAGTCGGAACAAGTGATCTTATTTTTGGAGGAACAATCGCCAGCTGGCAAAAGGTAGCTTATGGAGCGCGGGCCCGCTATTATCTCCACTTGTCTAAAAAGGATCCAGCCAATCTTGCTAAAGCCATCTCTGATGTTTCCTCTGCTATTGATGACCAAAAGGGAGCAGTAGATTTACAGTTGAAATATTCTCAGGAAAGACCAAGCCCCTGGTATACAAATCTGGGCCAACCTGCTATTACAGCAAAACAGGGTCGCCCTTCCTATTTCCTGGTGAACCTGATGAATGGTACAGGATATTTTAGCGGGGTAATAGACCCAAGATTGCCAAAATTATTTGATAACGCAGGAGCTGCCACTTATATCGGCCGGCCGGTTGGTGCACTGAGTACCGATCCTGGTGCAATCCTGGCAAACTCAGATGTAACAGAAAAAACCTTTTATGGTGCAAGAACGTCTCCTGTTCCCATATTGACTTATGCAGAGATGCAGTTTATAAAGGCTGAAGCCCTGATTGCTACAGATAAAGCTGGTGCATATACAGCTTATATTAATGGTATAAAAGGAAACATGCTGAAACTTGGCGTTTCAGATGCCGATATAGCCACTTATACAACTAATGCTGTTGTCACTAAGAATGGAAATATCACAATTACGGATATCATGCTTCAAAAATACATCGCCTTATTTCTGCAAATGGAGACATGGACAGATATGAGACGTTATCAGTACGATGCTTCTATTTATCCTGGATTGAAACAGCCTAATAAAAATCTTTTAGGCAATGTGTATGTTCAGCGGGCAAAATATCCTGATAATGAACCAGGTCGAAATCCTAACGTGCCTAAAATTCCAAATCAGGCCCAAAAAATATGGTTGTTCAATTAATTAAGAGGAAATGAAAACGAATATATCAATAATGGTTGCAGGCCTTTTTTCGGTGATACTGTTGACCACTGCATGTAAAAAGAATGCGCCAGACCAATGGTTGCAAGATAATATAACAGTTATAGGCAAGGTGCCAGTTGTAGCCAGTTTTACCATTCAATCCCCCGCTACTGCAAATGTGGCTTCGGGAGCATCAGTTCCCCTGGATTTAAGATACTGGTCTGATGATCCGATTGACAAGATCAATCTAAGGGCAACAGTAGGTACGGGCGCTCAGCAGCTGGTATCAACTACGGCTTATCAAAAGGCTTATTCATCAATAAGCCGTACAGATTCATTGATCCTGAATTATCCGGTTCCTTCTGGCCTGGCCACTGGAACGGCCATTGTTCTGGAGGTTGAAGTTGTTAATAAGAACACTTTATCTAAAAAGGGGTCTTTAATTACTTTGAAAGTGAAATAATGAAGGATCACTCTAAATAGAATCAACAGGCAGCATAGATAAAGTGCTGCCTGTTTTGTTTTTCAGTTTTTTATTCCCTATCCATATGCTTATGTAAATTCTAAATAATCTATCAACAACCTAAACCCAAATTCATCATGAAAAGAAAACTACTCATGTTATTCTGGTGCACACTTGTTTTAACCACTCAAGTCATGGCCCAGCAAATAACAGTAACAGGAAAAGTAACATCAGCAGACGATGGTTTGCCGCTGCCTGGTGTTTCAGTAAAAGTTAAGGGCAAAACCGGAGGTATCAGTACAGATAATGAAGGCCGTTATTCTATTAAAGCAGAAGGCAATGAAACACTTGTCTTCAGCTTTATTGGTACGGTGCCGCAGGAAATAGTCGTTAATGGCGCAAAAGTCATTAACGTTAAATTAAAGCAGGATAGCAAAACTTTAAATGAAGTTGCGGTAACCGCTTTTGGTGTAAAGCAGGAAATCCGAAGCCTGGGGTTCTCCACGCAGAATGTTAAAGCCCAGGAAATCGTAGACTCTCAACAACCCAATATTGTGAATGCGCTGCAGGGAAAAGTGGCCGGAGTACAGATTACAAACTCCAGTGGTGCAGCTGGTTCTTCTGCAAATATTATGATCAGAGGGGGGAGCTCACTAAGCGGAAATAATCAGCCCTTATTTATTCTCGACGGGATCCCGGTTGACAACAGTACGCCTGTTGGTCAAGGTGGTTTTGCTGCTTCTGTCGGTCCTGCAACAAATAGAGCCATCGATATCAATCCGGAGGATATTGAGACCATCACGGTTTTGAAAGGACCAGCAGCTGCAGCTTTATATGGTATCCGGGCAGCTTCCGGAGCGGTAGTCATTACAACTAAAAAAGGTTCGGGAGGGGCTGCACGAGTAACCTATCAAAATAGTTTCTCATTTGATCATGTTAATAAATTGCCGGAAATGCAGTCTCAGTTTAAGCAGGGAGAACAAGGCGTTTACAGTCCAACAGCCCAGAATTCATGGGGGCCAGCTTTTGCGTCAGGAGAGAAAGTATATGATAACCTGGGCAATTTTTTTAAGAATGCTTTCGCGCAGACTCATGATGTTTCTGTAAGTGGAAGTTCTGATCAGACGCATTATTATACATCAGCTTCGCTTGTGGATCAGGGATCAATTTTAGACAACTCCACTTTTAAAAAGAAATCATTCAGAATCAACGCAGACACCAAGGTTGGTGAAAAATTAACGGTTGGAGGAAGTGCCAATTATGTTAGAACGGACCGGGAATACCTTTCTCAGGGTAGTGGAAACGGTATTATGGGGGTGTTGTACTGGCCGAGAAATCTGGATATGAAAGATTATTTGAATGCGGACGGTTCGCAGAAAATCATTACAACAACAGGAAATGATAACCCTTACTGGACGATTCAAAATAAACCATTTACCTCTAATGTGAATAGAATTATTGCTCAGGGTAACTTAGACTATAATCCATTCAGCTTTCTGAATTTCACTTACAGGCTTGGAACGGATTATTATACTGAAAGTTTTAAATCAGTAAGGATGCCTGGAACAGTAGAGGCGGACGCGCTTAAAGGTGCTATTGCGGAATCCCTTAATACAACGCAAATCACTACTTCCACAGCTATTTTAACGGGGAAAAAGAAAATTGGTTCTGATTTTAACCTGAGCCTTTCCATAGGTAACAATATTGAAATGTCGTCTTCCCAGACTTTAAACTCTGCATCTGCAAATTTTATTGATCCGACTTTTGCCAGCATTAACAATACAAAGACGCAAGATAGAACAACCTCTGAAAGTTTAACCCGTAGAAGGATCTTTAGCTGGTTTGGTGATTTTAATGCGGATTGGAAGGGAATAGCTTACCTGAATTTTAAAGGCAGGAACGACTGGTCTTCCACTTTACCAATTAAAGACCGATCATTTTTTTATCCCTCAGTAAGTGCTTCGGTAATTTTAACAGACCTGCTGAAAGAGTTTGGAGCCAAATCGGATGACAGAATCTTTTCTTATGGCAAAGTCAGGGCGGCTTTCTCCAATGTAGGTAAAGACGCTGCCCCATACTCGCTTTCAACAGCTTTGAATACCTTGACGAATGGCTTTACGATCAACCCAAGAGGGTTTATTATCAATTCGAATAATGCTTTTGGTAATCCTCTTCTTGTACCTGAATTTACCAGAGCTTTTGAAACTGGAGCAGATTTAAGGTTTTTAAAGAACCGTTTAGGTATAGACATAACCTATTATAATAGCAAATCCGATAATCAAATTTTAGTTACACGCACACCACCATCTTCAGGATCCTTTCTTGCGACATTGAATGGAGGTTCCATCAGAAATCGAGGTGTTGAGGTTGTGTTAAATGCAAAACCAATTGTTGGCAAAGAGTTCAGGTGGTCTATAGATGTTAATTTTGCGCATAACACTTCAGTTGTTCTGGAATTGCCAGGAAAACTGGACCGGGTAGAAATGTCAGATGCCTGGGCAGCCGCAAATGTCGCCCAGGGGGCAGCTTTTTTGGGTGGTAGTTTGTTTGGTATCAATGGAAATATATGGAAACGTAATGCACAAGGACAACTTTTGTTAACGAATAAAGGTCTTCCACAAGTTCAAACGGCCCCATTAGGGTATCTGGGCGACAGGAACCCTAAATTTACCGGAGGAATCACCAATACTTTTAACTATAAGGATTTCATGTTTTCTTTTATGGTTGATGTGCGTGTTGGCGGGAAAGTATTCAATGCAACAGAAAATGCTTTGGTCCGTTCGGGTTTAAGTACAAAAACTCTGGATCGTGGAACTAAAGTATTTGACGGTATTATAGAGTCTACCGGAGCTAAGAATACACTTGCTGTACCATTGGATCAAAATTACTATCAAACCATTTATGCCAATCAAGGCTATGACTTTGTAGAAGATGGAGGCTGGACCAGGTTGAGATACGCAACCTTAACTTATAATATGCCAACAAAATATCTCGGAAAGATAAAGATCAAAGGTTTGTCGTTTAGTGCTACCGGGCGTAATTTGGTTTTGATCACTAAATATTCCGGTATTGATCCCGAAGTGTCAGGAAGCGGAGCGGGTGTAGGTGGATCTGGTTCATTTGGTTTTGATAACCTTGGTGTGCCTGCAACTAAGGGTTTTGACCTTGGTTTAAAATTAACATTTTAATAAAGGAGGATAGAAAAATGAAAACATCATATATAAAAGGGTTAAGTTTTCTTGTTTTAGGGGTTTTACTAAGCTTTAGTTCCTGCAAGAAATTTTTAGACGTTAATGTGGATCCCAATAATCCCACAAAAGTATCAGCTGCAAACAGATTGGTTGGTGCAATAACCACCTCAAATGGTGCTGCGATGTGGAGGGGGTCGAGAGAGCTTGCCGGTCTGACACAATATGGGGTAACCAAACTCTTAACGGGTACCAACTTAAATGCAGAGACCTGGCGTTTTACTGCCAGTTATTTTTGCTGGCAGAATACTTATGTATATACTATGCCCAATATTGTAGATCTTATCAATTTAGGTGAAGAAGAAGGGAGCCCATGTTTTGTAGGTGCCGGTAAAACACTATTGGCTATGAATTTTGGCATGCTGGCTGATCAATATGGAGCTATTGTTATAGATGAATTTTATAATGGAAAAACCCAGATATCTCTAACACCCAAAATGCAAGATCAGGAAACGGCCTACAAACGGATAGATCAATTGCTTGATGATGCAATCACTGCATTTAATAATCCAGTTAATAAGACAACTTTAAATTCTGCTGCGGGAGATATATTATTCCAGGGGGATATCAGCAAATGGAAGAGGTTCGCCTGGGCTTTAAAAGCCAGATATTTAAATCATCTATCTAAAAAGGGTACATTGTATAACCCGGCTAAAATAATTGAAGCTTGTACCAATGCCTTTAATGCAGATGGAATGGATGCTGAATTTGCTTATCTGGCAAATGGACTGCAAACTGATGAGAATCCCTGGTATAGTTGGGGGGGATTTGTTTTACCAACGACTGATCCTAATGACAGCAGGTACGATCCAAGGTATTTTACCTGGAGCCAGTTCTTTGTGAATATGCTGACCTCATTGCCGGTAACCAATACTATGGTAAAAGACCCACGGATCAGCAGGATCATGAAGCCGGCACTGTCTGATGGTCAGTACAGGGGTTTAAGATCGGGTGGTGGACTTGTTGGTGGGCAGGGAATTCTGGCTAACGGACAAAATGGAGATGCGACAAAGACCAACGGAAATGACTATGGGAGTTTTAGCAACAGTGGTTTTTATACCAAACAAACGTCTCCTTTTCCATTTATAACTTATTCAGAAGTGAAACTGATTGAAGCGGAGGCAAGATTAAGATCAGGAGATATCAGTGGGGCATTAACTGCCTATGAAGAAGGAGTGAAGTCTAATATGCGCAAATTGGGTGTTACCGATGCTGAAATAGCTTCTTACTGGAGCGCTCAGTTAACAGATGGTCTGGCCGCACATTTTGCAAATCTTACACAGGGCCTGAGCCATATTATGCGTCAAAAATACATCACGCTATGTCTTAATCCTGAAACCTGGGTAGATATGCGCCGGTCTGATTTTAGCCAGGCCATTTATGGTCCCTCTTTAAAAAGGCCTTTAAACCTTAATACAGTGATCTTCGACGCGAATAATGACAACCAGTGGATCAGGGGCATGGTATATGAGACCAATGAACAAACCCGTAACCCGGATAATGTGGGAGACAACTCTGAAAAATATCGTTTATTAACCCCATTATGGTGGGATAAAAATTAATTCTTTTTACCAACAAAGGCCCTTCAAAAGGGCCTTTGTCCTTATTATTGTAGATATGAAACCGATTTCAATACTGAATAAATCAACCCTCTTCACACTGCTTGCCTTGCTGATCATATCCGGAGCTTATGCTCAAAAAACCTATCCGGTTATTCAGAAGCCCATCGTCTTTGATGAAGAAAGAAAACAGCTTTCTCTGGAATACCTCGAAAAAAGGCATGGGTTACATCAAACAGAGCCTACCATTAATCCTGTTATGATTGTGCTTCACTGGACCGAAATCCCCTCTGTGGAAAAAACCTTTAACGTATTCAATACCTCTACTCTGCCAGGAGCCAGGAGAGAACTCACTTCTGCAAGTAGCTTAAACGTGTCTTCGCAGTATCTTATTGACCGTGACGGAACCATTTACCAGCTCTTGCCGGATACCATTCTGGCCAGACATGTAATTGGACTAAACTATTGCGCTATTGGCGTTGAAAATGTTGGTGGAGAGAAATGGCCCTTAACAGAAGCGCAGTTAGAGGCAAATGAACAACTCATCCGGTCTTTAAAGAGCAAGTATCCTATAGAATATGTAATTGGACATTATGAGTATAATTTATTCAGAGGAACTCCACTATGG
>NZ_QAIL01000259.1 GCF_003061025.1 Pedobacter sp. HMWF019 | reverse complement strand
GTTAAAGGTTCATACGCTGTATGGGTCGGAAAGGAGAAAGGATGCCAGTCCTTTTAACCAGGCTGATGTAGTGATTACTTCTTATGGAACGATGTTATATGATATTAATTTTATAAAGAAGTTTGAGTTCAATTATGTGTTTCTTGATGAATCTCAATCGGTTAAAAACCCTTCTTCCCAACGTTATCATGCAGCCGCTTTACTGCGTTCAAGAAATAAAATCATGATTACCGGAACCCCTGTGGAGAACAGTACTTTTGATCTGTATGGGCAGCTTTCGCTGGCCAGTCCTGGTCTTTTGGGTTCCAGGCAGTATTTTAAAGATCATTATTCCACACCTATCGATAAATTTAAGGATATTAAAAGATCGCTGGAACTGCAGAAAAAAGTAAGGCCTTTTATCCTACGCCGGACGAAGAAACAGGTGGCGGAGGAACTTCCGGATAAAACAGAAATGGTCTTGTATTGTGAGATGGGAGAGGAGCAGAGAAAAGTATATGATTCTTATAAGGAAGAATACCGTAACTTTCTTTTAACGCATAAGGAGGAAGATCTTTCAAGGCATAGTATACACGTTTTAAAAGGGTTGACGATATTGAGACAGATATGTAACTCGCCGGCTTTGTTGAAAGAAGATGTTTTTTACGGAGAGGCTTCTTCTAAAATCACTGTACTGATGGAAGAGATAGAGAGTAAATCATCTCAGCATAAGATCCTTGTTTTTTCACAGTTTGTAACGATGCTGGACCTGATTAAAAAGGAATTGGTGCAGCGGGATATTTCATTCGAATACCTGACAGGACAATCGAGAAACAGAGCGGCAAAGGTGAACGAATTTCAGCAGAATGATGGGGTCAGGGTCTTTTTGATTAGTTTAAAAGCTGGGGGTGTTGGCTTGAATTTAACAGAGGCGGATTATGTGTATCTGGTAGATCCGTGGTGGAATCCGGCAGTAGAAAACCAGGCAATTGACAGGAGTTATCGCATTGGACAAAAGAAGAATGTAATCGCGGTACGGCTGATCTGCCCAGGAACCATAGAAGAGAAAATTATGAGGCTGCAGGAGCATAAGAAAGATCTGGTCAATGACCTGATCAAGACGGATGCCAGTACACTGAAGCAATTTTCAAAGAAGGACCTGCTTGAATTGTTTAATTAATAACTTAGTTTTGCAGGATTGAAGACCCTGTTGGTGAAAAGCATGTATAAATATTTAGTGGTTTTTTTCTGTTGTGTACTTGGTTATCTCGCCGTAAATGCCCAGGCTGTGTCACAGCAACCGCTTGATTCTGTAGTGAAGCCAGTGTATAAATACAGGGTGGTTAGAGATTCTGCGTTTTATGCAAGACAAAAATTTGTAACAGACTCTATCCTTACTCATAGTTGGCTGATTCCGGATTCTTTGCTGAGCTCTACTCTGCTGATGGATAGTATTATGAAGCTAAAGGTATACAGCCGGCCAGCCGGTGAGCCTTGGTACACGATTTATAATAAAGTAAAAAAGGAAGATTTATTCAAAACGGGAATGCCTTTACCCAAGGGGCAGGTTTGGATTTTAGGCTTTATCGCGTTTCTCCTGGTCGTTTTTGCTATACTAAGGAATTCTTTTTCCAAGCAGCTAGACAGTATTGTTCAGTCCTTCTTCAGTAATCGGGTTTTAAATAATTTAAATAAGGAGGATAATTTGTTTACTTCCTGGCCATTTTTACTCCTATTTATAC
>NZ_QAIL01000258.1 GCF_003061025.1 Pedobacter sp. HMWF019 | reverse complement strand
CATATATATCTTTATATGCTATAGTGCACAAAATTACCATAGTTGAGTACCAAGGGTTACCCGATATTTAAAGTTTAAAAAGCTTGTTTCTATTTCTTTACCACCTAATTTTCAGGTCTGCCCTTTGAAGATCCACCTGAAAATGCACCCCCTCACCTGCCCTTCCGTACCCACCTAATTTCCACTTATGCAATATTTATAGATCGATTAAGTATCGATCTTTGGGAATGAATGCTTGAAATTAAGAAATGAGAAAAGCGAATGATTAGGCATTATACGCTTTAAAAAAGTAATATCTTGAATAAGATAATCTCAACCAATAAGCACCTATCTTTTGAGATAGTGGGTATATTCTACAGCCGAATCATCTTGTTTAAAGCTATAATATTCCCCTTTACAGTAATATAAGACCTTTCATTAATCAAAGTACTGGCATAACTATAGTTAACAAAATAAAAAACTACTTTAGCATAAATAAATTTAATTGAACAACTTTACCATAGCACAAGAAAAAGCACCGGCCATAACAACAGCGATTAAAAAGACAGCAGGGAAGTGTTCCAAATTAAGTTTAGACAAAGTTTCATCTTATCAAACCGAAAAACTTTAGCCACTATAATCAGCATTAAACAATATGAACCATAATCTAAAAAAGTTTCTCTTAAAATCTGTCATCGTACTTGCGTTAATACACTTGGCTTACTTTATATACGGTTATTTTAAGTTTACAGGTATAGGAAAAATAAATATTTACACTGAGTTTTATCGTTTTAAGTTTTACGACGACGTATCTATTTCCCACTTCTTTGTAACAGGTTTGTTTTTACTGACCGTTCTTATTCTACTGATACGGAATCATTCCAGACAACAGTACAATGCTCAAAATCTGATTAAAATTGGGGCTATCCTACTTCCGATAGTCTTTTTATCGTTAACCTTTTTTATGAGTTATAGTTTCGGGTTGAACGCTAAACTTAAGCAAGAATTATCTGAGAAAAACTTCAATACTGATAAAACGTTATTAAATGTTTTAAATCCGTTTTTATACCCTAATACCTCCTACAATTCAGAAACATTATTTAATGTGACCAATATCCTATATCCAAAGCCCTATCCGGTAATCGAGGTAAAGGACACTGTTTTCTACGATTTGGGAAATAAGGAATCTTTTAGTTTACAATCTGCATATTACAGCATTGACACCTTAAAAATGCTCACCTCAGCTTATGAAAAGCTAAAAAGCGCCACCAACTCTGCTTATGAACTGTTCGGCTTTGATCAGAAAGAATTACAGAAAAGAATCATATCAAAAAGCACCAGCAAGGACAGTACTGAAATTATATTTAAAGGATCTGCAGTCAGTCCGCAATATGACGATAGCATTTGCGTTTTTCTCGAAAACAAGACATTGATCAGTCCTGTTAACGGTCAAACTGTGGCAAAACAACAGCGGCAAAATGCGATAGAAAGATATAAGCTACTTTATAAATTAAACAAAGATTCTCTACTTAACTCTTTTAAAAAGCTGGATACGCTATTGAAAAAATACAACATAGAATCTTCCATCAACCCGGTAGCCCTCACCCAGGATGTCTTTCATTTTCGGGATAAAAATCAGGACCAGCTAGACCAGATCAGGAACAGCTTCGATCGACATGCATTAATTGAAAAAATCAACACCTTGAACCGATTGTTTTATCACCCTGGATACTTTCATTCATCCATCAGAAAGATTTTCTTTATCGTGCTATTTTCAACCTGGCTTTTTGGATTTGCAATTTTTGTGCTTGCTACTTTTATACGAAAATCGAAACAGTCAAAGCCTGACACGATAAATCAGTGAGATTCCATCAAAATCTAAACTAATCATAGCGGAACAGGAATTGTTCCAAAATAGACCATTGCGGCTGTGGGCCAATTCCCGCAGCCGGATACTTGTAAAGGTAATTGGATTAATAGAAAAAGGTCTCAGTGATGATCTTATCATCTTTTACCCCAAAGACCGCGATTTCCGCTAATTGTAATCGCTGTCCGTTTTTCAGGGTCATATCCCTGCCCATTGCCAGGCTGAAATAATCGCCCCCAACCACGGGTTCGCTGCTGAAAAAGCTGTGTACTTCTTCTATAGTTTCCTGCCTGGCTTTCGACTTCGCTAAAACCGCTTCAATACCCTTAGTTACAGTGGGCACACCCATGACCAGGGCATGTTCCGGTTCGGTACAAACAATATCTGCACTGTATAACTGCTGGTAGATTTCCGGTACCTGTCTCGCTTTAAAAAGTTCATAGTAACGATCGGCTAATTCCTGTGTATTCATTTTCTTTTTGATTTATAGTACAAAGGTAACGCGGCTACAAATACTAAAAGCACTAATAAGTATCATATATTTGCTTAAACGTATCGATTTACAACAATGGACGCATTAAGCACTGTATTGGAGGCAACGCGGCTGAAAAGCATTGTCTATAACAAAATCCCTTTGGCTGCTCCCTGGGGATTGGATATTGTCAAGGACGAAAACTCGCAGTTCTGGCGGCTGGTGAGCGGCAGCTGTACGGTTGGTTCACCCGACGGCCGTGTTATCGAAATGAAAGAGGGCGACCTCATATTCGTACCTCACGGGAGCGCCCACTGGATAGCGGATAAACCGACGAGCCTGCGTATGCCCTCTCCTGAGTTTGTGAAAGCCCTTAGGGCAGGAGTTCCGGTTTTTAATGGTGATGGTGAGAAAACTATCCTGATTGCGGGCCATTTTGAATTTGATTACCAGCCACTTCATCCTTTTTTAAAGGATCTTCCACCGATTATTCATATTAGGCAATATGTAACAGAAAACCAATTATTGGTCCGACAAGTTGCCCAGCTCATGCTGGAAGAACTTAATAACGAAAGGCCTGGTAGTAGCGTAATGCTGAAATGTTTGTCGGAAATGATGTTTGTCCATATCATCCGGGCCTATTTGGAACAAGCTGCACCTGAAAGCGGCTACCTATCTGCGTTAAATGACCCCAGGGTCAGCAAGGCATTGAAACTAATGCAAGACTCCCCTGAAAACGATTGGACACTGGAATCGCTGGCTTCGGAGATCGGCATGTCACGCTCTGTTTTCTTTAACCAGTTTAAAAAATTAGTGCGCGAAACACCCTTGAGCTACCTCACTAACTGGCGCATCAGGATGGCCCAAAAGCTTTTGATGACAGACAACAGCAAAATCTCCGAAATAGCAGCAAAAAGCGGCTACCAGTCGGAAGCTGCTTTTAACCGGATCTTTAAATCAAAAACCGGGCAGACTCCCGCAGTATACAGAAGAGTTAAACCCTTTGGTGGTTAAGAAAGTTGAGTTTGCCTGATTTTGACGGCTTATTTCCCGATACAGAATTTGCTGAAAATGTTTTCCAGCAAATCATCAGTTGTTACTTGTCCTGTAATTTCTCCCAGGTAATACAAAGCTTGCTTTATATCCATCGACAGGAAGTCGGAAGTAACTGGATTAGTCAATCCATTACCCACACTCTCCAAAGCTGTCTGCGTCCTTCTTAAGGCTTCTACGTGACGAATATTGGTTACCATGGTATGGTTATCTGAAAGCTGATCTCCTACTGCAGTGCTATACAGCAACTCTTTCAGTTCCTCAATTTGCTGGTTCTGTTTGGCAGAAATCGAGATAAATTGAATATCAGAAGGCAACTGAAGTTCTTTGAGCTTATTGTTGTAAGAAAGATCAATCTTGTTGGCAACCGCAATAAAAGCCATACCGGGACGGTATAATTTCGCAATATCTTCCCTGATTTCCTGAACAGTCAGGTTCACCACATCAAATACATAGACCAGCAAAGCAGACTGATTGATTTTCTGCATGGTTTTCTCTACTCCAATTGCTTCAATTGTATCTGTGGCCTCGCGAATTCCAGCGGTATCAATTAACCGGAAATTAATTCCGTTAATATTCAAAAGCTCCTCAATCGTATCCCTGGTTGTCCCCGCAATTTCGCTTACAATGGCACGTTCTTCATTCAGTAACGCATTCAGTAACGTGGACTTGCCCGCGTTAGGGCGTCCGGCTATTACGGTATTGATACCTTGTTTAATCACATTTCCCAGTTCGAAAGAACGGATCAGCTGGTTTAATACCAATGTTATTTTGTTAATCAGCTCCTGTAACTGGTCTCTATTAGCAAACTCTACATCCTCTTCTGCAAAATCGAGCTCCAGTTCTATCATAGACGCAAAATGGATCAATTGCTCTCTCAACAAGTTGAGTTCCGAACTAAAACCACCGCGAAGCTGGTTCATTGCCACCTGATGCGCAGCTGCAGAATCAGAAGAGATAAGATCAGCAACAGCCTCAGCCTGAGAAAGGTCAAGACCTCCATTAAGAAAGGCTCTCAATGTATATTCACCTGGTTTAGCCGCGCTGGCACCCTTTCTGATGAGTAAAGAGATAATCTGCTGAATGATATAATTAGAACCATGACAGGAAATTTCCACCACATTTTCTTTGGTATAAGACTTTGGTGCAATAAACAAACTCACCAGTACCTCATCGATCACCTGTTCCCCATCTTTAATCAATCCAAAATGTATGGTGTGCGATTTCTGTTTTAAGAGGTCTTTACCGCTAAATACAGAATTGGTGATGGATATAGCTTCGTTTCCTGAAAGACGGATAACGCCGATGGCACCGATTCCCGGAGGTGTTGATAGGGCAACTATAGTGTCGTTTGTGATCATCTCAATGTGTTTGTTGTGCTCAAAGCACAAAACTAACCAAACATTTCGTAGCTTAAGGTGTTAGTTTTGTAAATTTAACCATTATCTATGCAGGAACTCCCTCTCACCGTAAGAAGGTCTATTGAATTATTAGGAATTGTGCTCATTGGAACCATTTTGGTCATTGGCAGCAACATCATCATGCCTGTCCTTATGGCATTTTTTATCAGTATACTTCTGGTTCCTGTTTACCGGTTTTTAAGAAAATGGAAAATTCCGGAAGCCATAGCTATCATTATCCCCATTTTACTGCTGATTGTATTTGTGGGCCTAATCGGCTGGTTTTTCTCCTCCCAGATCAGTATTCTGGTTTCGGATTTTCCCCAGATCAAAAAGAATGTATCACAGCACCTTCATGCTTTAAGTAGCTGGATCAGTAGCATCAGCGACTATTCAACTAAAGAACAAGTTGCATTCATCAACAAAAAAAGTGATGACCTGATGTCTTATGCCGGTACAGCTGCAAGCGGGGCTGCCGTTACCTTAAGCTCTGTATTTATCTTTGTGGGACTATTGCCTATCTATATCTATCTGATGCTTTTCTACAAGGACATCCTGCTCCGTTTCATCTTTATGTGGTTTAAAACCGATCATCATCCCAGGGTTAAAGACGCTATTTATGAAACAGAATCCATCATTAAAAACTATCTGGTTGGATTGCTTATCCAAATCACCTATATGACTGTATTGCTAGGTGGCGGATTGTTGCTCCTTGGAATTAAACATGCTTTGCTGATTGGGGTTATCTTTGCCATCCTTAATCTGATCCCTTATGTCGGCGCACTAATCGGCAATATTATTGGGGTTATGCTTACACTGACTTCTTCTACTGAGTTATGGCCCGTTCTTACCGTACTTATAGTTATAGCAGTAGTTCAGTTCCTGGACAATAACATCCTGATGCCTAGAATCGTAGGCTCAAAAATAAAGATCAATGCGCTCGTCGCGATCCTTGGCGTTGTTGTTGGTGGCAGCATCGCCGGAGTGCCTGGCATGTTCTTGTCTATGCCTCTGATTGCAGTATTAAAAGTGATCTTTGACCGTACTGACATGTTTAAACAATGGGGTGTTTTATTAGGTGATGAAAGACCAACCAAGAGCCCAATGACCTTTCCCGCTTTCCGTAAAAAGAAGACTGTGCCCATGAAATCCGGAACTGAAAAATGAAAAAGACATCCACAATTGATTGCTGCGCTATCCAACTCTGAACCATACCGGTCTGCATCCTACCTGGTCTGCACTCAAGAAAATATGTTTTCATGATCGAACCTCAGGGCCTGAAGCTCTTCGCGAAAGGTCCAGAGAGATCAGAAAACATATTTTCACCACAAATTTTACTTTTCTGCCGGATTTAAGTCTTTAAAAGCCGCAGCCTGATCCCGGTTTGTCTTTTTCAATGAAAAAGCATCAAACAATTCTCCCGATGCTTTATAAGCCTCAAATTTCAGGTCCTGTCCATCGATATGAATCAACTGGAACAACTGCGTGTTCTCCAGAGATACATTCATCCATTTTTTACCGTCTACTTTGTACATCTTAGGACCCGATACTGATACCAGGTATACAGGGCCACTTACATCTCTGCCCGACAGCCCTCGTGGTAAATTCTGCCCTCTGCTATAGGTATGATCATGCCCCTGCAGTACCAGATCTACATGGTACCGGTCAAAAAGAGGTTTGAATCTTTCTCTGAACTCTTTATTGTCCCGGCTTTTGGAGGTCGAATAAATGGGATGGTGAAACGTAACCACAGTCCATAAGTTTTTATTTTCTTTGAGTACCTTTTCCAGCCATTCGTACTGCAATTTTTCGGCCGTTTCATCCAAAGTAATCAACTGGGAATCCAGTGAAATGACACGTAAGTCCTGATAATCTATATAAAAGACAGATTTTTCCAGACCTTTAGGTCCGTTGTCTGGCAGGGTGTATTGTACCCCCCAATGCGGATCCAATATCAATTGTTTTTGATCATTACGAATATATTCGTGGTTGCCTGGTGAAGGAATACTTGGAATCATACCATTGATAAAGCCTCCTCCGTAATGCCATTCTCCCCATTCTTTGTCATTATTGGAACGGTTGATCAGGTCTCCGGTGTGAATGATGAAGCGGGCATCCGGCTGATGGGAGAATGCCTTTCGGATAACCCTCGACCATTTAGACCTGATGTCATTTTGTGCATCGCCCAGATAGATAAAAGAAAAAGGTGCAGGCTGGGCCGGGGCTGTAGTAAACTGGAACCACTCACTCCAATACTCTCCTGCTCCTACTCTGTAGGCATAAACAGTATTGGGCTTCAGATCTTTAAATGTTACATGATGGTAATTTGCAGTGGCATAATTCTGTCCTCCGGATAGGGTCTGGGTACCTGCATCCAGTGTAGCTACTGCAGTCTCCAGCTCAGGGCTGGAATCCTCAGCTTTAATCTGGGCTTTGGCGGCTTTAATGGTGGTATCTGTCCGCCAGGTTACGGTTTGGCTAGTGGATGGATTTCCGGACCAGGTTAAAATAACCCGGTCTGGAAAAACTTTTGGAGAAAAGTCCTGTGCTGTAGCCTTCCAAGAGGTAGCCATCAGCAGCAGACATATATATATCTTGATTTTGTTCATTTTGTTTTATTTTAAATACCACATTAAGGTATATTGATTATCTGCACCGAAAACAGAAACAGCTTTCTGATAGTTGACTTTGTTTTTGGCACTTTCTGAATCTGGATAGATATAACGCTTAGGGATACCACGGCCAGCAGCCAACGGACCTGTTACAAATGCAGGGAGTCCGGTACGGCGCTGATCAAACCAGCCTTCTGCCCCTTTAAACAGCATAGCCATCCATTTCTGGGTGATCAGTTGCTCCAAACTGCCATCATATTTAACCAGTGTCTGATCAAAATATCCAGCCGGCGCCACTGCTCCATAACTGCTCATGGACTCTTTTATTCCTTTGTAATACATAGATTCTGCTGTTTCTCCCGGCATGCTAAGCTTTCCTTTTTGCATGGCTTCGGCAAGAATAAAACACATTTCAGTATAGGTCATTAAGCTGGCTTTAAGTGCGGGATTTGATGCACCGCCGTTTTTTCTAAAAAATGAGTTAGAGAAAACAGAAACATGGTCTTCACCCCCATTATAAGCTGAAGGTGCATCTATAGCATTGGGCACACCAACATATTTGTTCTGATCTACTGTTGATCCTGCTGTACTTTTAACTGGTTCTACCCAAATGGCCAGTCTTGGGTCATTGCGTTGGGTTAAGCGGTCAACCAGTTCCTTGCTCACCTTGGTTTTTTGGTAATCGAAATCGATCATAGCCAAAGGACCTGCAGGCCAACTGTAACCCGCTGTAGTACCCAGATAGACCATCTCCGCATTGTCTGCACTGCTTTCAAAAATCGGGAAAGAAGATTTATCATTAATAATGGCCTGCATTTCTGTAAATGCGGGCCCATAAACCTTGGAAATGCGCAACAGCATTCTTAGACGCAGGGTATTTGCGAATTTACGCCATTGAAGGGCTTTGCCTTTAAAAAGCACATCGCCTTTTGCATTAATTTCCGGATTGGCACCTTTCAACAGATCATTGGCTTCCCGGAGCTCTCTCAAAAGGTCAGGATAGATACTTTGCTGCTGGTCATACTCCGGGTAAATGATATTGCTTTCCTTTGATTTCAGCGCTTGCGAATAAGGGACATCTCCGTATAAATCGGTCAGGTAACCAAAATTAAAGGCTTTCATGATTTTACTGATGGCCACATATTGGTTCTCCGAACGTTTTTGAGCTGTTTCCAGAAAGGTTTTATTCACCGATAAACGGGAATAAATATCATTCCAGTCTACAGGACCCCAATCTAACAGATCATACCCAGTATTACGCACCAAGGTTAGGTACCTGGCTGCAGAAGCCGGCCTTCTGTCGACTGCGTTTTCCTGATAGGCATAGGCGGTGGACAAAACCACTTCTGACATTAAGAATTCGGTATTGGTGGTTTCCGGAGAATTGGGATTGGTATTAATCTCTTCAAAATCCTTGGTGCAGGCACCTAAAACGGTCATTAACAGGACCAGTATTGTTTTATATTTAAGTTTCATGGGGTATACAAATTAAAAATTACAGCTGAATTTAAGACCATAAGAGCGGGTACCTGGCAAGGTCCAATGGCCAACACCTTGTTTAAAGCCATCACTGATGCTCATTGTGGTTTCCGGATCATAACCTAATCCGTTAGAGGCCCAGGTGTATAAATTCCTGCCAATCAGAGAAACAGATAAATTGCTGATGGGTAGTTTGTGCAGCAGGTTTTTACTAAACACATAGGTTAGAGAGGCTTCCCGAAGTTTAATAAAAGTTGCGGTATAGGTTAAACGCTCATAAAATTTATTATACGTATTGTCGTAAAAATCTGAGGCCGCAATGATTACATTATTTTCTTTGTAGGTTCCATCACCGTTGGCAATATAACCTGGTATGATCATTCCATCATTACGCTTTAATCCCTGAGAGTCAGTCCATGGCAAACCTCCGGTCTGAGCGTCTCTTCCCACCAGGGTATTGTCTGTTAAACCAGCAGTAAGCAAACTTTTAACCACGTAAGAATAGAAGTTACCGCCCTTACGCCAGTCGAGTAAAAAGTTCAGGGTAAAATTTTTATAGGTAAAGGTATTGTTCAAACCAACAGTGAAATCCGGGTTGTAATTGCCCACCTTAATATACTCAGCTGAATTGCGGATATAGTGCCCATTTTTATCGAGCAAAGCTGCACCTGCATTAGGGCCATTAGGCACTTTGGTATAGCTTGGCGTATAGAAATCACCAATCTTGGTTCCTTCTTTAATGAGGTAACGGATATTATCCCCGTCGGCGCTACCCATAGAATATTCTGACAGGCCATCCATCAATGAAATTACTTTGTTTTCATTTTTGGTAAAATTGGCGCTGAACTCCCATTTGAAGGCTCCTTGAACTGGTGTGGCATTTAAACCGATTTCCCATCCGCTGTTCTGAATATTTCCAGCATTGATCAAACGGTTTGAAGCACCCGAGGCAATGGTAGTGGGTATATTAATGATCTGGTTGCGTTTATTGGTTTTATACCAGGTGACGTCCAGGCCAATCCTGTTAGATAAAAAGCGTAAATCTGTACCAAACTCATAGGAACTCGCAATTTCGGGCTTTAAAAAGTTATTCTTCAGGTTAAATTCAATCGTCGCTCTTTTCACATCGCCCCAGTCCTGATTAAAAGGAATGGTATTGTACAATTGGTAAGGATCGGTATCACTTCCTACTTGTGCCCAGTTTGCCCTGATTTTGGCAAAGGATAGGATGTCGGATTTGATCTTAAAAACATCGGTTACAATGGTGCTCAGGGAAACGGAAGGATAGAAATAAGAATTGTTTTGTGCAGGCAATGTACTGGACCAGTCATTTCGGCCGGTGACATCTAAAAAGACCATATCTTTAAAAGAGGCCTGCCCCACACCATATAAACTGTTGATCCGTTTTCTGGATTTGTAGGAACTATTGCTGATGGTTCCTGCCTGGGCATTGCTGATGTTATAAATACCCGGAATACTCAGGCTTTCTGTACCTTGGGCGGTACCTCTGGCCGTTTGGTTCATTTGGTTACCTCCAACAGATACGCCAAAGAACCAATCCTGATTCAGGTTTTTCTTATAGCTCAATAAAAAGTCTGAATTCTGCTCGCTAAAATAGCTGTTGTCTACACTATAGCCGCCGAACTTAAAACGCTTGGAACTGAACGGGCGTTTAGTTTCATGCTGCTCATTGTACATATCCAAGCCTGTGCGCACCATAAAACTCAGGTCTTTGTTCAGATCTATCATGGCTTGTACATTTCCGGTTAAACGATTTCTGTCATAACCATTAATATGCTCATTCGCCACAAAATACGGATTATCGGAATCATCCGGAGAGAACTGTTCGATATTCTCACGCCCTGGTTTCCAATAGTTCTTCAGGTCGTTGATGTTCATATTAGAAGGCATGGAATAAATCATTTGCGTTACGCTTTCTCTGTAAGCGGAAGGCCGGTTATCACTTTTGTTCTTCACATAGCCAATATTGGTGCTGATCTTAACTTTAGGATGCAATACATAAGTAGCGGCCAGGTTCAGGGTATTTCTGCTCAGATCTGTATTGGGCACTATACCTTTATTGACCAGATTGGTATAAGATAGTCTGTAATTACCGTCTGCATTTTTACCTGTAATAGCGATATTATTGGTATACGTTGAGCCGGTCCTGTAAAAATCTTTGGCATTGTTGGGATGGGATACCCAATCTGTAGGCACTGGTTTTCCACTTGCATCTAAAGGACTGTTCCATTGCAGGTGTTTGGTTCCTACATCCAGTCTTGGGCCCCATGCGTCTGAAGTTGAAACGGCCGGGTCATCGGTATACTCACCCGCGCCGAACTGGTTCTGAAAATGAGGAAACATCCAGGCCTTATCAAACATAGCATTGCTATTAAAACTTACTCCAAGTCCTTTTTTTCCTGCTGATCCGCTTTTTGTGGTGATCAGCACTACCCCACTTCCGGCCCGGCTGCCATACAAGGCAGCTGCACTGGCCCCTTTCAGGATCGTAATGCTTTCTACATCATCCGGGCTGATGTCGGCTACAGGACTTCCATAATCTACAGAAGAGCGTCCGACACTGGCTGGCGTACGCAGAGAATGCGCTACAGGAACTCCATCAACCACAAATAAAGGTTGATTGTCTGTAGCAATAGAAGACTGTCCTCTGATCGTGATCAATGCAGTAGAGCCTGGATCTGATCCGGTACTCACAATATTCACGCCGGCCACCTTCCCTGCAAGCGAGTTGACCACATTGACTTCTTTTACGGTATTGACATCGCTTCCTTTTACGGTAGCAATGGAATAACCAAGTGCTTTTTCTGAACGTTTGATGCCCAGTGCCGTCACTACCACTTCTGATAATGCGGTTTCATCAGGAACTAAGCTTACATTTAAACTGCTTTCTCCATTGACATCCAGTTCTTTAGTTTGATAGCCCATCATCTTAAAAATGATACGGGCATTTGGATGCTGTACGTTTAAACTGTAATCTCCGCTTAGGTTGGTTGTTGTACCATTGGAGCTTCCTTTTTCCAAAATACTTACCCCCGGTACAGGCAATCCTTTTTCATCACTAACTTTTCCTTTGACCCGAAAAGCCTTTTTAATGATGATCTGTTTGTTCTGAATGGTGTAAGTTAATTGTAAAGGCAGCAATACTCGGTTCAGCAGCTCGCCGACAGGCTCATTTTCTGCTTTTAGATTATTGATCTCTTTAGTCAAAAGAACCTCTTTATTGGTATAAATAAAGGTGAGTTCTGTTTTTTTCTCCAGGCTTTTGAACAGTTCGGTGAGGGTGCCGTGTTTAAAGTTGAAGCTCACTCTTTCTGTTAAGCCCTGCGCATGTACAGGGGATGCCTGTCCTGCAACGAACATCATAGAGAGCAGTACATAGCTGAGGATAAAAAAACGCATTACTTTAAAAATTAATTGATGAGTCACTGCGGACTTTTTCATAACTTTGTGTGTTTTAATCATTGATGGGTTAAAATAAATTTTTAATGCCCCCGGGTTGCGTCAACAACCTGATGGCGAAGATTCCGTAGCCTCGGATGCGTCAACATCTGAGGCTATTTTTTTAATAGCTGTCTAGTTACATTTTCCTCCTTTTATATAGATCGTTTGTTTGTTGATGGTATAATTGATATCCAGCGTAATTTTCAGGGTTTGAAGAACTTCAGCAAGCGCTATATTTTTAAAGCTTGCTGTAAGCTTGCAGTCTTTAAAATCATGTTCTGACTGTATGCGCACCTGGTACCTGCGCTCAATAGCTTCAAAAACTTCTTGTACCGGTGTTTGATTGAACATCAGTTTTCCGCTGATCCATGCATTTGCATCTGCCGCTTCCTCTACATTTTCCTGATGAAGTTTTCCGGAAATACGGCTATAAATGGCTTTTTGATTGGGCAGAAGGTGTATGGCTGCAGATTGTGTACCTGCAGAGTCCCTGGATACCGCGACTTTACCCGTCATTACCGTAACTTCAGGCTGGTATTTTGCCCAGGCTTTAATATTGAAACTGGTGCCCAATACCCGTGTTTGAAGATTTAAACTCTTAACAATAAATGGGTGCTTTACGTCGCGCTTTACTTTAAAGAAGCCTTCTCCCCTTAACTGAACATTTCTGATGGCTGCTGTTTGGAGATTTTTAGGAAAACGGATACTGCTTCCTGAATTCAGCCAAACCTCGGTACTATCAGGTAGCAGTACTTTCAGGATCTGTCCTGCTGTTGATGCTTCAATCATCCAGCCTGCAGCATCACCTTGAGGTACAGGTTTTCTATTTTGAAAAAATATACTGAGTAAAATCATCCCACCCAATATTGCAGCAACAGCGATCCAACGTTTGAAAACAACCTTCAGCCTTTTTTCGTCAGTCGCTTTAACCGAATCTAGTTTTATAACCACAGATTTGATTTGGGCAAAGCTTTCTTCCCATCCACCTTGTTTTGGAATTTCTGCCGTATCGTTCCAAAGCTTGCAGGCTTGCTCAAATTGCTGCTGATGTACAGGATCCTGATCCAACCATTGTTTTAGGCGTTTTTCATTTTCTTTGTTGTCTTCGCCCGATACATGTGACAATATTAATTTCCAGATCTCTTGGTCCATTCTTATCCTGTTTACTATAGACAAGACAATAAAACCGGGTGCTTCTACGGGCCGGGATACGTTAAGATTCCATTAACAATACGTTAAGTGATTTTACCTGAATTCTTCTTCGTGCCGCGTTACCTTTTCCTGAAGGAACTGAAACCCTTTGACCAGGTGGTCTTCAACAGTTCTTACCGAAATATCCAGAAAGTTTGCAATTTCCTTATAACTAAAGCCGTCAATTCTATAAAGGTAAAAAACAAGTCTTCGTCTTTCTGGTAATTGATCGATCAGCTTATAAAGTGCCCGGTTCCGGTCCTTTTCCTGGTAGGCTTGTGAGGGGTCTGGATTTTGATCTGGAATCAGTGGTATCTGTTCATCTTCCAGAATACTGAACTGCACTCTGGAATTTTTAAGGTACGTAAGGGCCGCATTTTTAACTGAACGGAACAGATAGGCTTTTTCTTCGGAAATTTGCACCTTGTTTTTCCATATGCCAATAAAAACATCATTCAAAAGGAGTTGTGCTTCTTCAGCATCTTTGACCAGGTACACGGCATATTTGATCAGCGTGGGGTACATACGCCGGTAAAGATCTTCGAATGTCTTCAGGTCATACACCGGGGTATGATGTTCTGCTGATCCGGCTGTACTGTGATTCCCCATAAAATATAGGGCGAAATTAGGCCTGTAAAGTGAGCCTCACATTAAGCGGATATTAAATTATAATACTTGTGCTATAACATAACCACTTGCCCAGGCCCATTGAAAATTATAACCACCCAGCCATCCGGTCACGTCTACGCACTCTCCGCCAAAATAAAGTCCCGGCATTTTTTTGCATTCCATCGTTTTAGAGGACAGTTCATTGGTATCAATCCCTCCCCTCATCACCTCTGCTTTATCGTAGCCTTTATCTCCTGCAGGTTTCACTTTAAAAAGGTGTATCGTATTATGGATCAGTTCCATTTCTGCTTTGGTTAGATCAGCTACAGGTTTGTCAACAGGCAAAAATTTAGACATCGCTTCGGTGAATTTACGAGTATAGAAACGATTGAACAGGGTTGAAAGCAGGTTTTTACCCTGATGGCTGCGCTCCTGCTCCACAAGTTCAGAAATATTTTGACCAGGTAACAGATCAATATTGATCGTTTCTCCTTTTCTCCAGTAGGAAGAGATCTGCAGGATAGATGGGCCACTTAATCCCCAATGGGTAAAAAGTAGATTCTCCTCAAAAGAGATCTGATCGTTACTGACCTCACAGAAAACCGTATTTCCGGAAAGTCGTGCATACCATTCCTCATCTTTTCCTGTAATGGTGAGTGGTACCAATGCCGGAGCTGTTTCTACCAATTTGAGGCCCAGTTTCCGGGCCAGACGGAGGGCAAAATCCGTAGCGCCCATTTTAGGGATAGGTAAGCCTCCGGTAGTTATTACAACTTTATTGGATTGCAATTGAATACTTTTTCCTCCTTTGGTATAACTTACAACATAACCTTCCCCATTTGCACTGATGTCTGTAACTTCTGCCCCGCACCTGATCTGCTGGTCCATATCCCGGCAAAGGCCGGTAAAAACTTCTACGACATCTTTTGCATTTTTATCGTCTGGAAAAAGTTGCCCAAGTGTTTTTTCTTTTCCGGTAATTCCATACGTTTCAAAAAAGTTGATGGTATCTTCTACCGTCCACTGAGTGAAAGCTGATTTCATAAAATGTTTATTGCCCGAAATGAATTGTTCATCGCTGGCAAACAGGTTGGTATAATTACACCGCCCTCCTCCTGAGATCAGGATTTTAGCGCCTGGCTGTGCCCCCTTCTCCAACAAAATCACCTTTTTCCCCAGGAAGCCCGCCTGCACTGCACACATCAATCCGCAGGCACCGGCCCCAATAATTATAGCATCAGCATCCATCAATCCGTTTATATTGTTATTTTTGTGCAAAATAAGCATAACTTTTTCATATTGATATGGCAAAACAAATAAGTGATTTAAAACTGGGTATATTGGGCGGCGGACAATTAGGGCGAATGCTGATACAGGAAGCCATTAATTACAACGTTACCAGCCTGGTCTTGGATCCTGATCCTGATGCTCCCTGCAAACACATTTCAAACTACTTCGAATGCGGTTCCATTACAGATTTTGATACCGTTTATAATTTTGGAAAAAAAGCCGACCTGCTGACTATCGAAATTGAGAAAGTAAATATTGAAGCTCTGGAACAGCTGGAAAAAGAAGGCAAAATGGTTTACCCTCAATCCAGGGTGATCCGACTAATCCAGGACAAAGGGGTGCAAAAACAGTTCTTTAAAGAAAACGATATTCCAACAGCTCCTTTCCAACTTGTGAACGGAAAAGACGACATGTTCAACACCAGCTTTGGTTATCCTTATATTCTAAAACAGCGTAAAGATGGATATGATGGTAAAGGTGTAATGAAAATTTCAAGTCAGCATGATATAGACAATGCCTTTGAAGGACCTTGTTTGATTGAGGAGCTGATCGATTTTGAAAAGGAAATTGCGGTAATCGTTTCCAGAAACCCGAACGGTGATGTAAAGACCTTCCCGATGGTAGAAATGGAATTTAATAGTGAAGCCAACCTTGTCGAATTTCTGATCAGCCCTTCTACCTATCCGGAAAACATACAACAGCGGGCAGAAACGATTGCAAAGAATATTGCTTCTGCTTTAAACATCACAGGACTTCTGGCTGTGGAAATGTTCATTACTAAAGATGGGGAAATCCTGGTGAACGAACTGGCTCCAAGGCCGCACAACAGTGGTCATCAGACTATAGAAGGCAATTATGTATCTCAGTTTGAGCAACATTTAAGAGCAATCTGCAATTTACCTTTAGGAGATACACGTTCTATTACCAATGCGGTGATGATCAATTTACTGGGAGAAAAGGGGCATGAAGGCGTGGCTAAATACCAGGGATTGGAAAAGATCATGGCTATTGATGGTGTATATGTACACTTATACGGCAAAAAATACACAAAACCTTTTCGCAAAATGGGCCATGTGACCATTATAGACCAGAACCGCGAGAAAGCAATCGAAAAAGCAAACTACATTAAACAAACTTTAAAAGTAATTTCATAATGAGCATAAAAGTAGGCATAATAATGGGCAGCAAATCTGATTTACACATCATGCAGGATGCAGCCGACATTTTAAAAGATTTTGGTGTGGAGTTCGAAATGACTGTCGTTTCTGCTCATCGCACACCTGAAAGAATGTTCAATTATGCAAAAGAAGCTGCTTCAAGAGGCCTAAAAGTAATCATTGCTGGCGCAGGTGGTGCAGCGCATTTACCTGGAATGGTTGCGTCTATCACGGTTTTACCGGTGATCGGCGTGCCGGTTAAGTCATCAAACTCTATTGATGGATGGGATTCTATTTTGTCTATTCTGCAGATGCCTAATGGCATTCCGGTAGCAACAGTAGCTTTAAATGCGGCAAAAAATGCAGGATTGCTGGCCGCACAGATTCTTTCGACCGCAGATGAAGCACTTGCAGTCAAAATGCAGGAATACAAGGACGAACTGAGAAGAAAGGTAGAAGAAACTGCAGCTGAACTAGAGGATTAACGTCAAAAACTAATTTAAATTGGGGTTTTGAGGAAAATTGCTCACATGAGCATACTTAGGCCCAAGGTTAATAATGGCTTCTCGCCATACTTCTTCCTCATTAGAAGAAAATACAACATCTGGATGGTATTGATCGGATACGATCCAGGTGTTTTCTTCCAGCTCATTCTTCAGCTGTTCTGCTCCCCAGCCCGAATATCCTATGAAAAATTTGATCTCGTCCTGACTGATGCTATTGTTGTTCATCAGAATGGTCAGGGCTTCAAAATTACCACCCCAATAAATTCCTGGTGCGATTTCTTCACCGTCATTCAGCTTGTCATAGCAGCGGTGAATGAAATGTATGGTATCTGTGGCTACAGGGCCACCATAGTAAACTGGAAAATCTGCACTTTCCATTTCAGCAATCAAATCACTGACCAGCAGATCGCTCTTGTGATTCAATACAAAACCTAAGGTTCCAGTTTCTGCATGTTCTGCAATAAGAACTACGGAACGTCGGAAATTAGGGTCATTTAAAAATGGCTCTGAAATTAATAATTTACCGGAAGATGGCTTTAAAGGGCTTAACATTTCGGAAAAATAGGGATAATTTTGATTAAACTAAAACCTATTTTTGTACTATGGATTTGAGCACAGAAACTTTACAGAATTTAAGACAGGATTACCGCTCCGCCGAACTTTCGGCAAGTGATGTGGACAGGGATCCAATTGAACAGTTTGCTAAATGGTTTAAAGACGCTTTGAATGCAAAACTTTATGAACCTAATGTAATGACTTTGGCCACAGCGGATCATTCAGGGCGGCCTTCTGCCAGAATTGTATTGCTTAAAGGATTTGACCAGAAGGGTTTTACCTTTTATACAAATTACAACAGTGCAAAAGGTAAAGAAATGGAAGAAAATCCGCAGGCCTGCCTGGTATTTTTCTGGGCTGAACTGGAAAGACAGGTTCGGATTGAAGGAAGGGTTTCTAAGGTATCTGCTGAAGTTTCTGATCAGTATTTCCATTCCAGGCCAACAGGAAGCCAGATCGGAGCTTCTGCTTCTCCTCAAAGTACTGTGATTGAAAGCCGTGAATTACTGGAAGAAAAAGTTAAGGAGCTGACTCAAAAATATAAAGATATCGAGATACCAAGGCCTGAACATTGGGGCGGATATATCGTAGAGCCAAGTCATATAGAATTTTGGCAAGGTAGACCAAGCCGTTTACACGACCGGATCAGTTATGAACTGGTAGACGGAAACTGGACAATTAACAGATTAGCACCATAAAAAAACAACCATATATATTCATTCTATGAAGAACATTGCAGTAATTGGCTCCGGTACCATGGGTAATGGTATTGCCCATACTTTTGCTCAATTCGGGTATGCAGTCACTTTGATTGATATCAATAACGAGGCTCTGGACAGAGCACTGGCTACCATCAACAAAAATCTGGACAGGCAGGTAGTGAAAGGCACGCTGACTGATGCGCAAAAACAAGCAACCATCCATAACATTACCCGTTCTACGGACGTGAAGACAGGTGTCAGTGAGGCTGATCTGATTGTAGAGGCAGCGACGGAAAACCTGGAGTTGAAACTAAAAATATTTAAAGATTTAGCTGCCTTTGCTAAACCAGATGCTATTTTAGCTAGTAATACTTCTTCTATCTCTATTACGCAGATCGCATCGGTGACCAACCGGGGTGACAAAGTGATCGGCATGCATTTTATGAATCCTGTACCGGTGATGAAACTCGTAGAGGTGATTCGCGGATATGCGACCAGTGACGAAACCACAGCTCAGGTAATGGAACTTTCTGCAAAACTGGAGAAGGTTCCTGTTGAGGTAAATGACTATCCGGGCTTTGTTGCCAACAGGATCCTGATGCCGATGATCAATGAGGCCATTGAAACTTTATTTGAAGGCGTGGCCGGCGTAGAAGAAATTGATACCGTGATGAAGCTCGGCATGGCTCACCCAATGGGTCCGCTCCAGCTGGCCGACTTTATTGGTCTGGATGTTTGTCTGGCCATTTTAAAGGTATTGCATGATGGTTTTGGAAATCCTAAATATGCCCCTTGTCCTCTACTTGTTAATATGGTCATGGCTGGAAAAAAAGGGGTAAAATCCGGAGAAGGTTTCTATGATTATTCCAATGGCATAAAGGAAGCTAAAGTTGCAGCCAAGTTCTGCAGTTAATCCGCTCTATTATTTTATTAACTTTACAACATGAATGAAAATCTTGATGCCTCTTCTGAAAATCTGACGCCCATTGAACGTGATATAGAAAAAGTATTGCGACCGCAGGCTTTTGATGATTTTACAGGCCAGGACAAGATCATGGAAAACCTGAAGATCTTTGTAAAAGCAGCAAAACTACGGGGTGAATCTTTGGACCATGTCCTTTTACACGGTCCTCCAGGCCTTGGAAAAACCACATTGTCGCATATTATTGCCAATGAAATGAATACCGGGATCAAAGTTACTTCCGGACCGGTATTGGATAAACCCGGGGATCTTGCAGGCTTATTGACTAACCTGGAAACCGGTGACATTCTTTTTATTGATGAAATCCACCGTTTAAGTCCTCTGGTTGAAGAATATCTCTATTCTGCCATGGAGGATTTTAAGATTGATATTATGCTGGAGAGTGGGCCCAATGCCCGGTCAGTACAGATCGGACTGAACCCTTTTACACTGGTTGGCGCCACCACCCGCTCTGGTTTGCTTACAGCACCTTTAAGAGCCAGGTTTGGCATTAATGCCCGTTTGGCTTATTACGATGCCAAATTGCTCACCACCATTGTTCAGCGTTCTTCAGAAATCTTAAAAACACCGATTACTGATGAAGGTGCCTATGAAATTGCACGCCGGAGCAGAGGTACACCGCGTATTGCCAATGCTTTACTGCGCCGTACCAGGGATTTTGCTCAGATCAAAGGAAATGGTGAAATTGACACAGAAATTGCTCGTTTTGCATTGACCGCTCTGAATGTGGATGAACACGGGCTGGATGAAATGGATAACAAGATCCTGCTGACCATTATTGATAAATTTAAAGGTGGTCCTGTTGGTTTAAAAACCATTGCGACAGCAGTTGGCGAAGACGAAGGCACGATTGAAGAGGTATATGAGCCGTTTCTGATCCAGGAAGGTTATCTTATGCGCACCTCAAGAGGAAGAGAAGTGACTGAAGCTGCCTATATTCATTTAAAAAGACAATATCAGGCCCAAACAGGAAGGCTATTTTAGTTACAAACATATATGAATATACAACTCAGAAAACTTACTTTAGAGGACTATGACGACCTTAAAGAATCCATGTTACAGGCCTACGATACCCTCGGCGGCCAGATCTGGGGCAAACAGACGATAGCTAAACTGCTGAAATTGTTTCCTGAAGGACAATTGTGTATTGCGGTAGATGATAAGGTAGTCGCTTGTTCTCTTTCCATTATAGTAGATTATGACGAATACGGTGATAAACATACCTATGAAATGATCACTGGTTCTTATACTTTCTCTACACATGATCCTAATGGGGATACACTATATGGTATAGAGATTTTCGTTTCTCCGGAATACCGTGGTCTGCGCTTAGGAAGGAGACTGTATGAAGCAAGGAAAGAACTTTGCGAAAGCCTGAACCTGAAAAGCATCATCGCGGGAGGCCGCATACCGGGCTATCACGAGCACGCTGATAAACTGAGCCCCAGACAATATATTGATAAGGTGAAATCAAAGGAACTTTACGATCCGACCCTTACCTTCCAGCTTTCCAATGATTTTCACGTTAGGAAAGTATTGAAAAACTACCTTCCCGGCGACCACGAATCTAAGGAGTTTGCGACTTTAATTGAATGGAATAATATTTATTACCAGGGGGTTGACGCTTCTGCACGCTCTGCCAAAACGATTCGTATCGGTTTGGTACAATGGCAAATGCGTTTGTTTCCTACCATGGAAAGCTTTTATGAACAGGTTGAGTTCTTTGTGGATGCGGTGAGCGGTTATAAATCCGACTTTATTATGTTTCCTGAATTGTTCAATACTCCCCTTCTACAGCCTTATAACCATTTACCAGAGATGGAGGCTATGCGCAAATTGGCGGAATTGACGGAAGAAATTGTAGCCAAGATCCAGGAATATGCAGTTTCGTATAATGTCAATGTGATTTCCGGAAGTATGCCGATTCTGGAAAACAATAAGCTTTATAATGCTACTTATTTATGTCATAGAAGTGGTAAAACAGAAGAATACAGGAAAATACACATTACACCCAATGAACTCAAATATTATGGAATGGTGGGTGGAGATAAGATCAAGGTATTTGATACAGACTGTGGTAAGATCGGGATCCTGATTTGTTATGATGTAGAGTTCCCGGAATTAAGCCGGATCTATGCCGACCAGGGTATGCAAATCCTGTTTGTGCCTTTCTTAACAGATACACAGAATGGTTACACCCGGGTACGCAGATGCGCACAAGCCAGGGCCATAGAAAATGAATGTTATGTGGCCATTGCAGGTTGTGTAGGTAATTTGCCCAAGGTGAACAATATGGATATTCAATTTGCTCAATCGGCAGTATTTACCCCGTCTGATTTTGCTTTTCCAACCAATGCCGTAAAAGCGGAAACAACTCCTAATACCGAAATGATGCTTGTTGTAGACGTAGATTTACATCTTCTAGATGAACTGCACCACTTCGGTACAGTGAAGATATTAAAAGACCGCCGCAACGATCTTTATCAGGTGAAGTTGTTAAAATAGTGTTTTACCTGAATATTAACCAGTAGATCAATAAGGCGATGACCAGTATTGGGATGATCCATTTCAAAATAGGGCCAGCGCCATTTTTATCATATTCATTGACGGCCTGGGGCGAAGGCCCCGGGTCTTCCTGATGTTTTGCATAATTGGTTTCTACAGGTTTATGAGGAAGGTTTTGGCCCTCACTCAATTTTGTTTCGTTGGGTTCCATAACTTTATTTTTTAATGATTCTTATATAGAACAAACCAAGTTCTAAAAGGTTTCTGGCTAAACCTTATCTTTGCTTTGTGATGTTGAATAATTCTTCCCGGTACAGCAGATTGATTAAAGAAGAGGCTTTGCGCCTGGGCTTTATGCAATGTGGTATTTCCAGGGCTGGATTTCTGGAAGAAGAAGCACCGAGGCTGGAAAAATGGCTCAACCAAAATCACCATGGAAAAATGGCCTATATGGAGAACCATTTTGACAAGCGTCTGGATCCAAGACTATTGGTGGAAGATGCCAAATCGGTCATTTCTCTTACCTTGAATTATTTCCCGGAACAAGGTCAGACGGACCCGGAAGCTCCCAAGATCTCTAAATATGCATTTGGAAACGATTACCACGAGGTGATCAAAGAAAAACTTTTTCAGTTGCTGGAATTTATCCGGGAGCAGATTGGAGAAGTGAGTGGAAGAGCTTTTGTAGATTCTGCTCCTGTGCTTGATCGTGCCTGGGCTAAAAAATCAGGCATTGGCTGGGTGGGTAAAAATAGTAATATCATCAGTAAAAAGAGCGGTTCGTTCTTTTTTCTTGCAGAACTGATCATAGATCTGGAACTGGAGCAGGATATGCCTTTTTCAGCAGATCATTGTGGTACATGTACAAAATGCATCGACGCTTGCCCAACAGAGGCCATTCTGTCGCCCTACATTATCGACGCAAAAAAGTGTATTTCTTATCTGACCATTGAACTGAAAGATGAAATTCCCGCGAGCTTCAGCAACAAAATGGACAACTGGATGTTTGGTTGTGATGTTTGCCAGGATGTATGCCCTTGGAACCGGTTTGCGGTTCCTCATTCCGAACCTCAGTTCCAACCCAAGGAAAACCTGCTGCAAATGAAAAAGGAAGACTGGATGGACATCACTGAAGACGTCTTTAAAACTATATTTAAAAATTCTGCAGTGAAAAGAACCAAATTCAAGGGGCTTACGAGGAATATTGATTTCATAAAAAAAACCTCTTAAGAGGTTTTTTTTATTATTTTACTTTTACATGAAAGGTATTGTCACTTCCATCTCTATCAGGAACATGTGCGCTCCCCATTACTACCTTCTTCAAAACTTTTGAAGTAGGAATATCAATTTCTACTATGGTATCCCCCTTTTCCCAAATACCGATGGTTTTATGAACTTTTTCTTGAGAACCATCTTCATATTCCAGGTTCAGATCTACCGGAAGCGGTTTGGCACTTTTATTTTCAATTTTGATCAGATAACCCATATTGGTCAGCTCAACATCTTTGATCGCCATGTCTGTTACGCCTTCACTAAAGAACCATCGGTTCCAGAACCAATCCAGATTTTTACCTGAGCCCTCGTTCATACTATAGAAAAAATCATAGGGCATTGGATGTTTACCATTCCATTCTGAGATATAGTGGTGTAGCGCTTTGGTAAACAGTTCGTCACCCAGATAGTCTTTTACAAATAAATAACCAAGACCTGGTTTAGGATAAGAATTTGTAAAACTTCCGGATCCTTTGAGATCTGGTGTAAGCGTCATTACTGGCGAGTCATCTTTGGATCCTGAAGTGGCACCAGTTTGTGCTATGCCGTACTCATCTACCATAGTGGGCTCTATGCTTGGCGAGATCAGCCACTCTCCTATGGTTGCCCAGCCTTCGTCCATCCATCCATACTTGGTTTCGTTAATACCCATATAAAATGGAAACATCGTATGAAAGATTTCATGAACCGTTAGCGTGATTGAATTTTCCCTGTTTTCCAAGGGGTTATCGTTCACCATCATAGGATACTCCATTTGATCCAATCCATCAAATATCGTTTCGTGCGAATATGGAAACGGCCATTTAGGAAAATCATAGCACATGGCATGCACGGTCTTACGTGCAAAATCAATGACCTCATAATAATCCTTGTGTGAAGGATTGAAAGCTGCGTCTACCCTGGTCCTCCTCGAGGTTTTGGGATCAACCACCAAACTGGAAGATTTCCATAAATAATGATCACTGGTCGCAAATACAAAATCTGTTACATTTTTAGCCTCAAATTTCCAGGTATTCAGCGCCTTATCTTTGGTTACATTTTTTGCATCCAGGTTTTCTTTGGTAATCACATCTACCACACTGTCTGATTGCTCAGCCTTTTTCAGCCTTTCGGCAATCTCAGGTTGGAGAACATTTGCAGAATTGATCAGATCACCTGTAGCCCAAACTACAAAATCCTTTGGAACGGTCACCTCTGCTTTAAAATTGCAAAAATCATTATAAAATTCTTCTTCGCCTGTATAAGGATATTTATTCCAGCCGTCAATGTCATCATATACTGCAATTCTTGGAAAGAAATAAGCCACGAAATAGGAACCTTCATCTACCTGACCGGTACGCATATGCGATCCTTTGTTCAACACATAACTATAGCTTATGTTGACCTTGATGCTTTTGCCTGGTTCGAGTGCTGCAATAGCTGTGTACATATTGGTTCCCTGTTCTACCATGGCTTTTTTATCGATTACCTGGTTTCCAATCTTCAACGCTCCTATCTGTACTCCCTCGCCTAAATCAGACTCGTTAAACTTTGTTTTGCGTTCAACTCCTTTTTTATACAAATTGGGATAGAGCTTAAACCAGATCTGCTTTAAGGTATCAGGACTGTTATTTACATAAGTAATCTCTTCTGTTCCTTTGATCAAACGGCTCTGCGGATCAAAATTGACTTTAAGATCATACCCTGCCGTATTTTGCCAATACAGGGGGCCTGGTTTACCTGTTGACGAACGGGTGCCTTTGGTATAAGCCGCCTGAATTTCCGGTCTTAAAGGAAGTCCTTGCTGAGCAAATGCGCTAAAAGAGGCCAGAACGAACAGAAATGCAGAAAAAGAAAGTTTATTCATAACTCCTTATTTTCCGAACTTCATTTTTAATTGTTCCAGCATATCGTTGGTCACCTCTGCTGCCGGCTTATCTTTTTTGGCTGCTGGCTGAGGATTGCTATTGATAAAATTAGGCCTTGGAGCTACTGGTGTTTTTGGAGCAACGGATGGCTTTGGCGCCTTATTCTGTTCTTTCTTTTTATTCCATCTTACCCAGATTTCCTCAAGTTTTTTCTTGGTATATAAAGGAAAGTCTCCTTGTTTCATCCAGGCATAATAACTTGGTTCAATATCAAACACCTGTTCTACGGTTTTGCCTTTGTGTTTTCCGAAGTTAAACGTTTCCTGTCCTTCTTCATTGAAAACCATTCTTCCGGCAAAATCTACAGGTTTATTCATATTAGTGAAAGTATGCAGCGCTTCGACATCATTTTGGACGGGCTTACTGATGTTCCCTTGTTTGTCTTCAAAATCCGCGTCTTTGTAACGCTCTATTTGAGCAAGAAGTACATGATATGTTGCAGTAATATCTGCTTCTGCTGAATGTGCATTGACAATATCTTTGTCGCAATAGAATTTGTAGGCGGCACGCAGAGTACGCTGTTCCATCTGATGAAAGATGTTCTGAACATCTACAAACTTTCTGTCTGTCATATCAAAATCTATTCCGGCCTTTAGAAACTCCTCCAGCAACACCGGAATATCAAAACGATTGGAATTATAACCGGCAAGGTCTGCATCTCCAATAAAATCCGCCAGCTCCTGTGCTACTTCTTTAAAAGTGCGTTCCTGGGCAATATGTTCATCGTATATACCATGAATAAGGGAAGACTGAAGTGGAATGGGCATCTCTGGATTGACTCTTAACGTTTTGATCTCCTCGGTACCATCCGGCATTGCTTTCAATATAGCTATTTCCACTATACGGTCTGATCCAACATTTACACCTGTAGTTTCCAGGTCAAAAAAAGCAAGTGGGCGTTTTAAATTTAATTTCATGGGTATTAATACTGCAATTTTAAAGATATGATCATTTGATGATCAGTTTTAGTAGTTCCCAAAAGTCGTAAAAATCATTCAGTAATTTCTACTTTATTTAGCGTGGATCTTCAAGAAAATTATAAATTGCAGCTTTATTCCACGCTCAGCAATGAAAACACCTTTCTTAGTCCTTCTAATCTATACAGTATTTGGTCTCCCTGCCGCTTTTGCCCAGGATTTTGATTTCGGTAAACCCAACGGAGATGACCTCAACCTGAAAAAAACGGCCATAGACAGCAATGCCAATGCAGTTGTAATTAGAGAATTTGGCACAGCTTCAATTCAAATAGATGACAATGATGGCCACAGCTATGTGGACTATAAATACCATGTCAAGATTAAAATATTGAATAAGCTAGGATTTAATCAGTCGAACATAGAGATCCCCCTCTGGGTCTATAATAATGATAAAGAAGATGAGATGACAGACCTGACTGCCGCCACCTTTAATTTTATCAACGGCCAATTTGTAAGAACAGATCTGGACAAAAAGCAGGTATTTACAGACAATAGGAGCAAATATCTGAAAATCAAAAAATTTACCCTTCCCAATATCAAAGAAGGCAGTATTATTGAATTTACTTACAGAATCAACCGACGAAACATTTTTAATTTCGTGACCTGGGAGTATCAATCTGCCATACCAAAACTATACAGTGAGTTTATTGGCTTTATTCCTGCCATTTATAATTTTAATGCTTCGATCAGGGGCTATCTTAAGTTAAGCTCTCAAAAGGGAGACATTAGTAAGGACTGTCTAAGGATCCAGGGACAGAACATTGATTGTTCTAAGATGACCTATATTATGAAGGATATCCCTCCTTTTATAGAAGAAAGCTATATGACCGCTGCTTCTAATTTCAAATCGGCCATTTATTTTGAACTTTCTGATGTCCAGCACCTCAACGGTTACAAAAACAACATCACAAAGACCTGGAAGGATGTAGATTACGAATTGACCGGCGATAAGTCTTTTGGTGGCCAGATGAAAAGAAAGGATGTTTTTAAAGATCTTCTTCCTGTTGTGCTTAAGAATTCTAATGACGACCTAAATAAGGCAAAAGCTATTTATGCTTATATAAAGAAATCCATAGTATGGAACGGTTACAGAGGGAAGTATAGTGAAAACTCTATCAAAAAAGCACTTGACACGCATAGTGGCAATATAGGTGACATTAACCTGGCTTTGGTAGCTGCACTTTCTGCTGCTAATCTAGATGCGGAGGCGGTAATGCTTTCCACCCGGGAAAATGGAATCGTCAATAACTTATATCCAGTCATCAGTGATTTCGACTATGTGGTCGCTAAGGTCAATATAGCTGGTCAAAGTTATCTTTTGGATGCTTCAGATCCCCTACTCCCTTTTGGCCTGCTTCCAATGCGTTGTATTAATGACAGGGGCCGGGTAGTTAACCTTAAAAAGGAATCTTACTGGTATGATTTAAAGGCGAGCCAAAAGGACATCTCCAGATACACGTTTGACGGAGCACTCGCTGAGGACGGAAAGATTAAAGGTAAACTCATCACCTATTCCAACGGATACAGTGCACTGAATAAAAGAAATAAAATTCTGAAGGCTTCTTCTATAGATCAGTATGTAGAGAAACTGGATGAACAAATGCCTGAGATCAGCATTCTTAAACATAAGATCTCCAACCTGGATAGTCTTGATCTTCCTTTAATTGAAGACTATGATATTGAGATGAAGGTTTTTGATCGTATGAATGCACAGCAGTTTTATTTTAACCCTTTCTTTATAGACCATACGACAAAAAACCCTTTCAATTTAAGTGAAAGGAATTATCCGGTGGATTTGGCGGCAGCAAATGAAAAGCGCGTAAATATATTACTCAGGCTGCCATCAGGCTATACATTGAATGACCAGCCAAAAGACATGAATATCGCTCTTCCAGATGGAGGAGGAAAATACCTCAGTCAGATTTCATTTATGAATGATACGATTAATTTTAGCCAGGTCTTCCAGCTCAATAAGGCCATCTATACGCCTGAAGAATATTTGTCTTTGAAAGAATTCTTTAGCAGAATCATACAACAGCAAAAAACAGATCTTATCTTAAAAAAAGCTAAATAATATGTTTCGGAGGTTTCTTTTTCTTTTATTGATTCCCATTGTCATTCCCGCTGCTGCACAAAACACCTATAAGGCTGATGATATTCCTTCGGCACTGAAAAACCGATCAAATGCGGTGATTCGCGATATGGAAACAGTTGTGGATATGAGGGCGCCAGACAATGTATCCATTAAGGTGAGGCAAGCGGTTACTGTACTGAATAAGAATGGTGACTCGCGTGCGGAACTGGTCCTGTTTTATAATAAAAACAACAGTATAAAAAGTATAAAAGGCATAATCTATGACACTCAGGGTAAACCGATTAGTAAATTCAACCAAAGCAATTTTACAGATGAAAGTGCAATCAGCGATTTTTCTCTCTTTGAAGACGACCGTGTAAAGCATTTTAAGCCTGCGGTTACCGAATATCCTTATACGATAGTTTATGAATACGAATTAAAAAACAAACAAAACCTGATTATTCCAGACTGGTATGCTTCACCTTCTCCGGATGTTTCAGTAGAAAAGAACAGCTACAGATTCCTATGTTTGCCTGGCGACAAATTACATATAAAGACATACAACTATCCGGGAGAAACGAAAGAAACAAAGGAAGAAAAATTACTGAGTTACAGCTGGGAGATGACCAATATTCCTTCTTTCCAGACAGAGCCTTATGCGCCTTCGCCTGAAAATTACCTGACAAGGGTTAAAATCGCGCCAGAAAAATTTAGCTATTATGCTTTTTCCGGAAATTACAATAACTGGAATGATTTGGGCAAATGGATCTATACCGATCTTCTTTCGAAACGGCAGAATCTGACGCCTGAAACGGTACAGATGGTGAAGTCATTGGTAGACGGAGTAAATGATCCTAAGGAAAAGGCTAAAAAGATATACGCCTACATGCAGGAAAAGACCCGTTATGTGAGTGTTCAGATTGGTATTGGCGGGTTTCAACCTATTTCAGCTACAGAAGTAGACCGTATGGGCTATGGAGATTGTAAAGGTCTTGTAAACTATATGCAAAGCCTTTTAAAGGCAGCTGATATCTATTCTGAATATTGTATTGTTTATGCCGGGAATCAAAAAAGAGGCCTGGATCCGGACTTTGCCAGCATGAACCAGGCCAATCATATCATCCTTTGTGTTCCCTTTGAAAGGGACACCACCTGGCTGGAATGTACAAGTCAGACCGTGCCTTTTGGCTTTTTAGGGGACTTTACCGATGACAGAACTGTCTTGGCATGTACTGAAAGGGGTGGAAAGTTGCTTCATACTCCTGTTTTGCCTGCGACCGAGAATAAAACCATTCGGATGGCCTCGCTGAACATAGACAATGAGGGCAATATAAAAGGCAATATGCTAACCCGGTTTGAAGGAGCTGAGTATGATAATTGTGAAGGTTTGATCAGCGATTCGCCAGAAGAACGGGTCAAATCATTGAAATCGAAATATGATCTGGACAATATTGAGTTTGAAAAGATAACATTCAATCAGATAAAGACGAGCAAACCTGCCACGACGGAGTGTCTGGACCTGAGTATCAAAAGTTATGTTCCTCAAACTCAAAGCCGTGCTTATTTGGTTTTAAATGCTTTTAATAAAGTAAAAAACATCAACGAAGTCACCAATCGTATCAGACCTGTAGTGATTAACAGGGGGTTTACAGAGTTGGACACCATACAGTACACACTGCCTGAAAACTTCAAAATAGAGTCAGAAATGGAGAATATCCAAATCAAGAATGATTTTGGTTCTTTTGTTGTTAAAACAACTTTAACTGGAAAGCTTCTTACCTACATCCGGTATTTCTTATTGAAAGAAGGTAATTATCCTCCTGAACGATATAAGGATCTGGTTGATTTTATCAGCAGGGTACGGCGTTATGACCAGTCAAAAGCTATATTCAGGCTCAACTAAGAATAATAATTCCAAGGCCTATACCAATGATCATAATCAAATACATGATGATCTCTGTAGTGGCGAACCTTTTGTATTTTGTCCAGAATGAATAGTCGTGTTTCGGGTCTGACATTCCTTTATTATACTTTAAGTTATTTTACTGGCCCAGCCTTAACAAATGCTTTCTGATAAGCTGGCAGGGAAATGTTGTCTACAACAACACCTCTGGTAGTAGAGGCGTGTACAAAATAATCATCATTGAGATAGACACCAACATGGTCTACTTCGTTTCCGCCAAAAGAAAAGAAAATGAGGTCCCCTTCTTTCAACTGGCCAAGGTTTTTATTTTTGACTGTCTGTGCCTGGTCCCTGGATCTCCGTGGAAGTTGTATGCCATAAATTTCCTTTTCCAGCAGGAAAGCGAAACCGGAACAATCTATCCCATTCTTGTCAAGTCCTCCTAAACGATACCGCACCCCTGTCCAATCAGTAATGAACCGGTAAAGAGATCTATTTTTAAGATTGGACATCGCATTTGCAGCAGCGGCAGCGTTTGCGGCATTGCTATTCGTTACGGTATGTCTTCTGGAGCCACAAGCTGTTAGAAACACCATTAAAATGACGAGCAATCCTAAATTCCTTTTCATTTACTGCTTAATTAGGCGTTGAATCTCATCCAGTTTAAGTAAGGCTTCAACGGGGGTTAACACATTCACATCCAGGTTATTGAGCATATCCCTTATTTTTACAAGGATAGGATCATCTACAGCAAACATATGCAACTGGTAAGCCTGGTTTTGTACTTTTTTAATACTGTCTTTTATACTTTGGCCTTCAGTGCGGTCAATTTCAAGTTTTTTCAGGATTTCATTAGCTCTGGCAATCAATTTAGGGGGCATTCCTGCCATTTTAGCTACATGAATACCAAAACTATGTTCACTTCCACCCGGCACCAGTTTCCTTAAAAATATGACCTTGTTTCCTATTTCCTTTACAGACACATTAAAATTTTTGATGCGGGCCATAGTATTGGCCAGTTCATTCAGTTCATGATAGTGTGTAGCAAATAAGGTTTTTGGTTTGGCACTTGGATGCGTATGCAGAAACTCTGCAATTGCCCAGGCAATAGAGATTCCATCGTAAGTACTTGTTCCCCGCCCTATTTCGTCCAGGAGAATGAGGCTGTTGTCTGAAATATTGTTCAGAATGCTGGCGGTCTCATTCATTTCCACCATAAAGGTACTTTCGCCCGACGATAAATTGTCTGAAGCACCAACACGCGTGAAGATTTTATCTACCAATCCGATAGTGGCAGCTTTGGCGGGAACAAAGCAGCCCATTTGGGCCATCAGAACAATTAATCCGGTTTGTCTCAGAATAGCAGATTTACCCGACATATTGGGACCGGTTATAATGATGATCTGCTGTGTGTTGTTATCGAGTAAAACATCGTTAGTAATATATTCCTCTCCTACTGCAAGACGTTTTTCTATGACAGGATGACGACCTCCCTTGATATCCAGAACTTTCTTGGTGTTCAGCACCGGCTTAACATAATGGTTCTTCACAGCCAGTTGTGCGAAACACAGCATCACATCCAACTGTGCAATCATATAAGCATTAAGCTGGATAGGTTTAATATAAGTACTGACCTGAAACATCAGTTCATTGTACAAGCGTACTTCTATTTCCTGAATTTTTTCTTCTGCCCCCAGGATCTGTTCTTCATATTCTTTCAGTTCAGGAGTAATATAACGCTCTGCGTTAACTAAGGTTTGTTTGCGCAGCCACTCCGAAGGCACTTTATCCTTGTGCGTATGCGTAACTTCCAGATAATAGCCGAATACATTGTTAAAGGCTATTTTGAGTGAAGGAATGCCCGTTGCTGCGGCCTCTCTTTTCTGTATTTCAATCAGGTAATCTTTACCTCCATAAGAGATCTTTCTCAACCTGTCCAACTCATCATCTATACCGTCGGCAATTACATTTCCTTTAACCAGCAATGCGGGTGGGTCTGGAAAAAGTTCTCTTTCCAGTTTTTCCCGGATGGACAGGCATGGATTCAATTGTTCAGCAATAAGTCCTAGAAATGGATTTCCAGATGCTTCTGTCAATTTCTTAACTTCTTCTATATGGTGTAAAGCCCGTTTCAATTGACAAAGTTCACGCGGTCCTACCTTCAGCAGGCCCACTTTAGAAATTAATCTTTCCAGGTCTCCTATTTGTTTAATGTGCGAAAGCAACTCTGCAGAAAGCTCTTCATTTCCAACCAGATACTCTACCATCCCTAAACGCTCCTGTATAGGTTTCAATTCCTTCAGTGGCATTATGATCCACTTGTGGAGCAATCGTGCCCCCATCGGCGTACTGGTCTCATCCAGCACATCAAATAAGGTTACTGCATTGTCATTGGCAGAGCTAACCAGTTCCAGATTTCTGACAGTGAAACGGTCCAGCCACATAAAGCGATCTTCTTCCAGCCTGGAAATGGAGGTGATATGTTTGAGGTTGCGGTGTTCTGTTTCATTCAGATAATGGAGGATAACCCCTGCTGCTACGATACCAGTTTGCAATTTATCTACACCAAAGCCTTTCAGTGAAGCCACTTCAAAATGCTTGGTTAAGGTTTCATTTGCATAATCGGTTGTAAAAGCCCAGTCGTCCAGTGTGTAGGTGTAGAATTTATCGCCAAATAACTCCAGAAAGTCCAGTCTTCTGTTTTTTTGAAAAACAACTTCAGTGGGTTTAAAGCCCTGCATCACTTTATCAATATATTCTGCATTGCCTTGTGCCACCAGGAATTCTCCTGTAGAAATGTCCAGCAGCGATACGCCTATCTGGTTTTTATCAAAATAGATGGCAGCTAGATAATTGTTGGATTTCTGACTTAAAATATTGTCGTTGTAAGCCACTCCTGGTGTAACCAGTTCTGTAACTCCACGTTTTACAATGGTTTTGGTTGTCTTCGGATCTTCCAGCTGGTCACATATAGCTACACGCTGTCCGGCTCTAACCAGCTTGGATAAATAGTTTTCCAGGGAATGATGTGGAAAACCAGCAAGCTCTATATGGCCTCCAGGCCCGTTACCTCTCCTGGTGAGTACGATCCCTAATATCTGTGCAGTCTTTACTGCATCTTCTCCAAATGTCTCGTAAAAATCTCCTACTCTAAACAATAATAACGCGCCTGGGTACTTTGCTTTAATCGCATTATACTGCTGCATTAATGGTGTTTCTTTAGTCTTATCTTTGGCCAAAATGATTCTATTTACAAAATCGTAAATATACTATCTTGAAATTTAGCCTTTACGTTTTGTTGAAAATTTAAATAATGTGAATATATCGCTTTTATCCCAGTTCCTTGATGTAGGAAAGAAATAAGGTCATCGCTTCTCTCTTTTGTATGGTCAGCTCAAAATCAAGCTTATGCATCAGATAGTCGTCCAGATCAAAGGCTGGATTTTCAGGAAGTTCTTTGAGCAGTTCCTTTCTATGGTCAAGTCCGGATTTCAGAGCAACATTGAATTCTTGTATAAATTCCTTTGAAATTTCCTTGTTGGCTACCCAGGCGGCGTACATAAATGGCAGTCCGGTAAAATTCATCCATTCCTCTCCCATATCATAAGCATAGGCGTAATCGCCCTTTTTACCAAAGGTCCGGTCGCCAATTAAAACAATGGCATCTGTTTTTACAGTTGGATCTGTAGTGAACTCAACATCCAGTTTCCAGTAGAATTTCAAGAGTACTTTTGCCAGGTTATTGGATGTTCTGGAGTGGCTGTCCAACTTTAAGCTTTTGATTTCTTTGGCTGGAACATCACTAAAAATAAAAACTGAATTCACAGCTCCTATAGAGCCTATACAATAATCTGCTACAATGTTCGCATTGGGTACATGGGGGAAAGCAGCTATTGGTATCAGGCCAATATCTACCTGTCCATCTATTAATTTAGCGGCACAGTCTGAAGGAATATCTAAACTAAGGTCTATCTTGTTTTTAACGTCTGAATGTTCGATTCCGTAAATGAACGGTTTAGTATTGGTATAAGCTACTGCTGATATTTTAATCTTGTCCAAGGTTATTTAATTCCTTTAAATGATCTGTATTGTTAAAGTCTGTAATCTCAAAAGTATTCCCTGTAAGGGCAACCTTATAGAGTGTGGTATTTTGATGTGGAAATTCTCCCATATCTGACATCGGCTTACCTGTAAGCAAACACAATAGCAAACGCATTGCCCTGCCATGCATACAAACCAGCACCAGTTTTTCTTTGGCCTGGCCTTTGATATGATCAACGGCTTCTGTTAACCTTACTGCAACTTCGGCCGGGCTTTCTCCACCTTCAAATTTGGCGTCGTAATCTCCGTTCTGCCATTTTTCTACAATGTCCCGAAATACGGCAAGTGCATGCTCTGAGCTGGGCTTTCCTTCCCATTCTCCCCAAGCCAATTCATCCAATCCGCTCAGCTGCTCCCAGGGCAGTCCAGACGCGATGAATTTATGAACGGTTTGATGGGTCCTCTTTAAGCTTGAAGTATAAATCTTATCAAATGGAATGTTTTTATACATTTGATAAAAGGCTTCAGCCTGGGCTCTGCCTGTATCATTCAGGTCGCTATTGATGCCGCGCCCTTGTACAATCCCATGTTTATTTAACTCTGTTTCTCCGTGCCTTATAATATATAACTCTTTATCCATTAATTAATTACTGGCAATTTATAATATTGAGGTTTGACTTCGTCCTCAAATACAAAATCTGTATAATCGGTTACGACATTATATAAAGTATCTCTTTCTATAGGTTGTCTGCCTACCTGTTTAATCAGGTTAACCAGTTCTTGTGTACTCATTCCTGGAGTCTGTTCTTCTGCTCCGGCCATAGAGTAAATCTTGGTCGTATCGTCGAGCGTGCCATCAATGTCATCAACACCGAAATTAAGCGACAACTGTGCAGTTTGACGGCTGATCATTGCCCAATAAGCTTTAATATGATCAAAGTTATCCATGTAGATTCTTGCAATGGCATAATTTCTCAGATCTTCAATCACAGAAACTTCAGGAACATGATCCATCTGGTTGTTCTGATTCCTGAATTTCAATGGAATGAAGGCTTGAAAACCTCCGGTTTTGTCCTGCAACACACGAAGACGTTCCATGTGGTCTACACGGTGCCAGAATTCCTCAATATGTCCGTATAACATAGTTGCATTGCTGCGCATACCCAATTTATGGGCCTGCTCATGAATGTCCAGCCATTGTTCGGCGTTGCATTTATCATGCGCGATTTTTTCTCTGACTTCAGGATGAAAGATTTCTGCACCTCCGCCTGGCATGGAATCCAAGCCAGCTTCTTTGAGGTATTTCATCCCATCATAATGACTTAATTTAGCCTTTTTGAATATATAATAGTATTCTACGGGTGTCAGGGCTTTGATATGGAGATCGGGACGATGTGCCTTTGTTCTTTTGAAAAAATTGGCATAAAATTCAAGGTTCTGTTTTGGTACTACACCTCCGGTAACGTGTACTTCTGTTACGGGCTCGTTATCATACTTTTTCAGAATGTCTATCATTCCGTCTACGCTCATTTCCCAACCTTCTTCTCGCTGTTTAATTAAGCGGGAATAGGAACAGAATTTACAGTCGTACACACAAACGTTAGTGGGTTCTATATGAAAATTGCGGTTAAAAAAAGTTTTGTCCCCGTGTTTTTCCTCTCTGATTTGGTTGGCAAGTACACCAAGATAACCCAGTTCGGCATGTTCGTATAAATAAACGCCTTCGTCAAAAGTGATTCTTTCTTTGTTCTGAACTTTCTGTGCGATAGCCTTTAAGGGCTGCGCCAAATCCGGATCGTTCAAAAGTAAAGTTAGTTTTGCAGTGGTATCCATATTTTGATCTCTGATCTGATAGAGGCAAAAGTAACATAAAATTGAGAAAATGGTGTTTATTTAACAGTTTTAAGGTGTCAGTGAAGTGTAAAAGAGGTGAGCAGCCTTGGAGTAAAACACAACAATTTTCAACTAAAACGCTCTTCATAAATCCATCCTTTTGAGATAACAATTTGACTATTCGTTATTTTTTTCTTACCTTTGCAATGTTTTTAATTTAAACAGCCTCGTTAAATACGCCCTTCGTGCGTCTATTCGTAAAGTAACAGCTGCTTAAATATCATTGGGTATTTCACCCTTATTTTTCAATACTAATGTTTTTTAAAGCATTTAAGATATGTGGCCATTAAGCCATCATATGTAAATTTTTTAAATATGTCCAAACTTAAAATAGAAGACCTCACACTAATTTTCGGAAAAGAAAAGGAAGAGGCACTTTCACTTTTAAAAGAGGGAAAATCCAAGGCAGAAATCCTTGAACAGACCGGATGCACTATTGCGGTTAAAGAAGCTAGTTTTCAAATCGAAAAAGGCGAATTCTTTGTCATAATGGGCTTATCAGGAAGTGGTAAATCCAGTTTACTCCGCTGTCTGAACAGACTTATAGAACCTACATCAGGGAAAGTAATCCTTGACCGCCTGAACATCACCAGTCTAACAGACAAAGAGCTTCAGGAAGTTCGGCGCAAAGAAATGGCTATGGTATTTCAGAAATTCGGCCTCCTGCCCCATCGTTCGGTTCTCGAAAATGTAGCCTTTGGCCTGGAACTTCAGCAAGTACCAGAAACAGAACGGGAAGAGAAAGCCAAAACTGTAATTGAGCTTGTAGGACTTAATGGCTACGAAAACCAACCTACAGATGCGCTATCAGGAGGTATGCAACAGCGGGTAGGCTTAGCCCGTGCGCTGGCCAATGAGCCGGAGATATTATTAATGGATGAAGCTTTTTCTGCTTTGGATCCTCTGATCCGTACACAAATGCAGGAAGAACTGATCGACCTGCAGAAAACCATGCATAAAACCATCGTTTTTATTACGCATGATCTGGATGAAGCCATACGACTTGGCGACCGTATTGCCATAATGAAAGATGGAGAAATTATACAGATTGGCACACCCGAAGAGATTTTAACCAATCCGGCAACTGATTATGTATCTTCTTTTGTAGAAAAGGTAGATCGAAAATCGATCATCACCGCGGCCAGTTTGATGTTTGAGAAACCAACAGTGGCCATAGCAGGCAAAGACGGCGTTGAGGGAAGTTTGAGAAAAATGCGTGTTTCCGGCCTCACAACATTGCCTGCAGTTTCAATTGACAAAGAATTTCTTGGGTTTGTTTATCTAAGAGACCTGTTGGAAATCAAATCCCAAGGCCACCATGTAATTGCAAAAGCCATTCGGAGAGATATCCCTGTGGCCTACCCCGAAACAACAGTTGAACAAATGCTTCCCTTTATTGCAGAGAATGGCCGTGCAGTACCCGTGGTAAATAAGAATAACAACAAATTACTAGGCATTGTTGCACAAACCTCACTGCTCATTGAAACAACCGGAACCTCCTGGGAGAATATAACCGGAAACGCCATCGATCACCTTCAAAACGAAATCATATGATACATATAGGAAATTATATAGAAGATTTTATAAACTGGCTAACCAAGCATTTTGCGCCCTTATTTGATATGATCAAGGTAGTGGTAGAGTCTGTAGTAAATTCTGTAGAATGGATACTGATGTTCCCTCCGTTTTTCGTGGTTATAATGCTCATTGCATTTCTGGCCTGGAAAAGGACTGGCCTGGGTATAACAATTCTAACGCTAGCCGGCTTGACGCTGATCTGGGCAATGGGCTACTGGGAGCAAACAATGGCTACATTGGCTCTGATTCTGTCCTCGGCCTTTATGGCTTTATTAATGGGCATCCCTCTGGGCATTTGGGCAGCAAAAAAGCCATTGGCGAAGAAGATTATCCGGCCAGTTCTTGACTTTATGCAAACTATGCCTGCATTTGTTTATCTGATTCCCGCTGTATTATTTTTCGGACTGGGAAAAGTACCTGGTGCTTTTGCAACCATTATATTTGCTATGCCTCCAGCCGTTCGTTTAACAACACTAGGCATTAGTCAGGTACCTGAAGACGTTGTTGAAGCGACCCGTTCCTTTGGAGCAACCCCCAAACAATTGTTGTTCAAAGTAGAATTGCCTCTCGCCCTACCTACAATATTGACTGGAGTAAATCAAACCATTATGATGGCGCTCTCTATGGTAGTCATCTCTGCAATGATTGCAGCGGGTGGGCTGGGAGAAACCGTACTTAAAGGCATTACCCAACTAAAAATAGGGCTCGGCTTTGAAGGTGGCATTTCTGTGGTTATTCTGGCCATTATTCTGGACCGCATCACCCAATCTTTTGGAACAAACCGAAAGAAGGCGCTCCATTCATAAAAATGAAAAATATTTAAATTAAAAAGATATGATATATAAATTCATCAATAGATTATTATTGGTCATTGTGGCGGGAATCCTCTTTTCCTGCAACAATCCCAGTACAAAAAAGAAAGTGACCATTGCTTATGTCAATTGGGCAGAAGGCAATGCTATGACTCAACTGTCTAAAGTACTGCTGGAAAGAGAAGGCTACACTGTAGAATTGAAAAATGCAGATGTTGCGCCTGTTTTTGCGGCAGTGGCCCGTGGAGATGCTGATGTTTTTTTAGATACCTGGATGCCTGTAACACACAAAGACTATATGGAAAAATACGGTTCAGATCTTGAAGTTTTAGGAACCAATTTTAATCTTGCTCAAATTGGCTTCGTAGTTCCCGATTATGTGAACATTAATAACATAGATGAACTGAACACTAACGCTTCTTTATTTGGTCATAAAATCATCGGGATTGATGCTGGAGCTGGAATTATGAACAAAGCTGAACTTGCGGTGAAAAATTACAATTTAAAACTGGAACTTCAATCCTCAAGTGAGGCAGCAATGCTCGCCATATTAAAGAAAAGCATAGACAAAAAGCAGGCTGTCGTAGTAACAGGCTGGTCGCCACATTATATGTTCAGCAATTTTAAGCTGAAATTTCTGAAAGATCCGAAAGCTGCTTTTGGAAGTACAGAAACGATACAAACCATAAGCAACAAAAAATTTGTAGCCTCAAACCCTGCGGTAGCTTCCTTCTTTAGAAACTTCCTGCTCGATGAAGAACAACTTGGCTCATTAATGGCAGCTTTAGAAGGTACCAATGAAGAAAGAACTGCAGTTGAAAAATGGTTAAACCAACATCAGGATTTTAGCCGGAACATGAGTTCTTTTCTAAAAACCAGCTCTTCCAAAGAAGATATTTAAAAACAAGTCGCAAAAAATGGCTTATCCTGTTTTTTTAACCTAAATTTGCATCTTCAAAAAAAAAGCATGATTTATTTCTTCTCAAGCCAATCCAAAACGGTTTTCGCTTTACAAATAGAACGAAACCTTTCCCCTGATGATATTACGAAATTACAATGGCTCTTTGGCGGCGCACAAATCTGCAAAGAAAACGTCCTGACAGATTATTTTGTTGGACCGCGTGCAGCGATGGTGACCCCCTGGAGTACCAATGCCGTAGAGATTACCCAGAATATGGATATTAAGGATATTGTTAGAATTGAGGAATTTCAACGGGTAGAAAGCAATTTTATTGATTTTGACCCAATGCTTTCGCAAAAGTTCAGTGAGCTTAATCAGTATTTATTCAGCATCAATGTTCAGCCTGAACCAATTTTGGAAATCAAGGACATTGCCGCTTACAACAAACAAGAAGGACTATCTTTAAGTGACGAAGAAGTAAATTATTTGAACGAATTATCACAAAGACTTGGCAGGGCCTTGACAGATTCTGAAGTTTTTGGTTTTTCGCAGGTCAATTCAGAGCATTGCCGCCATAAAATTTTTAACGGTAAATTTGTGATTGATGGAGTAGAGCAGCCGTCGTCACTTTTTAAATTGATTCGCAAGACATCTGAAGAAAATCCAAACGATATTGTTTCAGCCTACAAAGATAATGTAGCCTTTATTAAAGGGCCAAAAGTTCAGCAATTTGCACCGAAACGTGCAGATGAACCTGATTATTATAAAATAAGTGATTTTGAATCGGTCATCTCTATCAAAGCCGAAACTCACAATTTCCCAACCACTGTTGAGCCATTTAACGGTGCAGCAACAGGATCTGGTGGTGAAATCAGAGACAGGCTGGCTGGTGGACAGGGCTCTCTTCCACTGGCAGGTACAGCAGTATATATGACTGCGCTTTCCAGACTGGAAGAAAACCGTCCGTGGGAAAAAGGCGTAGAAGAGAGACAATGGCTGTATCAGACACCAATGGATATTCTGATCAAGGCTTCCAACGGGGCTTCTGATTTTGGAAATAAATTTGGCCAGCCATTGATTACAGGATCTGTTCTTACTTTTGAACACGAAGAAGAAGACCGTAAACTTGGATTCGACAAAGTGATTATGCTTGCAGGCGGTGTGGGTTATGGTAAAGCAAGCCAAAGTCAAAAACACAAACCGGAAACAGGTGATAAAATTGTCATCCTTGGTGGTGAAAACTATAGAATTGGTATGGGGGGTGCCGCTGTATCCTCAGCAGATACTGGTGCTTTAGGTTCTGGTATAGAACTAAATGCGATCCAACGCTCTAACCCTGAAATGCAGAAAAGAGCAGCCAATGCCGTTCGTGGTATGGTAGAAAGTGAACATAATACAATTGTCTCCATACATGACCACGGAGCAGGTGGCCACCTGAACTGTCTTTCTGAATTGGTGGAAGAAACCGGCGGCAAAATTGACCTGGATAAATTACCAGTTGGCGATCCTACCCTCTCGGCTAAAGAAATCATTGGCAATGAATCTCAGGAACGTATGGGTTTGGTTATTGGTCAGGAGCATATTTCTACACTGCAGAAAATTGCAGACCGGGAGCGCTCACCCATGTATACTGTTGGTACAGTTACCGGCGATCATCGTTTCACCTTTGAATCTGCAACCACCGGTGCCAAACCGATGGATCTTGAACTAAAGGACATGTTTGGCAGTTCGCCAAAAGTCGTGATGGAAGATAAAACTGTAGATCGAAAATACCAGCCGGTAACTTATAATGCAGCAGATTTCAACACTTACCTGGAACAGGTTCTTCAACTGGAGGCAGTAGCATCCAAAGACTGGCTAACCAACAAGGTTGACCGCTGTGTGGGTGGTCGTGTTGCCAAACAGCAATGTGCAGGTCCTTTACAATTGCCTTTGAACAACTGCGGTGTTATGGCACTGGATTTCCAAGGTAAAGAAGGTATTGCAACTTCTGTTGGACATGCTCCCCTATCTGCTTTAATCGACCCCGCAGCAGGAAGCCGCATCGCAATTGCAGAATCGCTGTCCAATATTCTCTGGGCACCTCTAAAAGATGGCTTAAAAAGTGTTTCACTTTCTGCAAACTGGATGTGGGCTTGTAAAAATGAAGGTGAGGACGCCAGGTTATATGCAGCTGTTAAAGCTTGTTCTGACTTTGCAATTGAACTTGGAATCAATATCCCAACGGGTAAGGATTCCCTGTCAATGAAACAAAAATATAAAAATGATGAGGTGATTGCCCCGGGTACAGTCATCATTTCGGCAGCTGGAAATTGCAGTGACATTACCCAGGTAGTGGAACCTGTACTTCAAAAAGATGGAGGCGATATTTATTATATTAATTTGTCTAATGATGAGTACAAATTGGGTGGTTCTTCTTTTGCGCAGATTATGAACCGGATAGGTAACGAAACGCCAGACGTAAAAGAGGCTGCACAATTTAAAATCGCTTTCGATACTTTACAGGAACTCATCAAAACAGAAAAAATCCAGGCTGGACATGATATTGGCAGTGGTGGCTTAATTACTACTTTATTAGAACTTTGTTTTGCAGACCGTAACCTTGGTGCATCAATAGATCTTTCCCCTTTGAAAGAGAAAGACAGCATTAAAGTTCTTTTTGCAGAAAATATTGGCGTAGTATTCCAGGCAAACAGTGATGTGGAAGCCATTCTTGCAGCGAACAATATTGCTTTCCATAAAATAGGTACAGTAACCTCTTCGGCAACGCTTGAGGTGACCAACCATGGTGAAAAACTGAGTCTTGACATTGATCATCTTCGGGACGTATGGTTTAAAACTTCATATTTACTGGATAAGAAACAAAGTGGTCCGGTTAAAGCACAAGAACGCTTTGACAATTATAAAAACCACGTCTTAAACTATACTTTTCCATTACAGTTTGATGGAAAAAAGCCAACAATTGATGCTTCTAAACCAAGGCCTAAAGCTGCAGTGATCCGCGAAAAAGGGAGTAACTCGGAGCGTGAATTAGCCAATGCAATGTATCTTGCTGGTTTTGATGTAAAGGATGTACACATGACTGACCTAATTTCAGGAAGAGAAACTTTAGAAGATATTCAGTTCATTGGTGCTGTAGGTGGTTTCTCCAATTCAGATGTTCTTGGATCTGCTAAAGGCTGGGCTGGTGCATTTATGTACAATGAAAAAGCGAAAATAGCTCTTGAGAATTTCTTCAAACGCCCGGATACTTTATCTGTTGGAATCTGTAACGGTTGCCAGTTGTTTGTAGAACTTGGCCTGATCAATCCGGATCATACTGACAAACCTAAAATGCTTCACAACGAAAGTCATAAACATGAGAGCATTTTTACGTCGCTTACTATACAGGAAAACCACTCGGTAATGCTTTCTAGTCTGGCAGGCAGCACCTTAGGTGTATGGGTTTCACATGGTGAAGGTAAATTCCATTTACCTTATGCTGAAGATCAGTATACAATTGTGGCGAAATATGCTTATCAAACTTATCCGGCAAACCCGAATGGATCTGATTACAATACGGCAATGATGTGCGACAATACAGGAAGACACCTGGTGATGATGCCACATATTGAACGTTCATTATTCCAGTGGCACTGGGCAAACTATCCTGCAGGTCGTAAAGACGAAGTATCTCCATGGATGGAGGCCTTTGTTAATGCCCGGAAGTGGGTGGAAGAGAATCAGGCTTAAGAAACCTATTAAATTTAGACCAAAGGGGTTTATGAATAATTTTCATAAACCCCTTTTTTGATTTTTAATCTTCTTCCTCCAGATAAATTTCATGCACAAGGAACTTAACCTTATTGCTCGGTTCAAGAAGCTCATTAACATCTTCTGAATGAATGCTATAAATTGTTTCTGCTGCATCTGGTATTTCTGAATTGGGAATAAGTTCAAAAAATTTAACTGCCATTCCTGCATCCAGTTCTACTATTTTTACATAATTCACGTCATTATCCTTCCAGTCTTTTAGTATTTGAGCCGTAAAAAGCACGTAAGGGTTTTTATCCTCGTTTTCCATACGGTAAAAGTAAGACAAATTTACGGGTACAAAAAAAGGGGCTTAACCAGAGCCCCTTTTCAACCTAAACCAAATATACTAACCAAATTATTTTGCTGCCTTAGAGAAATTCATGACCACGTAAGCTGTGGTATTTCCATACTCTATAGGTGATTTTATTACTAAATTATTATCTGATGTCGAAGCCAGTACCAGTCTGTAACCTGAAGTCACATTTTTTGCTTTATCGCCTTCATATAATTTTTTGAATTGAAAAGTCTGATCACCGGTACTTACTGACCAGAATATAGTTTGTGTCTTAGCTGCACATTCATTTCCTCCAGGCAAAGAATAACTCCCATTACCGCTGTTTGTTAAACGCCACGTACTTCCTATAAAGCATTTATAAGAAGGCTCATCAAACAGAGACCTTACCGCAATAGATGGAATACCTTCGAAAGTTATATCATTTAATACCCAGTTACCAGTTACGTTTCCTCTTTTCAGATTAGCTGAAGCGGAACTGTTTTTAGTGGTTGAGCAACTTTGCAAAACCATTAATGAACTGCATAAAATGGCTGCTATAACTAATATTCTTTTCATGTTCTTTATTTTGATTGAAACAATGCATAAATCTTGCCAAAAAAACTGCAGTTCTCATTTTATCCTATAAATTTGTGGTATCTATATGAATCAACCTAAATTCTGCATACAATGAAACCTGAAACCCTGGCTATACATAGTGGAAACCTCATAAAAAGCGCAACTGGCGATGTTACTTCTCCAATCAGCTTATCTACAACCTTTCTTCGGGATGAACATGGCAATTATCCTGGTGGCCATATGTACAGTCGTGTCAGTAATCCTAACAGAAATGCCCTGGAAAAAGTGCTTACTGAATTGGAAAAAGGTCAGGATGCATGTACATTTTCTTCAGGAAATACCGCTGGGATGGCCGTTTTTCAGGCATTAAAGCCTGGAAGCCACATTATTGCACCTGATGACATGTATTGGGGTTTTAAGAAACAATTACAGTCCATTTTTGCAGACACTCTGACCTTTGATTTTATCGATCTGACAGACACAGCGCAAATTGAAACTTATATAAGATCAAATACTGTGCTGATCTGGGCAGAAACACCTTCTAATCCCCTGCTAAAAATTACAGATATTGCGGTCCTTGCTGAGATTTCAACAAAGCATGGGCTAATTTTTGCCTGCGACAGTACCTTTGCATCTCCTTCCCTGCAAAATCCACTGTTGCTTGGCGCTGATCTGGTGATGCATTCCACTACAAAATATATTGGCGGACACAGTGATGTTTTGGGCGGGGCCCTAATCACTGCAAAAAAAGATGCATTTTGGGAAAAGATCAGAAATATTCAGCAAATAGGTGGTGCGGTTCCCTCGCCATTTGATTGCTTCCTCCTACTCAGAAGTCTTAAAACTCTGGCATATCGGATGCAGGGTCATTCATCCAACGGCCTGGCATTGGCCAGATTTCTGGAGAAACATCAAAATGTTGAAGCAGTTTATTATCCTGGTCTTTCTTCGCATCCGGATCACAAGATTGCAAGCAAACAAATGAGTGCTTTTGGAGGAATGCTATCTATCCTTGTAAAAGGAGGGGCAGAACAAGCAAAAGCCCTGGTCAACAAAGTCCGGTTATTTGCTCAGGCCACAAGTTTAGGTGGCGTAGAGAGCTTAATTGAACACCGCGCGTCTGTAGAAGGTCCGGATACCAAAACGCCGCAGAACCTTGTACGCATCTCTGCGGGGCTTGAACACATTGATGATCTAATCGCAGATTTAGAACAGGCACTGGCTTAAGAAATAATATTAAGTTGCCTAATTAATATTAACCTAATTTAATTGCTCAGACCAGCATTATTTATAAAA
>NZ_QAIL01000257.1 GCF_003061025.1 Pedobacter sp. HMWF019 | reverse complement strand
ACATTGGTGTTTCTGCATTTGTAGTTAATACTTGTTAACTTTAAGTGTATGTATAATGGGTGCATACCCTTACGTACACCGTATTACAGCGCACACGACCGGGGGGAGTAGTGCGCACAAGATAGCCGGTGTTTAACCGGCAGACATCTTGCCGATTATTTTTTCTGGTATTTATAAACCATCAGTCAATGTTTAATGATTTTCGTTAGGTCGGGAATAATTGTCCTAGTTTTTGTCATTAAAGTCCAAGTATTTAAGGAATTGATTTCTAAATTTTGTAGTCTAAAGTTTACACCAAATAGATTACTGATGAAATTCGATTTTAAAATAGCTGCGACTTTTTTTTATTTATGTATAATATCTGTTCTTGCTCATTCACAAACGGCTTATCATATGAAACCTGTGGCTATCCAAAGCAGGTGGGCAAAGGAAGTATCACCAACGAATGCCTTGAGAGAATATCCAAGACCACAAATGGTACGGATGGGCTGGAAAAATTTGAATGGATTATGGGATTATGCAATTACTTCTAAAGATGCTGGACAGCCCGCTGCGTTTGAAGGCCCGATCCTTGTCCCTTATCCAATTGAATCTGCATTGTCTGGAGTGAAAAAGACTTTGTTGCCAACACAGAATCTATGGTATAAAAGATCATTCTCAAATCCTTTGAAATCGGGGACGATGGAAAGGTTGCTATTACATTTTGGTGCCGTAGATTGGCAGGCTACAGTTTTTGTTAACGGAAAAGAAGTGGGTCAGCATAAAGGAGGTTATTCTTCGTTTTCTTTTGATGTCACCGATGCATTGAGGTCGGGTTCAAATGAATTGATTGTAAAAGTATTTGACCCAACCGATCAGGGAACCGGCCCGCATGGAAAACAGGTATTGAACCCGCAGAATATATACTACACCCCTAGTAGTGGAATCTGGCAAACGGTATGGCTGGAGGCAGTGCCGGCTATATCGATTGCGGATTTAAAAATGACTCCAGATATTGATAAAGGAGTGTTAAACTTAAAAGTTACCACTTCTGCCGCCATCCCGGCGCAGGCCGGGATCTCCATCAAGGCCGTTGTTTCGGGATGTAGCGACTGCGAGATCCTGAAACAAGTTCAGGATGACGATCGTACTAGAAGCATAGTGCTTAAAATACCAAATGCAAAATTGTGGAGCCCGGCAAATCCTTATCTATATGACTTAACGGTAAAGCTGGGAAAGGATGAGGTGAAGAGTTATTTTGGGATGCGTAAAATCAGCATTGGTAAAGATGCAAAAGGTATAGATCGCATCTTTCTGAACAACAAAGCTTATTATAACCTGGGTACCCTTGATCAGGGGTTCTGGCCAGATGGCTTATATACAGCACCTACTGACGAGGCTTTGGCTTTTGACATCAAGGCCATAAAGGCAATGGGTTTTAATACAATTAGAAAACATATTAAGGTGGAGCCGGCCAGATGGTATTATTGGGCAGATAAACTTGGTATGTTAGTGTGGCAAGACTTTGTCAATCCTAATCAGGGGCTTCCAGAAGGAAGTAAGGCTGAATTTGAAAAAGGTGCTTTAGATGAAATGATGCAGTTGCACAATAATCCCTCCATTGTGGCCTGGGTTCTTTTCAACGAGAAATGGGGGCAATATGATCAGCAACGTCTCAGTGAATGGGTTAAAAAAACAGATCCGTCCAGAATTCTTAACGGGCACTCCGGCGAATTGCTCTATGTGAATGAGCAGTTGCGCTCTCCCTCTCCAAATGCTTACGTTAGTGCAGACATGACCGATGTACATAGCTACCCGGACCCAATGATGTCTATTAAGCAAGCCGGAAAAGCACAGGTATGTGGAGAATTCGGTGGAATAGGGGTATTTATTCCTGATCACCAATGGTTAACAGGATCTGCCTGGGGCTATATCCAGGAAAAGCCTGCAGCACTCAAAGCAAAATACACCATCATGAACCAGCATTTGCAATTGATGGAAAAGGAGGGCTTATCCGGATCGATTTATACGCAGCCTTTTGATGTGGAGGGCGAGCAGAATGGGTTGATGACCTACGACCGTGAGGTGATTAAAATTCCATTTGCAGAAATGAGAAAGATCCATAGCCAGCTAAACCCTGACGCTTCTTCTCCATCCTGGCTTTCCATAACAAACGATGTAGCCGCTCAGGACGCAGATCTTACCGAGCCGGGTATCGCATACAGTGCTATGCTACAGGAGTATATCGGCGGAAAACGTGACCTTTCCTTCCTGAAAAAAATGGCGATGATGGCTATGCAGGCGGGAGATAAACCTGGAGCGCTGCTTGCAGGTTCCGCCTATGTTTCTTCGCTTAAAATGCCATTATCTGAGGAAGACATTAATAATGTAGTTCAGTTTACCAAGAGTACAAAAGATGCGGGGTTTAATCTGATGAATACAAATGCTGATGCTTTTAAAAAGGTGATGGGAGACCGTAAATATACTGTAGCCATGATGAATATGATCTTCAAAGGGGATATTGAACCTGCATTGAATGCAACTGAAAACCCAGATTGGACTGCTATTGAAGAGAGGATAAAACCCTATGGAGTACCTGGTGAAGAAATTCTCCTCAGAGCAAAGGTGGTCGCTTTTTACAATAAGCAAGACTGGAAGAACTATAAAGCAGCAGCTACAACTTATCTGGCTAAATACAGTGCTAACATCTCTGAGCAAGAGAGAGGAATGTTCCAAGCAGCAATAGATAAAAATTGATTGAAATATTAAATCGCTATTTATGGTAATGGATGTAATTATTGATGAAAAAAGAGCGCGTCTATTAGATACAGAATGTTTTCAACCAGATATTAAGATCTTGAGTAAATTGAAGAATTTAATTGAGACTGACTTTAAAGTGAATCGTAATGTAAACAAGTATACGAATCAACTGGGAGTTACTTTATACTATTTAAATAGTTTGACCAAATATTATCTTGGCTGCACTGCATACGAGTTATTGCAAGCTAGGGTTCATCAAGAAGCGATTTATTTACTGCAGAATAGTAAGCTTTCTATTAAGCAAATCACTTTTGAAATTGGGACTTGTGATCCATCTTATTTTTGTAGATGTTTTAAAAAGATAGAGGGGGTTTCTCCCCTAGGTTATAGAAAGAGACGGGAATTTTTGATTAAGGATTTGTCTCTAAATAAATTCTCTAAAAGAAATGAAAGATATAGGTACTAAAATTAAGCTTCTTAGGATAAAAGAGCAAAAAAGACAATCTCATTTGGCCGATGCGTTAGGTATTTCTGTACCTGCCTATTCTAAGATAGAGACGGGGATAACAGATATCAATACGAGCCGGCTGCGTGAGATTGCTAAGTATTTTAATGTTACTCCATCTTATTTTTTTGAGGATTTAGATTCTATTAAAGAAGAATTGAAATTGCAAAAGGAACTGGTTAATGTGCTTAGCACGAAGTTGATTGCTGCTTTGGAGTTTAAAAATACGTTATAAACTCATTGGTAATAAAGGTGATTTTTTAGTGGCTTATTGAAAATCAAAATTTTGTAACAAAATATATAATAATGTAAAAATGATTGAATTTCCTACTTGAGGTAGGTATGTACCATAATTAACAATTTTATTAATCCTCTTAATTAGTGACTCTTATGATTGAATTTGCTTTCAAAGGCTGGCTGCGCCTTTTAAAATATACTGCTGAGATTTTTGTTAATGTGTTTTATGGAAGGGTAGTAGTATGCTGAAGGACCGTGCAATTCCAGAGGAGAATTTAACAGCTTTGTTTGATTTTCTAGCTAAATTTTTGGAAATGCCTTATAAGAATTTTAAGTCGCATGTTTCAGAGCAATTGATAAAATGTACCTGCGAAAAAGACGATGGTCCAATACATTGGGTAGGGGAGATTTCTTATAAATGCTGGTTTGTAGTGAAGGGCATGGTGATCATCTACATGAATGGTAAAGACGGGAAGCTGATTCGTGGTTTTTTTAAAGCGGGAGAGATTGCTATTCTGCCCAATAGCTTTAAAAATAGTGTTGCTTCGGGATCCGGTTTAATTGGTGTGCCAGATACGGAATTATTGGAAATTTCTACTTTTCAAATGCAGCAAATTTATGAGCTTTTTCCCAAAAGTTTGGATTTGGAAAGTAAGATTATTTCTTCTGTGGTAGGTAAATCGGAACTGAGGGATAGATTAATAAAACTCTCTGCTCAGGATAGGGTAAATGAGTTTCATAGTCTTTTTCCAGAAACCAAGGGAAAAAATAGAACGGTAAAGCTATTAGATAAGGATAAAGCCAACTATTTAAACCTTGGAGAGACATACTTTAGTAGGTTTTGTGCAGATGATAGGGAAGAATAATTTGGGCATTTTGCTTATTTAAAACACCATAATTTTGCTCTATTCTCCAATTTTATTCGTTTAGGGCCAGGTAAATTGCATTTCTTAATATGTAGCATTCAATTGAATAAAATGATAGAAATTCTTAATTCAAATTAATTTGAAAAGTTATGCTTCTTCCTTTGATGATTCAATATTGAATCTGTTTGTTTATTTAATCAATGAATTAAATGATACACGAAAGGATATACCTGATGATTTTATGGAACGTGTAGAATTGGCTTATAAATGTATTACGGACTTGATTTTCAGTGCTTTGGTTAGTGATGAAAAGAAAGGCAAAAGGATCATGAGAAAAATATCTGAAAAGCTTATATTAACAAGGGTAAAGTATACAAATACTTTAATTCGCTTTAATAAGGATATGGAAGCTTGGTTTGTTGGTTATGATTATTTTCCGGATGAACTGAGGCATGCTTTTGCTGTTGTTATATTTAATCGTATCGATTCTATTCTTTCTTTTGCTCTTGAATTTAAGTCTATCCCTGATCTTAACAAAGGGCTTTGAGTTTTTTTCTGGACTTATAATATTACAAGTGAGGGCTGCTTGTTGTGCTTTAGTTTTGAGTTATTCATTAATCTTAAACTAAAACAAAATGAAGAAAATTTTTAAATCTGTGCTGGTGGCTACGGTAGTGGTTGCTGGTCTTTCTGGAGCTTTTGCGTTTAAAAGTGACAGCGTTGTTAAAAAGTCTGCTGCGACTGTAACTTATGTTTACAGTTTGAGTACTCCTACAGGTGCGCGCACGGCTTCTAATTGGACACTTACTCCCGGTAGTGGCCCATCGTGTGGAACACCGGGCGAAGTGCCTTGTAAGGTGAGCTTTGATACTTCAGTTTATCCAACGTTGCAAACTTATATTGATGCGCAGCATTTTGCGAGTGATCAGGAGGTGGCGTTTGGAGCTGGAGTGATTTCAAAAGAGTAAAAAATGGAATGCTCCGAGTCGGCTAGCCGGCTTCGCGGGCTAAGGCCTTTCGGAGCAATTCCATTTTTTTGTATGCGAATCCAAGCGTGCACGGATATCTGTTAAGTTTTATTTGGTTAAAGCCTTTGCGTAATGCAAAGGCTTTTTTTTTAATCTTTTTTTTGGACTTATAAAATTACAAGTGTAAGATGTTCAGTGGTTTGTAGTTTTGGTTATATCAAATTATAACTATGAACAGATTAAATAAAAAGGGTGCTTGGGTTGTTGAGGTACTGGCTTGTTTGCTTGTTTTTTTATGGGTTTATACAGCGGCTTCTAAGCTGGCTAACGCGGAGGAGTTTAGGGCGCAATTGGCGAACCAGGTTTTTAAAAAGGGTTTTACTGAGGTTCTATTTTACTTGTTGCCTACAGTGGAGTTGATGGCTGCTGGTCTAGTTTTTTTCGAATGTACCAGATACTGGGGGTTTTTAGCTTCTCTTTTATTGATGGTTGCTTTTACCGTGTATGTAGGTTTGGCTTTATTGCATTTTTTTCCGAGGATGCCTTGCTCATGTGGTGGGGTACTAAGTGTATTGGGCTGGAAATCTCATTTTGTGTTCAACCTATTCTTTACGGCAGTTGCCGCGGTAGGGTATATATTCACTTTTAAAGAAAGGAGACTGGAAAATTTATGGCCCTGAACAGCGGAATGGCTTTTAGAAAGCGGACCGTAGATAGGAAAAATGGGATCGGCTGAAAACCCATGTAAACAGAGTAGGCAAAACTTAAACATTTAAAAACCTAACTTTTTGTTGCTTTTTCAATGGTAAAAAGCATCCTTATTGTTATGAAAAAATCATTTAAATTTCCATTTCTAGCCTTAATATTAGGCCTTGGTTTAGTAGTTAGTCAAAGTGCGTTTAAACCTGTTTTCGCCAGCACCTGGGGTAATGATCCCATTAAAGGTTGGGTGAACCTGGCCAGTTTACCATCAACAGGGAATCCGGATACTCATTATGAGCCAAGCTGTACCGGTCCAACAAATGTTTGTACCCGTAATTATAGTACTGGAGATCCAATTAATGGTGGTTCGTTCACAAACGGTTCTACAGGTAACTTTTCACTAGTTGAGGTAGATAACTAGAAGGAGCATATGAAAAGGACATGGCTGGTGCGCCATGTCCTTTTTTGCTATTTTATATTTTCTTGTGGAGGAATAGGAAACACATATCTCGGATCTTCCGGGGCTAAATTAAATGTGCTGCCCGATATAGATCGGGATAGGTTTACTGCAGTTGCAGGATTTGTATTTAGTCTTTTCAAATCTGACCATCTTATGCCTCTGGTAACTAACTCTTTTCTTCTTTCCCGTAAAATTGTACTTAAGGCTTCGGCTGGAGTGTTAGCATTATAAGGAACAAATGTGCCTGTTTTCCAACGTTTGATCAATAGGTTATTGAGCCAGCCCATAGCTGTTGTGGTACGACCTAACCTGGCCTGACATTCTGATCGGATCAGATAAAGCTCATCGGTGGCTATTCCAGAAAAAAAGGTTGTTCCACTGATCGCTCCGCTATAAGATCCTTTGAATGTAATTCTGCCATCGCTTCTTTGTACATAGAAGATTGGCTTTCTTAAATCGTCATTTGCATAAAGGCTGAACAGCTCTGCATTCACAACAGTTGGTGAGGAAACAGCTGCAGTGAGAAAGCTATTATTGGGCAAAGCAGTGTAAAACAAAACTTCGGAATTTCCATTGGGCAATACCTGTGGAAATGGACGGGTTCCACTGGTGAGCCTTGCTGTTAGTGTATTGTAGTCGATGAGGTCTGAATTGATGGCTAGAGCCAGGGCAGCGTTCTCATCTGCTTTGTTATAGTTATCCATTGTTAAAAAGATCCTGGCCGTAAGGGCGTAAGCAGCTGCTCTTGATGGTCTGCTTTTAACTTTTGCTAATGGTTGCAGTAGAGCCGAGGCTGTGGCTAAATCCGTAAGCATTTGCTGATAAGTAAATTCAAGGGTTTTACGTTCCGGCCTCTGATTGACGTCTGAAACGATTGGATAAATAAGACCTGGTGTAGAGCTTGCTGTTTCAGAAACGTATGGCTTTGTAAACAACTGACTGAGTTGGTATATCGCATGGGCCCTGAAAAACAAAGCTTGTCCTTTGATCTGGTTTTTCAAATCCTGTGATTCCTGATTTGTTTCCAGGGCATCGAGTACAATATTGCTATAGAACACCTGGCGATACGGGTATACCCAGTCTTCTACCTGATCTAGTCCTTCAAATGGATTGTTTTGCCAGGTATAAGCATTTCTAAGTGATTTTGGTAATGCAAGAAATCCGGCGTCTGAGATTTGGAGGTCATCGCTACTGACTAGCTGATAAAATGGGGTTTGGTTCATTACCGAGAGGTTATCTAATAAAGCCTGCAGATCATCCAGCGTTTGCGGTACCAGAATAGCTTTGTCTGGCTTTGCTTCCAAAAAACCTTTTTTGCAAGAGATGTTGCAAAGAAAAAGAACCAATGCGAGGGGCAAATATTTGAATATGGTTTTCATAATTTTCTTAGTTTATAATTCCAATTTTAGTCCTGCAGAAAATGTTTTGGGCGGAGCATAAGTATCCAGGGGGTAATCTGGATCTAGCTTTGATTTTGTGGCTTTCCATAAAATAGCCAGATTTCCTGCATAAAGTGTAAATGTGATCCTTTTGAATGGAGAGCATCGTAAACTGATATCCTGAAGACGAATGTTATCGGCTTTTTCAACCAGTATCTGGGCATAATTATAGAATGTGCTACGGGCAGCATCTATATCGCCGGGCATAGAAGGTACATTTGTGAAAAGCTCATCTCCAGGTTTTTGCCAACGCTGGGCATAATCTGCATTACTTGGTACACCATTTAACAGCAAGCTATAGTTTACAGAGTTCCTTCTGAAGTAATAACCAAATCTGTAATTGATGTTAATGGAGAGCTGCCATCCTTTGTAACTGAAATTCTGAATGAAAGAGCCAAAAATAGTTGGACGTGCGGGTCCATTATAGACCAGATCTTCTGTGGCAGTTTGGGTAGTTATAGCCAGATAATCTTTACTTATGGCTCCATTCACATAGCCCTGTGGATCACCGGTTGTGGGGTCAAGACCAGCCCATTTGTAGCTATATAATGCATATAGAGGCTTACCTTCCAGAGGAAATGCACCAACGCTGCCATCACTGTTTTGCAGATAGGTAGTGCCAGGAGCTTTAACTTTATAGGAGGTGACCACATCTTTGGCTAGTGAAACGGTGAGGTTTGGTTGCCATTTGACTTGTCCATAACTGATATTGGAGGAGAGTGATAAATCCATTCCGTTAACGCGGGTACTTGCTGTGTTGCCTTTAAAAACGGTAATGCCGCTAGATGGAGGAAACGGTGCCGTGCCGATGAGATCTATTCCTTTTTTCCAATAGAAGTCGATACTTCCTTTGATGAACTGAGCTTTGCTTTCAAAATCTAATCCTAAGTTAATGACTTTGGTCCGCTCCCATCGGAGTTCTGGGTTAGGTGGATTTTGAACGGTGGCAAATGGCAAATGAGAGGGGGAAGAGGAGCCACTGTCATAACTGGCGGTGGTGTAGGCGGATAATGTTTTGTCTACATTTCCATTATAGCCGTAAGTTAATCGAGTTTTTAACACGGGCAACCATTCTAATGGGTAAAAGGATTCTTTGGAGGCTGTCCAGCTCAAACCTGCCGAATATAAGGGGACACCTTTTTGATTGGTTTTTACACCGAAGATATTAGACTTGTCTAGACGTGCGCTCGCATTAACGGTATATTTCTGGTCGTAAGTATAAGCGCCATTGGTATAATAGGAAATAAATCTATCCGTGAGCTCAGACTGTTGGTCCAGGTTTGGAATTAAAGCCGAAGTACCGTCCAAGAACTGGGTAAAGGTATTGACATAGTTCACTGTTTTGCTGGTGGCATGGGCATCATCGTAGCCATATAGCCTATAAGCACTATTTAAAGTCTTAAAATCGCTGATTTCATACCCCGAAATACCACTAATTACATGTTTGCCCCAAGATTGATTGATGTTTACTTGTGCCCGCAGGTTATAACCGTTTAGATTTGATTTTGAATTGTCCAATAGACCCCCTTTTGGAATTGGAAATGAAAGACTTTGATCTACCCCAACTTGCGTAAATCTATTGATCAGATCTCTTGCCATATAACTATCTGCACTGTAGTTATTGTTTGCTTCTGTAAGGCTTTCGCTATATTGATAGCTCAGCTCTGCACGAATTGCCTTAGTTAATTTATAGCTCAAGTTGAGGTTCATTCTATAATCTGTAGTCTTGCTTTGGTTATTAGCCAATTGCTGCTCTATGATTGGGTTCAAAGACCAATCCATCAGGCCCATCTGCTGTATCGTTTTTAAATAAGCAGTGCTAAAAGACGGAATTGCTATGGGGTCTCCAGCATCATTAGTTAAACGGGCATAAGGATAAGGATCATTGAAATTGAATGCATTCTGGGTAGAGATAGAATTTGTAAAAATAAACCTCGTATTTAACTCTAGTTTATGATCCAGAAAAGCCATGTTCTGGCTCGCATTAAAAGTATATCTTTTGTAGCCATTTCCTTTTGCTGAAGCTAAATTACGATCATATCCTCCAGAGAGGTAATAGAAACGGTCTGTATTCCCTCCGCTCAGATTCAAAGCATACTGCTGGTTAAAAGCTGGTTGGTAAAGATATTTTTCCTTATCGTTCCTAATATCATGCTTACCTAAAGCGGAAAGCTGATTTTCGAGCTCTGCATTGCTGATCCGGTTTTCCCTGTGATCGATCAATAGTTGCACCGCGGGAGACAGGGCTACAATACCCCCTTGTTCTGCAGCATCATATAATCCTTTGTTGAAACGAAGACGTTCTACTTCTATAAAGTCTTTTGAAGACATCAGCGGCTGGTAAAACAAATCTGGTTTGGCAGAAAGAATGGAATTTGCGCTTAGGCTTAGTCTAAATGACGAATTGTAATTACCTTTTTTAGTCGTGATGACGATGACACCATTGCCGGCTCTGGCACCCCAAATGGAAGCTGCAGCTGCGTCTTTGAGGACAGTAATACTTGCCACATCGTTAGGATTGATGTTCTCTATATCACCATTGTAAGGAAAGTTATCCAAGATAATTAAGGGTTGGGCATTTGCAAAAATGGTGCTTAGGCCCCGGATGCTAATGCTGTTTTGCCCGGCATCTCTGTTTTTGTTGAAACTAAGCCCAGGGGTGACGTCTGCCAACCTGCTGAGGATGTCGGTGCCAGGGCTCCGGTTGAGCTGTTGGTTGTTTATTAAGGAATAAGATCCTGTCGTTCTTTCGGGCGAGAGTTTCTGATATCCCGTAGAGATTTCTACCTGGTTTAAAGTACCATTTGCAGGTACCAGATATAGGATGCCTAAATTGGTTTTTCCGGCAGGAATCTCTAGGATTAGTTTTTGGTAACCTACAAAGGATACTTCAAGTATATCGTTAACAGGGCTAAGGGCAATGCTGAACCGTCCATCCTGATCACTTAAGGTTTTGCTCTGTTTCCGTTTTAAAATAATGTTTGCTCCCGAAACCGGCTGATGGGTAAGGGAATCGATTACTTTTCCGGTGGTGTTTTGCTGTGCAAAGAGGCTGGATAGTGGCAGGAGGACCAACAGCCAAAATAGGATATAATACTTCATTGTATATTTCGGATTATTTTTTTAAATTTTTTCTATCTCTTATGACCAGAACCGCTATGGACCTGTTGGCTTTAATGAACTGAAGTCCGTATTTTGCTAATGCTTTATTCATGTCTGTGATTTTTAAAAGCGAAGCATCGATATCCATATCTACTTTTTGGATGAGATTGGTTTCATCGAGTACGGGCAGGTCTGCGTTTTGCAGATATTTCCAGTCTAGTTGATCAAAAAAGTTTTTAAACGATACATTGCGCAGTTTGGCTCCGGTAAATGTTAATTCCTGAACAGAGGGACCGCCTTTGCTTTTTAGATTTATGGTACTGTCTGTACGCATTAAAACCCAACAGAGTTTGTTTTGAAATTCTGTTTTGCCCTCATATTGTGGGAGGAAGTGATTAAGTTGCTGCTGCATGGTTAAGAAGGCAGACTTATCCTTTCCTTTGGAAAAGAGGATCTCGTAAGAAAAGGCGTTTCCATTTTCCATCCAGTTTTGAAGCTCTTGACCGGATGCGTTGGTATAAAAATGAGTACTGTCTCTAACATTTAACTGAAGTCTTGCTTTAGTAAAACTGGTTTTATTGAAGCCCCAGGCCATTTGATATAGCCATAGTATACCCGTATTATATAAAGTGATTCTTTGAATGGAGTCAATTCCAGGGGCGTAATCTCCAACATAAAAACCACTTGCAAATCCTTTTTTATAAGGTTCAAATTGACCAGTATTGGCCTTGGCAATTTTTCTGTTTTGTTCGAAGAATGGATAATGCCAATCGTATTTTTGTATTTGGTCCATTTTCACTGGAAGATTAAGATCTTTACCATCCAGGAATAGTTTGATGTTTTGTGCTGTTACTTCAGATGCACCTGTAAAGGCTCTCGCTTTTCCACTTTGATCAATCCAAACGTAATGCGGGATAAAAGTGTGAGGGAAGTATTTCTTTAATATTTTATCTCCGCTTATGTAGACATTTTTGCGGTATTTGCCACCACTGTATTTATTTAAGAAACTATTTATAACATCTTTAGATTCGTAACTGACTTCTATGATTTGAATTTTGTCTTTAAATTGTTCCTGCAGCGCTTCCATTTTGGGAAACATGGCCACACAGGGTGCGCACCAGGTGGCCCAGAAATCCAGAATAATTAATTTGCCTTTGAAACAGGAAAGGCGCTCGGGATCTGTGGAATAATTGTGTAGGTTCTCCAGTAGTTGCTCTGGTACGTTCTGGCCAATTTGTATAGGTTTTATAGAAGTAGTGCTGTTTTGTGCAATGGCGGCAAAATTTAAGCAAAGCGCGGCCATTACGATGGTTTTTATCGTTTTATTCATGTGATATTTGGTTAGTTATCTATTCCTTGTTTATGGAGTTTGTTCTTGATATGTGTTGTAAACTGCTTTTAGTAAATCGTCAAGATTTTCGTAGAAAGAGACGAGGTTTAGCCATTCTTTTGCATTTATTACTTCGGTGGGCTTTGCGGCTGTACTGAGCTTAAATAGCTTCCATAGCAAAGATTGGCTTTCTTCCAGGTTGTAATCCTTAAAGAAATTGATGATTTGTCTATTGTTAAAGCAATTACATTTGTTTGTTGTCTCCATAAAGAGTAATCATTTGGAAAGATTTATTTGATAATAAACTGAATTCTGGGGCGATTATGTGTGTTCGAAAAGTTAATCTGGGGGACAGATTATTAAGGTGTAATTGATCATATGAATTGTGTTGGTTAATTGCTTTGCAAATGATATGATAATGTTGGAGGGAACTCCAAAATTTTGGAGGAGGGGAGTTTGTTTTGGTTTGTGGGGCTTTAAGGCGGTTGATGAGGCCTTGCGACTAGCGCCGCGGGTAAGGCAAGAAGAGTGAAAATTTTGGTTAGATTTCATCTCTCATTATTAATGTCATAATGAGTCTCAGAATATTTAAGTACACTATAACGGGCCCTAAATACCGCCATTCCAGGCTTCTGACGGCCTAATCAAACGGGTTTACAATAGAGCCCATAACGTTATAGTGTACGCAAAAATACGACAATATAAGTTACGGGCATTATTCTATTGTCTCGTTGATCGCAATTGTCAGAATTTGGAATGCGAGACTCTTTAATACCTCTCAATAGATATTTAATGTATTGAGTTTAATTCAATTTCTTTATGACTGCTAATATACAGCTAATTAAATTGTTTTTAAAATTATTTTTCGGTAAAAGCATTAATCGGATATCTCTGATTTTGGTTAAATGCCAAAAGGAGATTCAAAACGCAATTTAATTTCAAATACAGATCAATTTATAATTGACGGTATTCGTACAATAAGGCTTAATCTTGACATTTCTCAGAATGCCCTCTCAATACTCATTGGTCAATATATATCCCTGATAAGTACAATAGAGAGTATTTCAACAGGAAATAAATATACAGATGCTCAACTACATGAAATCGCTCATGTTTTTACACAAGAAGCCAAGAAAATTAAAGAGAGATTGAACCCTAATGAACTTCCACCTGATTTCCAAACAGAATATACTTTGTATGACTTTTACCCTAAAGAGTCCTTACCTGATGTTCTTGTCGCCAAAAGCAGAAATATAATAATCAATAAAATTTATCCAACAGGTGCAGTTCGGTCTTTGATGGAAGATACAGAGTTCTTAAATATTCCTCGGACTACAAAGGAGTTCACTCAAGAAGCAAATCGGTTATTTGAAAAGAAATGGAATACAACTGATTTCAATTCTCCACTAGATAGAGCTGTAGCAAAAGGCGATCTTGTTAAAACAGAACCACCTCTTCAGGTTACTTACCAGAAACCCTCAAAGAAAATTGTTTCAGCAACAAAATAATTAACGTATTTTGAACTATGAATAAGCCCGAGCTTCTGGAAAATCAAACGGCACATTACTTTACGGTGTCTTCTATTGACTTTGAAAAAAGCTATAAAGTAATGGATATGCGCATTGCTAAAGGATTTTCAGACCGGGAATTGTCATTCTTATTGGGATACCACCCATTGTACGTGAGGGATGTAGAGAATCCTTTGCATAGTAAACGGTATAAGGCCAGGGATACTAATTATCTGCTACATATTTTTAACTGTACACTGCCGGAAATTCTGGATGGTAAGCTTGAAGAACTGACCTATAAGCTTTTTGTTGTAGTTACTTCTAATGCTGATGAGACTAAATCCTATGATATATTTAAGGAGGGACCGACTGGTAAGAGTAGAGTTTTTCGTTCTTTTACCGAGTTGCCGGCTTTTAAAGCTGTTGGGTTGAAAAGTGTTGCTTCGCCAATAATGGTTAAGGATTTTATACTGGGGCTTTTGGATGAAGGGTATTTCTCGGAGCCGAAGACTGGTTTAGAGTTGTTTAGGACTTGTGTTGAGCATTTTAAAGGTCATGTCAGGCTCTTTTTTATTACTAATGCTTTTAAGCTGATTCATAAAATGGAGGGTAGGAGTATAAAGGTGAGTAAGAACGAGATGAAGCGGTTTGTGTATAGTGAGTAAGGGGGAAATATGTTTTCTGATCTCTCTGAACCTTCCAGGTTCTAAGGTTCGATTCAGTAAAACATATTTTTTGGGTGGAGACCGGGGAGGTGAATGTTTCTTTTTATCAGCGCCTAGCTCTGTGTTGTAGCCATCCATGGTACATAATTCCGTTCAGTTAAGATGAAAAACTGTCGGCGATCATTAATTTGCCCCGTAATCCAAAGGTGGGAGTGTGATCTTCCTGATTTTCGCCCTGATGGTTTCTAAATCCTTTTTCGAAATCGAACTGCCCAACGACTTGTTGGTTGCTGTATAAAGAGTCCCATTGCCTAAATGCAGTTTGTAGCCAGTCCGCAAATTGTGCGCATGGGGAATAGAAGGAAAAGGGTCTTTGTCATAGGCATGCACCCGCCATATCTCACCGCCGTTCTTCACCGTTTCCTCATTGAGCACACCAGCTACTCCGGAGGGTAGGATGGAATCAGCCATCAAAATGTCCTCAAAACTGCCGGGATCTCGCAAATCTGCAACATCAACAATGTTGACCATCTGCCTTGCATTGAGCCTGTGTAAGGGCAGGCGGGTATGATCCTGAAGGCTGTAAACGAGCTTGTTAGCTAGAGCAGTTTGGAAATCCATATATTCGACGACATAGCCTAATTTGTCGAACAATAATGCGATTGCCTTGGTGGATTCCTCCTGGAAATAATGTACGTCCTCAACCTCAATTTTGAAACCTGCCATAAAAGAAATAAGTTAAGTTTAAATGTAGGTATAATCCCGAAGACGTTAAAGAGGAGAATAATTAAATCTACTAAAATGCACATCACTAAGGTTTTGGCTTCATATAATAATAACTTTTTTGTAGATTTGCCTCCGAAATTAACCTCAAAATTATGCCATCAATTCCATCAAAATATGAGGGGAGGTATTGCTACCACTTTACCCACATTGACAACCTAAATACCATCATTGAACATGGCCTGCTCTGCACAAATCTGAAAGAGGCTGCCGGCTTAGCCCATTTTAACGTCGCTTCAGCCGGTATCCAAGAACGTAGAAAAACAATGGAAGTGACCTGCGGTGCAAAAGGCGTCGTCCATGACTATGTGCCTTTTTACCTCTGCTCGGTCAATCCAATGTTTCTACAGATGGTCAACACCAAAAACATTGACCAGCAGGATTTTGTTATCCTCGCCGTTCCACTTAAGGCTGTTATCGGTAACGGGGCTGTTTTTACAGATGCCTCTGCGAATACGCAAGTGGCACCCAATTTTTACGATGATCCACAAGACCTAGACAAGTTGAACTGGGCGGAAATTGACAGTCAGAAGTGGAGCAGCCATACCGACCAGCTACGCCATGAGAAAATGGCCGAGGTGCTGGTACCTAGAAAAATTGATATCAGTGAAGTAAAGACCATAATTGTTTTCAATAAGTATCCAAAAAAGCGCGTAACTGAAATATTTGCTGAAAAAGAAATCGATTTGCCCATGTTCAGTTACGGTTATTTCAACAAAGGGAACTTCTTTTATACCAAATACAAAATAACAGGGCATGAAGATACCAGCCTTCTTACCGGTCCACGTGTGCTACGTGAAAGGTTTAACAAAGTTATCAGCGAACTCAATAAACAACGCTCCAATAGGCAAGGTTTAGAATTCCCCTTTGCAAACCTCTATGAAGCATTAAAAGCTATCCGGGAAGATTTTTGCGCAATTGCAGAACTCGAAGGTATAAACGGATTGGAGACAGAGAATGAAGTCCATCAAGAAAATGTAAGTGACCATACTAAGAAGGTTGTCGCCAAGATCCTGATCTCGGATTATTACAAAGCGGCGAACGAAGAAGATAGGATGATTCTTGAATTTTCCGCATATTTGCATGACATTGGAAAAGGCCCGAAAACCAAATGGCCAGGGGGCAAACAAAAAGCATATCCTGACCATCCGGCCGACGGTGCACATATGGTAGAGCGCATCATGCACGAGGACATTGAGACGCTGAGTCCATACCAAATTAGGATGATAGCCCTGCTGGTCATCTACCATGACCTTATAGGCGAGGTCTTTGGCAAAAATAGGGGTCGGCAGCAGGTGCTCGACATCGTTGAGAGCCGTAAGGAAGTTGAGATGCTTGCTGCAATCAACAAGGCTGATGTGGACGCCATCAATTGGTTTTGGGGGATGGAGTATAATGGTAAGATAAAAGCGTTTATCGATTGGGTAGCAGCAGAAAAGGGATTTAAATGATAGAATTTGTTAGCGGTAATTTTTTTGACTTTGAAGCGGACATTCGGGTAAACACCGTCAACTGCGTGGGGGTGATGGGTGCTGGCGCTGCCTTGCAGTTCAAGACCAGATACCCCAAAATGTTTGAGGAGTATTTGCTGGAATGCAGGCTGGGCAGAGTACAGATCGGAAAACCCCACGTATGGACAGACCAGGAATTTTTCAACCATTCGCCAAAGATCATCAATTTCCCTACAAAAGACCATTGGCGCCAGCCTTCAGAATATTCTTATATCGAAAAGGGACTTGAGTGGCTGCGTAATTACCTGATCCACAACCAAGCAATCTCGCTCACCCTACCAGCATTGGGCTGCGGCCATGGTGGGCTTGACTGGGCTAAGGTAAAACCTATGATAGAACAGGCCCTTGAAGGCCTACCCACAAAAATCTTGGTGTTTGAGCCAGAAAGCTCTACCACAATAGGTGAATCACCTGAACTAGCAGAAGAATTGCGTACTAAAAATATCCAAAAAATCCAGCCTAGTGATGCTTTATACCCAAAAAAACTCGCAGGCAAGTCCGCGTCTGAAATTCATGCTTGGGGAAACACATCCTTACTTAATATGGATAGGTTGCTTTCAGTGCTAATTAGCAACAAGCCTTCGGAAAAAGAGAAAACTGCGGTTAAGGATTGCCTTGAAAAATTTATTCCCGCTTTTGGTTTTACCTTTGTGATGGCTTATAACACGAGCTTTGAAGTTGATATGGTTAAAATCTTACTGGAAAAAAGGGCAAAAGTTGTTGTACTTATTCCTTTTGGGATACTCAGCCTCAAACTGCGGAAAGATATCAGACCACTTTGGGATGTGGAAAGGGTGCTGCTGCTTTCCATGAGCAAACCTAAACAGAACTGGAGTGCCGTCGAAAACATTAAAAATTTGAAGTTCCGCCTGAAAATGTCCCACACCCTACTCATCACACAAGAAGAACTTGGTTTTTTCTCGAAAATAGAGAAGGATTTCTTGGATTCCAACGCACGTTTCTTCTATCTCAACTACTGGGCGGAAAAACCCTTAATCCTTGAAAAAATTAATGCCCGAAAGATTGGCCGCGATAAGCAAACCCTCCAACCAAAAGTTGAACAAATGTTTGAGGAGGGATAAAACCAGTTTTCGGCTTCGCCAATGATGGTTAGGAACTATGTATTGTATTTTAAAGGTCGTGTTAGATCCATTTTTATTACGAATGCTTTTAAGTTGATTCATAAAATGGAGGGTAGGGGTATAAAGGTGAGTAAGAATGAGATGAAGCGGTTTGTATATAGTGAGTAAGGGGGAAAATATGTTTTCTGATCTCTCTGAACCTTCCAGGTTGTAAGGTTCGATTCAGTAAAACATATTTTTTGGTGGAGACCGGGGAAGATGCGGGATTGTTTATGCATATGATAGTTTTCGGTGATCATCGCCGAAAACTATCATATGCATAGTGGGGAGTTTTACATAATTAAATATTTTGCTTGTGCCTGTTAATGGGCGGACCAATATTCATCTCCTATTTAA
>NZ_QAIL01000256.1 GCF_003061025.1 Pedobacter sp. HMWF019 | reverse complement strand
CTATAATTATGTCCTCTCCCAGAAGATCATTTTTGAAAAGCTCAGGCATTTTCGCTGGAGTTACTATGCTTGGTAAACCTTTACAGGCATTGGCTGATGTTAGTAAAAAGATCAATACTATTGATGCCGGAAAGTGTATCAATATCTTTCAGACCAATGATTTGAACAGTCAAATCAAAAGTAATCAGGAGGGTTTTGGAGGATTGGAGAAAGTTTATGCTTTGATGGCAGGTGAAGATGTGTCTGGATTGGTTGTTGATGCAGGTAATTTCCTCGATCGGCAACAAAGTCGGGGAATGCAGGAAAGAACGATTAACCTGATGAATAAAATTGGCTATCACGCAGCTGCCATCGGAATTAATGAGTTGTCTATGGGACAGGCTGGTTTTTCAGAATTGATTCCGCAAATGAATTTTTCTCTGGTGAATTGCAATTACAGGTTTAGTCATTCCGTATTGAATTCTGCAATTAAACCGTATATAGTAATTAAAACAAAGGGGCTGAGGGTAGGTGTAACAGGTGTTGGGCCGCGGCTGGATATAGAAGGGATTTTGTTCGAAAATCCTTATACTGCGGCAAATAGAACTGCTGAGTATCTAAAGAGAGAAATGGGGTGCGATCTGGTGATCTGCTTGTCCCAACTGGGTTTTGACGAAGATAAATTTAGCAGCAAGGAATTGGCAGCAGTCTCGGCTCACATTGATTTTATAGCTAGTGGCAGTAGCAATAAAGTTTTGCAGGGCGCTATGATCTTAAAAAACAGGGATAAGCATGACGTTGTATTAAGTCAGGCCGGAGAAAATGGAATGGTCATAGGAAAAACCAGATTTGGTTTTAATGAAAATAAACAAAGGAATGATTTTCACCATAAATATCTTATTGCGGGTTTAGCACATAAAGATCAGTTTGCTCAGGCACACCTGGTACTAAGGAATCTCTCTGCTACTCAGAAAATCAACAGTTAACTGGAGGCATTGATCAGGGCTTAGTATACTCGTATCCAAGGTTAAATCTGCCAGCTGCGGTGTCTCAAAAGTGTCGTTGAGGCCGGTAAGATTGTATATTTTGTCGGGATGGCCATTTGGGAGCATTGCCTTTTTATACAGTCCTTTGGGATCTCTGTGAATAAGTGTTTCCAAATCACACTTGAGCCAAATTAATGAGGTTTTGTATTTTAGTTTTAGCTGAAGCCTTCCCTCCTCATATGGATTAATAGCGGCTATGCATATGAAATCATAATCTGTTAAAAGACTTGAAGCATAATTGCCCAGGCGGGAGATGTTCTCCAGACGGTCTGCTTTGCTAAAGCCCAGGTCCTTGCAGAGGGTTTGACGATAGACGTCTCCGTCTATGAGTTTAATTCTGAGGCCAGATTGCTTTCCCCATTCAAGGAAAGCATTTGATAAAGTTGTTTTCCCACTCCCGGATAAACCTGTAAACTGAATAATGTGTCCCACTATAATTTGGAGAAACTGAGGTATTGAACAAACCTGGGCAAAGGAGAGTGATTGGCACTTGCGGCATGAGGAAGTGTATTGAGCCAGACAATGATATCTCCTTTTTTTCCGGGTACAGGTATGCCCTGTACCTGGCTTCGCATCACATGGTGTGCGTCTTCAAGGGTTTTGAACGATTTTATCCATTCGTTAAATTGATGGTGTACTCCTGGAACTAAAGTTAATGGCCCCCGGTCTGCCGGAACATCGTCCAGGTAGATGAGTCCCTGTATAGTATATTCTATCGGCTTATCCAAATCTATGTCCCAATGAAGATCACCGCTTTTGAAAGGCCAGTAGGGAGTTTCGGGCGGATTAAAACTGAGTTTGTCCGTATTGGCAATGATGGGTTGGCCAGCGTAAAGTTCTGAAAATAGCTGATGTACGTTTGGGTGTTTCCTGATCGCTTGTTGACTGATGCCCTGATAGATTTGTACCATAAGCCCTTGCCAGTCTGGGTGTGGTGTATACCAGCTATACGGATTCGATAAATTGATGTCCAGGTGTGTGCAGATCAATTCTTTTACTTCATCGCAAAGTTCTGGTTCAATAAGATCGCTTATTTTCAGGTAGCCATATTGTTCCCAGAACTGCAATTGCTCTTCATTGAGTAGCTGCTTTTGTACCGGGGCACGATCGGAATCTGGTTGTTCTATTAACCAGTTATTGAACTGAATTGCTGCATTTTCCAGGAAATCATTACCCTTAAGCTGATTTAACCATTGATTGAAATGATTAAAATGTCTGCAGTCTGCATATATAAAATGATAGGTTTCGTACTTTCCCAGGCCGTAGATGCTTAGCCATATGTTTTCAAGGCGGTCAAAATTGGGATACTCGGGGGTAAGGTCTCTTTGTTTTTTACTTTGATGAACTTCAAAAAAAACGCGAAGAAAAGTGCACTCTGTCATTTTAATAGTCTATTTTTAGATGGCGTATTCGGTTGAGATCTGGATTGCAATTTACAACATTACTTTGCAGAAAAAGAAAAGCTTAGTTGGTTGTGCTTAGCTCTTGATGGCTCTTAAATATTCGTAACTGTGATGGCAATCGTCGAAGTAGAATCTTTTGGGCTCGGGACTGGCCTCGGGCCTGAATAAATCATTTGAAGATTTGCTGTGGTAATTTAGCCGCTCAAACAGATTCTGATGTATTGGTATTCTTGTAAAGGAACTGAAAGTGTATACCATTTCTTTTACGCCCGTTGCATAATCGAAAAACAGGTTTTTCGAATGTTTCAACTGATGTATCCCCGCCAGTTTTTGGTAATACTGCTGTAATACTTCTGCTGTATAACGGTTAAAGTCACTTCCATAGTGATCTGGTCTTTCGGTCTTAAGCAGCGTGTTGCTGATCATCCCGGGAACACTGTGGATACCTCTTCGCTTATCATGAGAGGCAATTACTTCTTCTGGCTTACGGTAAAGGAAGAAAAAAGGAGTCGTTGGGAACCATTGACGTAAGGTTTCATAAAAGTGAATATGCCAGCTGTCCAGTTTGATGAGGTAATTGCTTTCCTTGAAATTTCTATGCTGACCCATTAAGTTGAGCGCAGATCTGAACCAGGTTTCCAGAACAGGTAATTGGATTTCAGGTTGTTTTTCCCCAGCCCTTAAAATCTCATCGAGCAAGGGTGCTTCTGCAATGACTATATTTTCGTCTGATTGCGAAAAAGCTTGTGAAAGTAAAGTTGAGCCGCATCTGGATACATGAAAGATAAAAGCTGAGGGCGCTAGAAAATGTAATTTTTTGCAGGCCTCAGTCATAAAGTCTGGACTGGAAAGGCTTTGTAAAGCAGATCGTTCTCTTTGTTTGGAACGGCATATTTGTATGGTCTCGTCAAAAAAAGGTTCGTCTATGATTTTTTTTCCTAGGTCAAGCCATTTGAGCATCCAGCCGCTTTCACTGGTGTGGCTCATCTGATAGGGAATCCAATTGGCTATTGGAGTGATCTGCATTATATATCTGTTCTTAATTGGGCAATTAAACGTCTTGCGGTTTCCGTATTCATTTGTTCCAGTTCCCGGATCATACCATCTCTTGTCGCCTCATCATAGGTCATTCCGGCTGATTTTTCGCTGATGTTATAGCCATGTTGGGCAAAGTACTGGTCTGTCCAGTTGTTGCGTATCCCATCAATGATCAGGTGTACCCTTGCTGTACTGCCGGCGTTAACAATACTATGAGTAGCGCCAAAATTCATATACCAGCATTCTCCCGGGGCCAAATGGAGTTTTTCATCATCAAGAGTAAAATATACATCCGGATTGGTTACAATAGGGATGTGGATCCTGAATTGTCCATCTGCGTAACTGCATCCCTGGTCTTTATGAGGTTTGATGAAACTCCCGGGTGCCAGTGACAACAGGCGTACGGCTTCCTTGTCGCATTTCCAGGAATCAAGAATCTCTTTTGCATAAGGCATCAGGCTAAGTGCAGGTGTGTCTTGATAGGTAACGTCTGGATGGGCGTAGATATCTTTACTTAGTCCACTGGCCGAACGAAGAGAAATACTCCTCCAGTCGCCATTAAAATCCTTTGCATTAAAATGTAAGGGCCATTCCTCTTTTAGAACCTCCGTTAATTCTGACTGGAGTTTTTCGGTATGGTAAGATGTGGAGAACTTTATATAATTCATGGGCAGGGAAAAGAAAGACTAAGATAGTTTTTATGCTTAATGAAATACATAGGCCGAAATAAATTAATTTGAAATAACAAATGTGTTACAATTTGTATAGTGGCTTTTATCCTGATATCTTAACTTTGATTTATCTAACCAAATTATCTATGTTTTTACGCAGAGGCAGACTCCTGTTGATACTCAGTCTTATCTTATCAGGATGTTCCGTTATAAAGAACCAGGCAAATTCTTCACAAGTATATCAGACCGCTGAATTCGTACTTAAGGAACAAACATTACGGGAAGCTGATGCTGCTCTGAAAGCCGATCCGATCACTGTAACTGCCGCCTCTTCTCCAAGAAGTGCAGGAGGGAAGCATGATTTCTTTTCTGAAGGTGATTACTGGTGGCCGGACCCCAAAAATCCAGACGGTCCATACATTCAAAGGGATGGTATGACCAATCCGGAGAACTTTACTGCGCACAGATTAGCAATGATCCGGTTCAGCCGGATTATTGGTGCATTGGCTTCTGCCTATAAAATTACAGGGAATGCGAAGTATGTTCACGCTGCGGAGAAACATTTAAGGGCCTGGTTTATTGATGAACAGACCCGGATGAACCCTAATCTTTTGTATGCACAAGCCATAAAGGGATTGTATACAGGAAGGGGTATTGGAATTATTGATACCATTCATTTGCTTGATGTAGTGATGGGAATTCATGTAATGCACAGCAAAATGCAAAGTGAGGACCTGCAGAAAATTAAACAATGGTTTGCTGATTATACCGCGTGGCTTATGGAACATCCCAATGGTAAAGCAGAAATGAATGCACAAAACAATCATGGGACTTGTTTTGTGTTACAAATTGCTGCTTTTTCCAGACTGACTAATAATACCGCATTGCAGAAATTCTGCATTGACCGATATAAAAATGTTCTGCTACCAAACCAAATGGCAGCAGATGGAAGTTTTCCCCTTGAGCTGGCCAGAACTAAGCCCTATGGATATTCGCTTTTTAACCTGGATGTAATGACCACCTTGTGCCGGGTGCTGTCAACACCCGAGAACAACCTGTGGACTTATTCTACACCAGACGGGAGATCCATAAAAAAGGGGATACAATATATGTTTCCTTATGTTGCTGATAAATCCTTATGGAAGTTGAAGCCAGATGTGATGCATTGGGAGGAATGGCCTGTGGCACAGCCGTTTTTGGTATTGGGGGCTGTTGCTTATCAGAATAAAGAATGGCTGGCCACCTGGGTAAAGCTGGATCACGATCCAAAAGGGGAAGAAATCATCAGGAATCTTCCTGTAAAATATCCGCTAATTTGGCTGGATTAACACAGATATTAGAGCTTGGCATCATTTTTCCTGTAATAAATGCATATGATGCGTGTTTCTAAGGAAGGTTTTATTCATGCCATAAGAGGTAAAGTGATTTTGGCACTTGTACTGGCCTGCTTTGCCCTTTTTATGGCCTGGCTGGTAAGTAAGGTTGCTTTTCGGGAGATGATGAATACGGTGGAGAACATCTCTTCACCAAATGAGAAGCTTCGTGTGGTTAACGAATTGTCCCGGAGAATCTCTGCACTTGATCAGGTACAGAAGAAGCAAGCCCTGAATGATCCGGGTAACTACAATAAGTTTTTTAAAGATTCTAAACAATTGAGAACCTTGCTGGATACACTTGCAGGCTTATATGCGGGCGATTCTGTTCAACTCCGGAGGATTGCCTCTATTGATGGCCTTTTGACGGTCAGAGATAAACAATTTGTAAATTATTTAAAAGTTCGCGAAAAACTGATCAATAACAAGTCTTTCTCTACCCAGGTACAGAAGTTCAATGATCTGGTCAATAAGAATTCGGCAGAGGCAGACAGTACCGTCGTGACTTCTGAAAAAAGAACCTCTACCACCACAGTAATACCCTCAGAAGAGAGGCCGAGAAGTTTTTTCAGTAAAATTTTCGGAAAGAAAAAGACCGAAGGCGAGGAAGATAAGGCCTTTAAGATTGTTAATGAAGAAAAGGTGAAAAGAGATACCATCGCCTTATCTAACGAAAGAAAAATCGTGAAGGGAATGGAAGAATCCCTTCGGGCCATAGAAAAAGAACAGAAGATCAAGAGTCAACGCTTCTTGGACAGAGAGGCGGTTCTGGCCAATGCCAATAGTTTGCTCATCAGCCAGATGCTGGGCATTCTTAAAAAGGTAGAGAGTGAAGCTGTGGCCCAGATAGAACAGAACGGCATCCAGGCAAAAAAAGTAGTCAATACGGGTATTAACCGGATCAGCATTATCATGGTGGTTTTCTTTCTCCTTATGGTATTGTTGCTTTACCTGATTCTAACCGATATTACCCGGAGCAACAAGTACCGGAAGGAAATGGAGGCAGCTACAGAAGAAGCTGAATATCATGGAAAGGCAAAGCAACGTTTCCTGTCTAATATGAGCCATGAGATCCGTACGCCCCTTCAATCCATTATTGGTTATGCGGAGCTGATCAAACAACAGGAAAATCCTGGCCGTAAATACATTGATGCCATTTATCATTCTTCAGAGCATTTATTGCAGATCGTGAATGAAATTTTAGACTATAACCGGTTGATTTCCGGTAAATTTACATTTACGAATAAGGTTTTTAACATTAGGGAACTGCTCGATGAGGTTGTGCTTATTGTGAAACAGCAAGCCGATCGGAAGGCGTTAAGCCTGGCTGTTAATTTTGATCTTAATGGCATAGAATACATACAAGGGGATCCTTTCCGTCTGAAGCAGATTCTGTTTAATTTATTGAGCAATGCCATTAAGTTTACGGTTGAAGGCGAGGTGCTTTTTTCGGTGTTTTATAAGAGACAGGGAGATTTGCTCCACTTTACCTTCCTGGTAAAAGATACTGGAATTGGTTTGTCTGAGGAGGAGACCAAATATATTTTTAATGAATTTGAACAGGCAGAAGCTCCGGAAAAATTTCTTTTGAATCAAACAGGAGCTGGCCTTGGATTAACCATTGTTAAATCTTTGGTAGAGAATCAGGGTGGAAGAATTTATGTAAAAAGTAAGAAGGGAGCAGGGAGTAGTTTTACGGTCTATTTGCAGTTTGCTGTGGGCGAAAAGCCAGAAATGGATGCAGTAAAAGAGCGGTTACCCTTCCCATCCGGGGCAAATAAAGTATGGGTAATTGACGACGACCATCTGATCCTGGACCTTTGCAGTTTGATCTTCAAAAATCATCAGATCAACTATACCTGTTTTAATAAACCAGGCGATATGTTGAATGCGGAATGGGATCCTGAAGTGCAATTTATTTTTATGGACATCAGGATGCCGGAAATTCCGGGAACTGAACTTTGCCGCCTGATGAGAGAAAAGATAGGGAAAGAGGTGAAGATTTATGCCATGACTGCCCAGGTTATGCCAGAGGAGCGTGCCGGACTTCTGGCTGGCGGATTTGATGGATTGATTATGAAGCCTTTTAAAGAGCTGGATTTATTGTCTGTGCTGAGAAATGAATTGCCTGTTCCTTTAGATACTGAGCCGGATATCGTTTTTGATCCTTCTTATATAGAAAAAATGACCTTTGGTGATCAGGAACAGTTCGACAAGATCATGAATCGTTTTGTACAGGATTGTATTCAGGATGAACAGGAGATAGAAAATGCTGTTGCTGATGACGACGTTGCGCATGTATCCTTGATTACGCACCGTCTTGCCGGCCGGATTGCACAGATGGGAAGCAGGGAACTTGCTGCTGCTTTTAGAAAAATGGAAATTGAACTGAATAAATCAAAAAAAATAGCCCCTGCTCAGGTTAGGCAGGTAAGGATGCTGCTGGGAAGATTGAAAAAGTTAATCTATGAGATTGAGCATTACTCGATCTCATAGCGTTCCATTTTACTATACAATGTTTTCCTGTCTATATTAAGTAGCCTTGCAGCCTGGGATTTGTTGTATTTTACTTTGATCAGGGTTTCGATAATCAGAGACTTTTCGTTAACCTCATTAATGGCTTTAAGATCTGATGTATTGGGTTTAGGACTTTGATTTACAGAAATGATCATTTCATCCGGGAGGGAAGCGGCTTCTGCAGTTTCTCCGGCGGTTAGCAAGACCATTCTTTTGATGACGTTTTTTAGTTCCCTAAGGTTTCCTGGCCAGTCGTATTTATATAACAGTTCTTTTGCTGCGTCTGAGATGTATTTTACGTTACGGCCCAGTTCTGCATTAGAAATTTCAATAAAATGGTTAATGAATAAGTCGATATCTTTTCCCCGGTCGCGCAATGCAGGGAGCTGGATCTTGAATTCATTTAGGCGGTGGTAAAGGTCTTCTCGGAAGGTCCCTTTGTTTACACTGTTGTTCAGGTCATCATTGGTAGCGGCGATAATCCTTACATCTACAGCAATGGTCTTGGTACTGCCTATAGGCTGTATTACTCTTTCCTGTAAGGCTCTGAGTAGTTTTACCTGCACTTCATAACTCAGGTTTCCTACTTCATCCAGAAACAATGTGCCACCATCTGCAGCTTCGAACTGTCCTTTTTTATCATTCAGGGCACCGGTAAAAGCACCTTTAACATGTCCAAATAATTCGCTTGCTGCAAGGTCTTTGGAAAGCGCACCACAATCTATGGCCACAAAGGGTTTGTTGCTGCGTTTGCTTTGTAAGTGAAGGGTCCTGGCAGCATATTCCTTTCCTGTCCCACTTTCGCCCTGGATCACCACAGACATGTCGGTAGGGGCTACCAGACTAATGTGCTCATATAGTTTATCTGAAGTGGAACTTTTTCCCTTGATGGTGTCTGCATGCTGTTCCTGGTTTACAGGTTCAGCCAGATCATTTTTGTCCAGCGCACTCTTTACGATCATCAGCAGTTCATCGGGATTCACAGGCTTGGTAATGTAATCAAAAGCGCCCAACCGGATGGACTTTACTGCTGTCCTGACATCGTTAAAGCTGGTCATGATGACCACAGGAACCGTAGATCCTTTTTCCCGTAAATGAGACAATATATCAAGACCTGTTCCGTCGGGTAAGCGGTAGTCTACCAGGAACAGGTCGAATTCCTGTTGATTTATGATCTTCAGACTTGCTTTCACATCGTGAACTGCTAGTGGCTCATATTGATGCTTTTTAAGAAAGCCTTCTAACAACTGAGAGAACGTAAGATCATCTTCAATAATCAGTATTTTTGCCATAGGGTCGTTTTTCATGATATAGCAAAAATACAAAAGCCGGAACGATATCCGGCTTTTGTTGGTGTTATTTGTTTAATTTGTGGTTTATTCTACAACTTTACCATCTTTTCCAACTTTCAAAGAGGCAGTTTGTTCTCCTTTTTTAACATCGATCTGATACCATGAGGTTTTATCTGCTGCGGTAATCAGGAATGCAGTTTGAGGTAACCATTCTTTATATTTGTCTGATTGCAAGGTTGCTTTAACCGCATCAGGTAATTCTTCCAATTTAACAGGAACTTTTGTAGTACTGTCTTGTGGTACGGTAATAGCTACAGGAGCTTTAATGTCGTTTGCCTGAACTGATGCTACTCCTGCGAATGCTAAAAATGCTGCTGATAAAATGAACTTTTTCATAACTATTTATTTTAAATTTAATTATTCTTGTTAATATGATTAGTTAGGTTACATAATGATGCCACAAACTAATTTGTTTTTAACAAGCTGATAAATAGCTGTTTATGTTTTTGTGTTCAGTAAGGTGCTGTAGAGAAACTCCACAGCTTGATGCGTTTTTCCTTTAAGAAGCAATGGTTTCGGTAGTTCTTCTGACCGCCATCGTTTTAACCGTTCTAATTATGGCTGCTGTGTCATAGCCGCATAAGGCCCACAATTCCGGCTGTTCACCATGTTCTACCAGTTCATCGGGCATTCCAAGGCGTACAACTTTTGAGTTATAGTCATGATCTGCCATGAATTCCAGAACTGCCGATCCCATTCCACCTTGTAAGCAACCGTCTTCTACTGTAATTACATTTTTATAGCGGCTGAAAACATCATGGAGCAGTGCCTCATCCAGAGGTTTTACGAAACGAAGATCATAGTGAGCAGGATGGATACCTTCACTGTTTAGCTCTTTACAAGCTTCAACCGCAAAATTTCCTACATGTCCTATAGTCAGTATGGCCACATCTTCGCCATCACATATCTTTCTTCCTTTACCTACCTCGAGTTCTTTTAGCGGTCGCTTCCAATCTGGCATCACACCGTTTCCACGAGGGTAGCGAATAGAAAAAGGTCCTTTGTTTTCCTTTTGTGCGGTATACATCAGGTTTCGGAGTTCTTCTTCATTCATTGGAGCCGCTACGGTCATATTTGGAATACACCTCATATAAGCAAGATCATAGGCACCATGATGTGTAGCACCATCTGCACCTGCCACACCAGCACGGTCCAGACAGAATACAACATTCAGGTTTTGAATGGCGACATCGTGGATGACCTGGTCGTAAGCTCTTTGCATAAAGCTGGAGTAGATATTGCAAAATGGTATTAATCCCTGAGTGGCCAGACCTGCAGAGAAAGTTACCGCATGTTGTTCTGCAATCCCAACATCAAATGCCCTGTCTGGCATAGCTTTCATCATGATGTTCATGGATGATCCTGAGGGCATTGCCGGAGTTATCCCGACGATATTTTTATTGGCTTCTGCGAGTTCTACGAGTGTATGACCAAATACATCTTGGTATTTTGGAGGCTGAGGTTTGTCACTTACACTTTTTTTAATTTCTCCTGTAATCTTGTCGAACAGACCTGGTGCATGCCATTTGGTTTGATCTTTTTCTGCAAGAGCAAAGCCTTTTCCCTTTAAGGTTACGCAATGCAGTAGTTTTGGACCAGGAATATCTTTTAGATCGCGTATAACTGCGGCTAGTTTTTTTACATCATGTCCGTCTACCGGGCCGAAATACCTGAAATTTAAGGCTTCAAATAAATTACTTTGCTTCAGTAGGGTACCTTTGATGCTTTTTTCTATTTTCTTAACAAATTTGTGTGCATTTGGTCCGAGTTCAGAAAGTTTGATGAGCATATTGGAGATGTCATCTCTGAAACGGTTGTAGGATTTTGACGTAGTGATACTCGTCAAATATTCTTTTAACGCACCTACATTGGGATCGATAGACATGCAGTTGTCATTCAGGATCACCAAAAGATTCGAGTTCTCGATTCCAGCGTGGTTAAGGCCTTCAAAAGCAAGGCCGGCAGTCATTGCTCCGTCTCCAATTACAGCAACATGCTGTCTGTCTGTTTCTCCTTTATAGTGTGAGGCTACTGCCATACCCAAAGCAGCAGAAATGGAGGTGGATGAGTGGCCAACGCCAAAGGTGTCGTATTCGCTCTCCGCGATATTAGGGAAGCCGCTGATGCCATGAAGCATGCGATTCGTATGGAATACGGATTTTCTTCCGGTTAATATTTTATGACCATAAGCCTGATGCCCCACATCCCATACGAGTTTGTCGTAAGGGGTGTTGAGTACATAATGAAGTGCTACGGTTAATTCTACTACACCAAGACTGGCAGCAAAATGGCCTCCGTTTACACTCACAGTGTCAATAATATATTGACGGAGTTCCTGGCTGATCTGCTCCAGGTCTTCTTCTTTATACTGCTTTAGGTCAGCAGGATAATTAATGTTTGATAATAATGGACGCTTACTGTCTTCCATATAGGTCTTAATAGAATTTACAAAGTAAGGGATTTTGTTTAATATAATCAGCATAAATATTCCCTGTTAACAGGCTGCAAGTCCGGATTTAGAGGAATAGATTTTGGTTAACAACATTTTACTAACCAAACTCCGCCAGAAATCATTATTTTTACCGAAGTAAAGACAGGGCTGTACAGAAGCTTTCTTTGTAGGCTTTATTCATGCGTAATAAATAAAAACAAAACATATAAATGAAACGTGATACTTTAATTTTTGATTTGATTGGCAAGGAATTAGATCGTCAGGAAAATGGACTCGAGCTGATTGCTTCTGAAAATTTTGTAAGCAAGCAGGTCATGGAAGCTGCGGGTTCGGTTTTAACCAATAAATATGCTGAAGGCCTACCCGGAAAACGTTATTATGGCGGTTGTGAAGTTGTAGATGAAATTGAAAATATAGCGATAGAACGTGCTAAAAAATTATTTGGTGCAGAATGGGTAAATGTACAGCCGCATTCAGGTGCTCAGGCAAATGCTGCCGTAATGCTTGCCGTTATACAACCAGGAGATAAAATATTAGGTTTTGATCTTTCTCATGGAGGACACCTGACACACGGATCACCGGTGAATTTTTCTGGTAAATTGTATCATCCGTTATTTTATGGTGTTAAAAAAGAAGACGGTTTAATTGATTATGCTAAACTGGAAGAGGTTGCTTTGGCAGAGCGTCCAAAGTTGATCATCTGTGGTGCGTCGGCCTATTCAAGAGAGTGGGATTATGCATTTATCCGCAGTGTTGCCGATAAAATCGGAGCTTTGGTTCTTGCGGATATTTCTCATCCGGCAGGTATGATCGCGCGTGGATTGCTGGCTGACCCGCTACCGCACTGCCATATCGTAACCACAACTACACACAAAACTTTACGCGGCCCACGTGGTGGTATGATCATGATGGGTAAAGATTTTGAAAACCCGTTTGGATTAAAAACGCCAAAAGGAGAGGTTAGAATGATGTCTTCTGTACTGGATATGGCTGTTTTCCCAGGAACTCAAGGTGGTCCTTTGGAGCATATTATTGCTGCTAAAGCCATTGCTTTTGGCGAAGCCTTAAGTGATGAATATCTGGAGTATATTAAACAGGTAAAATCGAATGCGCAGGCGATGGCGAAAGCATTGGTGGCAAAAGGTTATGGAATCATCTCTGGTGGTACAGATAATCACCTGATGCTGATCGATCTTCGCAATAAAAACATTAACGGAAAAGTGGCTGAAGCTGCTCTGGGTAAAGCTGATATTACGGTAAACAAGAATATGGTTCCTTTCGATGACAAATCACCGTTTGTAACCTCAGGAATTCGTGTTGGTACTGCAGCTGTAACCAGCCGCGGATTAAAAGAGCAGGATATGGAAACCATCGTCGATCTGATTGATCAGGTATTGGTTAATCCTGAAGATGAAGCCAATCTTGCCAATATTAAAAAACAGGTTTTAGCTTTGATCAGCAAATTTCCTTTGTATAAATAACCAGGAAGCGGTTTATAACCTGGCTGTTGCACAATGGCTAGGTTGAACTTTCTATAAAAAGCAGTAGTTTAATAAAAAAAAGCTACTGCTTTTTTATTTGAACGAAAACCACTAGGCCGAGTTTTGCCAGTAAAATTGTTTAAGGAAATTTTGGACTAAGACGTAATTTGTAAATAGCCTGTAAAAAGATAAAGGGCCGATGTCTTCCGAAGGAATTATCGACCCTTAAATTAACGCTCTCGAAACAAAGGAACAAAAATATTTTTATTCTACATCATTTAATTTGAAATATTTAACTGACATAGGCGGCAGCTGCAATACTGAGCTTTTTTAGGCCATATTTTTGAAGTTCTGCTGCACAGGACTCCAGAGTAGCCCCGGTGGTTACCACGTCGTCTACGAGTAGAATATGTTTGCCTAGAACGGCGTTCTTGTCTACCACATTAAAGGTGTGTTGTAAGTTTTGAAACCTGGTATACCGGTCCTTTTTCGTCTGGCTTTGCGTAGCTTTCTTTCGGATTAAGGTTTTATTATTAATCTGTACGCCTAGTATTTCTGCAATGCCCTCCGCAAGAAATTGACTTTGGTTGTAGCCTCTTGCCCGCATTTTACGGGGGTGCAGGGGTACTGGGATGATCAAATCAATATCCCGATAATGTTCTGCGTATAATAAGCATTTACCCATCTTTCTCCCTAAGAACAAGCCTGTTCCGGTTTGCTGTCTGTACTTTAGGTTATGTATCATCTTTTGTGTCTTACCTCCCTTATTAAAATAAAGAAGGGCGGTAGCACCATGTATCGGTACTCTTCCCCAGAATTGCCGGGCCAACGGGTTGTCAACAAAAAGATGAAAATCCGTATAGGGAAGATCGTATCCGCATTTTAGACAAATTATCCGTTCTGCTTTAAGCAGGGGCCTGCCACAAGCATTGCATAACCTTGGAAAAAGCAGGCCTGCCAGATCATAAAATAAATTGAACATTGACCACATATGGCCAATGTAGATTTCTTTCCAGGAAGACTAACTATTAAAACGGAATTTATTTTGCCTGATCTTTTACCGCCAGCTGACCACAAGCCGCATCGATATCTTTTCCACGGCTGCGTCTGATATTGGTGTTAATACCCTGGCTTTTCAGGTAATTCGAAAAAGCATCAATTTTATCACCTTCAGCATTTATAAAATCAGCAAACTGAATGGGATTGTATTCGATCAGATTGACCTTACAAGGCACATGTTTGCAAAACTTGGCCAGATCCATGGCATCTTCAATTTCATCATTAAAATTGTTGAAAACAATATACTCGTAGGTAATCGGGTTTTTGGTTTTGGAAAAATAATACTTTAATGCCTCTTCCAGTGCCTTTAAGGAGTTTTGCTCATTAATAGGCATGATTTCATTGCGCTTTTTATCGTTCGCAGCATGAAGTGAAAGAGCAAGGTTGAACTTAACACCGTCATCACCTAATTTTTTGATCATTTTGGCTATGCCGGCAGTAGAAACAGTAATCCTTTTATAAGACATGTTTAAACCGTCGGGTGCTGTGATCCTTTCGATAGACTTTAATACATTGGCGTAATTCAGCAGAGGTTCTCCCATACCCATATATACGATATTGGTTAAAGGAGCATTGTAATTTTGTTTAGCCTGCTGATCAATAAGTACCACCTGATCATAGATTTCATCTGCATTCAGGTTTCTTTTGCGGTCCATATAACCGGTGGCACAGAATTTACAAGTCAGACTGCAGCCTACCTGCGAACTTACACAAGCTGTCATTCGCTCTTCCATAGGAATTAAAACACCTTCCACAATGTTTCCATCATAAAGTCTAAAGGTGTTTTTTATCGTATGGTCATTGCTGAACTGGGAGTTGTTTACTTCTACTACATTAATTGCAAAGTTCTCATCCAGTTTTTTACGCAGGTCTTTGGATAAGTTGCTCATCTGTTCAAAAGTGCGGGCAGATTTTTCCCATAACCACTGATATACCTGTTTGGCGCGGTAAGAAGGTTCCTGAATGGAAATAAAATGCTGCTGTAACTGATTCAGGTCTAGCGCACGAATGTCTGTTTTTTTAGTGATAGCCATTTGGCTGCAAAGTTACCTAAAAAAACGTGATTATTTGTCATAAGGACTTACTAATCAATTCACACAGCTAACGCTTTGGGCTTCTGGTCTTAGCAGCCGGAGCACCAGGTCTTCCTTTGGACGGCCTTACTGGTCTTTTGCTGGGGCCATTAGATTTATGCCAGTCGGTTACTCCTGCAGTGTTGGTTGTTCTTTTAGAGGAAGAAGCATTTCTACCATCTGTTTTTGGTTTTCCTGCACGAGAGGAGGCTGCCGGCTTTGGTCTTGAGGATGTTGTGCGCTTGGTTACCGGAGCTTCTGGCGCTTCAGCTCCTTTTTTAGTAATTCTTTTAGGTGCAGCTGATTTTTCAGAGCTGGATTTGGCCACCATTTTATAGATCCCATCCTGCTCTTCAGGTGTAAGCTCTCTCCATTCTCCTAAAGGCAGGCCTTTAAGGCTGATGTTCATGATCCTTACCCTTTCCAGTTTGGTTACTTCGTACCCAAAATGTTCACACATCCTTCTGATCTGTCTGTTCAGACCCTGGATTAAAACAATTTTAAAGACTTGCGGAGCTTCTTTGGTTACTTTGCATTTTTTGGTCATCACACCCAGTACAGGAACGCCCTTAGACATACCTTCAACAAAACGATCGGTGATTGGCTTATTGACTGTTACAATGTATTCCTTTTCATGGTTATTACCTGCTCTTAATATTTTGTTGACAAGGTCGCCATTATTGGTAAGGAAAATTAAACCCTGGGAATCTTTATCCAGACGTCCAATTGGGAAAACACGTTCACTATGGTTTACATAGTCTACTATATTGCTTTTAACACCAGCTTCTGTTGTACTGGTAATGCCTGTAGGCTTGTTAAAAGCCAGTAAAATCGAGTTTTCTGCAGCTTTGGGCTCTATCGTTTGGCCGTTAACCACAACAACGTCTCCAAAAAACACTTTATCGCCAACCTTGGCCTTTCTGCCGTTAATATATACATTACCCTGTTCTATATATCTGTCTGCAGCCCGTCTGGAGCACAAACCGCTTTCACTAATGTATTTATTTAATCTTGTAGTAGAATCTGACATGGGGAAGGGTTTAAATTGATTTCCTTTTGCAAAGGAATCAATTTAAACCCATATATACTATCAAAATGTTTTTATAATAGGATTTTAGAAGGTGTTTTCATCGGCACTAGGACCATAACTTCCCGGAATAGGGATGTCCAAAAGGCGAAGATAAACCCCTAATTGGGCTCTGTGATGTACAATCTGGTTCAGCGACATCCGGATCACCGCATATTTTGGCGATACATCATAAATCTGATCCCCATTTCTAAGTGTCCATTTCTCTTTGAGCTTGGTTTCGTTTTCGGGCACAAGCTGAGTTCTGGATTTAACCAGGCTTTTTTCAAGAAGGGAAAGTAATTCCTGGGGTGTATTTACATCGTCAACCTGGTAAGGCATATTAGAAAAGTCCAGTTCATCTGTGTTCAGTACCAATCCGGTCCAGCTGTGCAGATCTGCCAGGTGTGTAGAGAGACTTTTAATGTTCATGCTTTTTTCATGTGGTTTCCAGCCAAACTTATCTTCCGGAATTCTTTCCAGCATTTTTCTTGAAGTTACGGCTTCCTGGTCCAGTTCTTCCAGGTACATTTTTATCAATTCCATAATTTTATTTTGTTTTATAGCACAAAGTAAATAAGCGCTACTGACAGCCCTATGGCAGCGTGTTTTTTTGACGAAAACAATTAACTTTGCAGGGTCTATATTTAACAGACTCCTCGGATTGAAAAAAGTTCTTAAAATTACAGGCATAAGCCTGATCACAATCGTATTGCTCTTATTTGTAACGCCCTACCTGTTACCAGATACCATTTCTAAGGAAGCGCAGAAATGGGTAAATAAAAATATACAAGGGGAAGTGAAATTCGGCCAAAGCAGCCTTTCCTTTTTTAAGCATTTTCCTTCCTTAACTTTAAGCTTAAATGATTTTACTTTGAAAGGTGCGGCGCCTTTTCAAAAAGAGACACTTCTTTATGCAAAAGAACTGTCGTTCCGGGTAAATCTAGGCTCTGTTTTTTCCAGCGAAATAAAAATTGACCAGATCTTTTTAGATCAGGCAGATATTCACGTAAAAGTGGATGAAAAGGGAAATGCGAATTACAATGTCTTTAAAAGCAAGGTGGATACCTCTGCTAAAGCGCAGGACACCATTTCTACGGCGGTAAAGATTGAAGGGATTTTTATCAATAAAAGTAACTTGATTTATGATGATCTGTCTATTCCGATGATGGTAAAGGCTACTGGCTTGAACTATTCGGGAAAAGGAGACTTAAGCAAGGCGATCTTTGATCTGAAAAGTAATGCCGTAATCGATACATTGGATCTGTATTATAATAAGCAGGCTTACCTGGTTCATAAAAAGATCAATGCTAAACTGCTTACAAAGATCAATACAAATTCCCTGGATTTGATCTTTAACGAAAATGATTTGAAAATTAATTCGCTGCCGATCCAGTTTGTGGGCCGTTTTTCTTTTTTAAAGGATGGCTATGATATTAACTTTAAGACTGTTGCTAAGGAAACCGATTTGCATAATATTTTTACTGCGCTTCCACCAGCTATTGCTGACCGCATGGAGAAAACCAATATTAAAGGTTATGCAGAAATTAATGCTTCCCTGATCGGGAAATATCTGGCCAAAAGTAAAACCATGCCTGCCCTTGCCTTTAATATGAAAATACGTGATGGGGAGATCAATAATCCGAAAGCCCCATTGCCGATTCGCAACCTGTTTTTGAACCTGCAGACACGTCTTCCGGGTTTAAATCCAGATAGTTTATATATCAATATGGATAGTCTTTACTTTACAATGGGGAAAGATCACGTGAATGCGGTGGTGAAGCTTAACGGCTTAAAAAATCCTGAAGTTCATGTTAAAACCAGGGCTGCCATTGATCTGGAAAAGTGGGCCAGGGTTTTCCAGCTGGAGCATTTAAAGGGCCGTTTGGCTTTGGATCTTAAAGCGGATGGTAAATACACCAAAAAAGTAGTCAAAAGTGGAATCAGACAGATAGATACGGTTATTGCAACGATTCCCAGATTTGATTTGAAGTCTTCTCTTACCGGAGGGTATTTTAAATACGCTTCTCTGCCTGTAGCGATTGATCATATTAATTTTAGCCTTACCGGGGAAAACAAGGATGGACAATATAAAAGTACCTGGTTTGATATCAGTCAAATTCATATCCAGGCATTGGATAATTATATTCGTGGTTTTGTGAATTTTCGGACTACGGATAACATCACTGTAAATTCAGACTTAAAATCTGTGTTTAATTTTGCTGAACTGAAAAGCTTTTATCCGGTAAAGGATCTTGATTTAAGCGGCGTGCTGAATCTGGATGTAAAAACAAAAGGAAGCTATAATAAACGTAAAAGATTATTTCCGGTCACAGAAGCTACAATTCATTTGAATAACGGACGGATAAAGACGAAGAATTTTGATCAGGCTTTAGAACATATTGTAGTTGATGCTTCACTGGTTAATCAGGATGGCACACTGAAAGGTACCCGCTTAAATATTAAGCCTGTTTCCTTCCAATTGGGTACACAACCCTTTTTATTAAAAGCGGATGTGAAGAATTTTGACAACGTAGCGTATCGGGTTCAATCGAAAGGAACTATAGATATAGGTAAAATCTATAAGCTTTTTGCATTGAAGGGTTATGGGGTAAAGGGAACGGTTTTTACCAATGTGTCTCTTCAGGGTTTGCAAAGTGATGCGATGGCCGGCCGGTATGGTAAACTGAATAATAAAGGCAAGGTGGTTGTTCATGATCTGGCCCTTCAATCCGATCTTTTTCCAAAGTCTTTCCTGATTAAAAATGGAGTGTTTTCTTTCTTTCAGGATAAAATGAAATTTGAACAGTTCAATGCGACTTACGGGGCGTCGGATTTTAAAATGGACGGAGAGCTTGGAAATGTAGTTAATTATGCGCTGAGTAAGACGGCGAAGCTGACCGGGCAGTTCAATTTACAAAGTAAACATCTGTTTGCAGATGAATTAATGGTGTATAACGAGGGAACTGGAATAACGGCGACATCTTCTGGCTCCGGGGTGATCCTGATCCCTGACAATTTAAATGTTTCGTTAACGGCGAGTGCTGATGCGGTACATTATAAAGGTATGCTGATTAAGAACGCAAAAGGGAGCCTTGGCTTGAATGGTGGTGTGATGACCTTAAGCCAAACAGCCTTTAACATCATCGATGCACCTGTGACTATGGATGCGACCTACAAAAGTTTGACACCTAAATCTGCCGTTTTCGATTACCATATCCTGGCTAAAGAATTTAATATTGCCAGGGCTTATAAAGAGATCAAAATGTTTAGAGAGCTGGCCAGTTCAGCAGGCAAGGCTAAAGGAATTGTTGGTCTGGACTATCAATTGTCTGGTAAATTGAACCAGAACATGGCACCGGTTTATCCTTCCTTAAAGGGAGGGGGAACCTTGTCTCTTAAAAAGATCAGCCTAAGTGGATTTAAATTTATGAATGCAGTGGGTAAAGCCACAAAAAGGGATAGTTTAAGCAATCCTGATCTTTCGGAAGTCAATATAAAAAGTACGATTAATAAGAATATTATCACCATTGAACGGTTTAAGATGCGCGTTGCCGGATTCAGGCCGAGGTTTGAAGGGCAGGTTAGTTTTGATGGGAGGCTCAATATGAGCGGAAGACTTGGACTTCCTCCTTTTGGTCTGATTGGTATTCCATTGAGTATTACCGGTACCCAGGAAAAACCGAAAGTAAGCCTAAAGAGAAATAAAGAAGGTAAGCTGGAAGAAACAGAAGAATAACTCAGCTATAACAGGGAGTATATGACTCTGCTTTTATAATGCATAAAATCTATATCTAATCCGCGTATTCCCGGTAAAAGGCGGACTATATGCAGACTAGATGCGGAGTATATGCGGATTCATCTGCTCTTTGTTTGCTTCATTGTATAGGTTTCATTAGTAATTGACGGGTAGCTTTTTCATGTAATCTGCAACAGACATATGATCTTGTTTCTGGAACGGCAATTCCAGGCATCTGATCCTTCCAATTCTGGAAACCCTGAAATCACGGTATTCTGCCCGCAAGTGGCACCAGGCAATCAGGTGCCAGTTAAAGGCATAAAAAATGAGCCCTATGGACTCTACAGTCCTTAAGCTGCTTTCATTATTGTTGTTGATGTAGTCCAGCTCTATAAGAGTTTTGGATGAAATTACATGTTGAAGAACTGATAAATGCTGAAATTCGTTCTTTATATAATCAGGTAATTGTAGTTTGATGTTTTCGTTTAAGAATTCCAGTTTTTCTTTTTGCTGACTCCTAAGTACCGCTTTAACTTTATTCAGCGCGCTTGAATAATGTGTCTGAATAGACTGGTCTGTGAATCCGGCAACAAGCCTTTCCATAATGAGCAGTGCATTGGCTTCTTCTGTATTAAAAGAAACTGGCGGCAGGAAATATCCCTGCACTATAAAATAGCCTTTTGGTTGTTCAAAGCTGATGGGGATACCTTGTTCAATCAGTGCCTTTATATCTCTGTAGACCGTTCTTATGCTGATCTGGTAATGATCTGAAATTTTTTCTGCAGTAATATATTTCTTAGTTTGAAGTAAGACTAGTATTCCAAAAAGCCTGTCTATCCGGTTCATTAGGGTGGGGTTGATGATGTCTGCAAATGTAATAAATTTGAAAGGCCTCCGGCTTAATTTGCTGGATTGATTTGTATAGCCGTAATTTGTGCCCATGCTTCAATATATATCCGCGTCCGTTGTTTATCCGGTTTCTTCTCCGCCTGTAGAAAATGGGGTAATTGCCCTGGAAGAGGACGGGACGGTTCATGCTGTCCTCCATGTAGAACAGGCAAAGGAACAGGGTATTGAAAACATAAAGTATTACGAGGGCTTTTTGGTTCCAGGCTTAATCAATACCCATTGTCATTTAGAGTTGTCTCATCTTTTTGGAAAAATTGCTGAACAAACAGGACTCCAGGGTTTTGTTCAGCAGGTGATTAAATATCGCGACAGCAGCGAGGAATTGATTTTAGAGGCAATGCAAAAGGCAGACCGGGAAATGCTGGAAAATGGCATTGTGGCGGTTGGGGATATTTCCAATCAGCTAGTTTCCAGGGCTATAAAGTCAGGAAGTAGATTATATTACCATACTTTTATTGAAACGTTAGGATTTAATCCTGCGCAGGCCAAGACAATATTTGAAAAGGCATTAAAGATGAAAGAGGAGTTTACACCTTTAAAGGCTTCGATTGTTCCACATGCACCCTATTCTATATCTAAAGAACTTTTTGCGGCTATTAAAGACTATAGCCTGAAAGAGGATAATCTGCTGAGTATGCACAATCAGGAAACGGAGGATGAAAATCTTTTTTTCCAATTTAATCAGGGTGCATTTTTGAAATTATATGAATTTTTAGGACTGGATATTTCTTTTTTTTCTGCTACAGGAAAAAGTTCCCTGCAAAGTGTTGTTGAAGAATTACCTGGGAGTAAGGTACTCCTGGTCCATAATACCTTAACCTCTGCAGAGGATATTCGTTATGCAACGTCGGTTCATGATGGTTTGTACTGGTGTTTGTGCCCTAATGCCAATCAATATATAGAAAACAGGTTGCCTGATGTGCAAATGCTGGCTGAAGCAAATCTTAAAATAACCCTGGGAACAGACAGTCTGGCGAGCAATCATCAGTTGAGTATATTGGCTGAAATGAAAACACTCCAGGAAAATTTTAACTTGAGTTTTGAAACTTTACTGGAATGGGCAACATGCAATGGGGCTGCTTATCTGGGCATTGAGGAACAGTACGGAACTTTGGAAAAGGGAAAGCGACCTGGAATTAACCTCGTGGAATTTGCCCCTGAAGGAAAAATTAGTGGTAAAACGAGTGTTAGAAGGATAATTTAATTTGCACATGTCCAACAGAATAACTGATTTATTTAAGATAAAATATCCGGTAATACAGGCCGGGATGATTTGGTGCAGTGGCTGGAAACTGGCTTCTGCAGTTTCGAATGCCGGTGGTTTAGGGATCATCGGGGCGGGGTCTATGTATCCCGATGTGCTTAAAACGCATATTCAGAAGTGTAAAGCAGCAACAGTTTATCCCTTTGCGGTAAATGTACCTCTGCTTTATCCAAATGCGGAAGAAATTATGCAGATCCTGGTTGAAGAAGGTGTAAAGATTGTTTTTACTTCTGCAGGAAATCCAGGTACCTGGACGGGTTTTCTGAAACAACATGGCATCACAGTAGTGCATGTGGTGGCCAATACAAAGTTCGCACTTAAAGCAGAATCCTGCGGGGTAGATGCCGTTGTTGCGGAAGGCTTTGAGGCGGGAGGGCATAATGGAAGGGAAGAAACAACGACTTTGTGCTTGATTCCGCTGGTTAAAAGTGAAGTCAAAATACCCGTAATTGCTGCCGGAGGAATAGGCAGTGGGGCGGCCATGCTGGCCGCTTTTGCTTTAGGGGCCGAGGGGGTACAGGTAGGATCTGCATTTGCTGTTGCCCGGGAATCGTCGGCTCATGACAATTTTAAAAAGAAGATTATTGGTGCCGGAGAGGGCGATACAAGATTAAGCCTGAAAAAATTGGTGCCGGTGCGGTTATTAAATAATACTTTTGCAGAAAAAGTAATAAAAGCAGAAAATGAAGGCCTTGATGCCGACCAGTTGCGGGAGTTGCTGGGGCGGGCAAGGGCTAAGGCCGGAATGTTTGAAGGGGATATGGAAGAAGGTGAACTGGAGATTGGTCAAATATCTGCTGCAATAAACCAGGTGGAGCCTGCTGCGGCCATTTTGCAGCGCATCTGGAAAGAATTTTTATCAGAAAAAAGGAGAATTAGTGAAATGGACTTTGAAGTTCATCGCTAAAAGCAAGAATAAAATGAAGCATATTAATATTAAAATAACGGGAAAGGTACAGGGTGTTTCCTTCAGGGCTACGACCAAAGCTATCGCAGATCAGATGGGGGTAAGAGGCCTGATCAGAAATGAAAAGGATGGCTCTGTTTATATAGAAGCGGAAGGTGATGATCTGCAGCTGGAGATCTTTACCGAATGGTGCCACGAAGGACCGGATCGTTCTAAAATTGAACTTGTAGAGGTAAGCCCTGCAGAGTTTAAAAACTATCGCAATTTCGAAATTCTTAAAAGGTAGCCCGTGTCTGTTTTTAAAAAATTTGCTGGTCAGACGATGATCTATGGGATAAGTACCATATTTTCAAGGTTATTCAATTTTATTCTGACTCCAATCTATACGCGGGTATATGCGGAAGGTGTATACGGAATCTTTACCAAAATGTACAGTTATGCCTCTATCCTCAATGTTATCCTGGCATTTGGTATGGAGACTACTTTTTTTCGTTACCTCAATAAGTATGAGGATAAGAAAAAGGAAGTTTACAACAACAGTTTTTGGATTATTGCTTTCATCTCTGCTCTGGTTTTAATCACCGGGCTGGTTTTTACAGACTATTTTGCAAAATTCACGATGAATGGTTCCATGGCTGGACTGGACGATCAGCGCCGCTATGTTCGTTATTTTTCCTGGTTTCTTTTTCTGGATGCTATTTGCGTAATTCCCTTTGCTAAGCTTAGAGCGGATGGTAAACCTTTTCGGTATAGCCTGATCAAATTTTTGAATATTGGTTGTTTTGTGGGCCTTAACCTTATTTTTATTTTTGTGATTCCCTTCATTATTAAACACCAGATGGTGGGTGCGCATTGGCTGGAAAGCTGGTTTAGGGCTGGATGGGTAGGCTATGTATTTATCTCTAATCTGGTAGCCAGCCTGGTGACGTTTCTGCTGCTTCTACCTCAGTTTATGGAGCTGGAGATTAAGTTTGATAAAGTGCTTTTTTATAAGATGTTTGGCTACAGTTGGCCGGTACTCGTGGCAAACTTGTCTTTTATTGTCAATGAAAATCTGGATAAGATTTTACTGAGTAAATACTTGCCGCACAATATAGCTGATCAGGAAACTGGGATCTATGGAGCGGTTTGTAAACTGGCCATTTTTATCAGTATTTTTAATACGGCTTTTAGATTGGGGGCGGAGCCTTTTTTCTTTAGCCATGCAAAAAATAAAAATGCAAAGAATACTTACGCAACTATTCTGAATTATTTTGTTCTCGCCCTGGCCATTTTATTTGTGGGCTTGATTGCAAATTTAGATTTGCTGAAACATTTTATTGCCAGTAAGTATTGGATTGGTCTTCCGGCTGTTCCTTATTTGTTATTCGGGTATGTATGCCTGGGTATTTATATGAATCTCTCGGTGTGGTACAGGTTATCTGATCAGACCCGTTATGGCTTATATATTTCTTTAGTAGGTGCGGTTTTTACTATTGTGATGAATATTGTTCTCATTCCTAAATACAGCTACATGGGCTCGGCTTGGGTGAGTATGATGGCTTATTTGATTATCATGGTCATTTCTTACCTTCTTGGTCAGAAGTATTATCCGATACCATATAATTTAAAAAGAACATTGGGCTATCTTGCTACTTCGATAGTGTTGGTTTATTTGTCTTTTTATACCTTTAAACAGAATATCTATATTGGTAATGGTCTGCTTATTTTATTTGTAGCGGGCATTTATTTTATGGAAAAAGACGACATTAAGAAAATTTTAAATACAAAATAAAGATCAGATGAAGATAAATATTATCAATAATTCGGGACATGCCTTGCCAGCGTACGAAACTGAACATGCTGCAGGTATGGATATGCGTGCTTTTGTTGAACATGAAGTTGTGATTAAGCCTTTGCAAAGGGTTCTGATTCCGACCGGCCTCCATATGGAATTGCCTGTTGGTTATGAGGCTCAGATTCGCCCAAGAAGTGGCTTAGCCTATAAGCATGGGATCAGTATAGTAAATTCGCCTGGTACAATTGATGCAGATTACAGGGGAGAGATTAAAGTGCTGCTTGTGAACCTTTCCGATACAGACTTTACAGTGAATAATGGGGATCGTATAGCTCAGATGATTATTGCGAAACACGAAACGGTGAGTTGGGCAGCTGTAGAAGAACTCAGTGATACTGCTCGCGGCGCGGGTGGATACGGACATACAGGTAAATAAAAAGAAAATGAAATACAGGGCCTTAACTATTTTTCTATTTGTTGCGTTTCCTGCTTTTGCTCAAAAGACAGTTCAGGCTGATAGTAATTTGGTTAAGGGCTTTTTTTTTGATGGCATCCGCTACAAAATCAATGAAAACTATATTAAAGCTGTGGAGAGTTTTAATAAAGTAGTAAGTCTGGACCCCAGACAGGCAGATGCTTACTACGAGATTGCCAGTTTGGATTACCGGCAAAATAAATTGCAGGAATCTGAATTCGCGCTGAAGAAGGCCATGGAGCTTAATTCTAATAACATTTGGTATTGGAAGCTCTGTGCCGAACTGTACAAGAGAAAAGGAGATATGCCTGGTTTGGTACAGGTGCTGGAACGGCTGATCGTCATGGAGCCTGATGTGGATGCTTATTATTTTGACCGCTGTAATGCGCTGGCCATTTCCGGGAATGTATCAGGTGCTTTGAAGGCCTATGATGAATTAGAGAAAAAATTTGGTGTATCGGTTGAATCTTCCAGAGGGAGAAAGCGCTTAAGTCAGGAGAAAAAATCCAGGACAGCGGAGCATGAAGCTGGTGAAGTGATTGCAGATCATCCTGAGGATATAAAAAGCTATTTATACGCCAGTAACTTGCTGCAGAAAGATGGTAAAAAGTCTGAAGCATTGGATATGTTAAAGAAGGCAAAAGCTTTGGATCCTTCCAGTCTGGAGGTTGACCTGGCTATGGTGGACTACTATGTGGCTGAAGGGCAAATTTCTTCAGCAGGTAATATTTTGAAAGAATTGGTTGCTGCACATCAGGACGATCCCCGTCTGTTTGCGATGTATGGTGATTTGCTGTATAAGCAAGGCGATGCGAAAGAAGCGCTGACCCAGTATTTAAAATCACTGCAGTTATCTGAGCAGATCTATGTGGTTTGGGAGCAGGTTTTGAATATCTATCTTTCTCAGAAGGACTTTAAAAGGGCAATCGAAATTGGTTCTGCGGCGGTATCTGTTTATCCTAATCAAGCGGTTTTATATTATTACCTTGCCTTTGCACAGCATCGTGAAGATCAGTATGCGGCTGCACTCGAAAACATAGCAACGGCAGAAGAACTGGCAGCTGGAGAGCAGGAGTTGCTGGCTTCTGTGGAAGATGTATATGCCCTGGTGCTGATGAACCTGGCGAAATTTGATCTTTCAGAAACCAAAATACAGAAGGCACTACTATTGAATCCGGCTAAAAAGATGCTTTATCTGGAGCATTATGGCGATATTCTTGCTTTAAAAGGGAATAAGGAAAAGGCAGTTGACTTGTGGAAACAGGCCAGGGATTTGGGAAGTAAATCGGAGAAATTAAAACAGAAGATCAATGAGAAAAGATATTTTAAATAATTGCCTGCTGTTCATTTTTGTGATGATTTCAATGGCGGCTTGTAAACCGAAAAAGGCCATTGTTGTGGCACCCCCTGTTGTAAAATCAGATACGGTAAATGTAAAGAAAAAGGAAAATTTGCAAATGCTCAGGGACAAGGATATTGTTTTCAGGACTTTGTCTATGAAAGGAAAGGCCCAGATCAGTATCAATGGGAATAGCAACAATGCTTCTGTGAATGTACGGATGTTAAAGGATAAAAAGATTTGGGTAAGTGTGACGGCTTTTGCAGGAATAGAGGTTGCCCGGGCATTAATTACACCAGACAGTGTGTTAATGATGAACCGCGTAGATAATATTTACCTGAGTAAGCCCTTCAGTTATATCCATGGCTTTACCAACAAACAGGTAAACTTTAAAATGCTCCAGGATGTTTTTGCAGGAAATGCCGTTGGCAGTTTTCTAGAAGAAGACGCAGACCTTGATTTACAAAATGGTGTTTGGTTATTGAAGGGGCAAAGGAAAAGCCTGGCTTATCAGATCTTATTTAATACGTTGCTTAAGGCTTCGGAAACGAACTTGAACGATGTGCAGTCTGGTCAGGCACTTAAAGTTGTTTATGGTGAATACCAGCAGGTTGGAGATTATTTGTTCCCGTCCAATATCCAGATCAACTCTCAGGCGGGGTTGAAAAAAGCAGCTATTGAACTTGCCTTTTCAAAAATAGAAAGCAATGTAGAACTGGATTTTCCGTTTACTGTTCCTAAAAGGTTCAAAGTAATAAACTAATTTTATACTTTTGAGTTAATGAAGCTATACAAAATATTTTTCTTCTTTTTATTGATATCCATTACTTCGCAGGCTGTTGCCCAGAACAGTGCAGAACTTAAAAGGAAGAAGGAAGCGATACAGCGGGAAATTGAATTGCTGCAGAAAAATCTGAATAAAGCAGCTAGCGCAAAGAAACTCACCCTTGGGGAAATCAGGGCTTTAAATGCCAAGATCAGTTTGATGCAGAGCAAGATCACCGTTATTAACTCGGAAATTAAGAATCTGGACCACCAGATTCATGAAAATACCAATACAGTGCATTCTCTTCAGGACCAACTGGGCCTGTTAAGAAAGGAATATGCAGGTATGATCCGTTTTGCACAGCGGAACAAGAATGCTTATGATAAGATGATGTTTGTGTTTGCGGCAAAGGATTTTAATCAGGCTTATAAGAGAATCAAGTATCTGCAACAGTTTGGTCAATATCGAAAAAAACAGGCTGACTATATTCAGGGAACAGAAAAGAACCTGAAGAATAAGATTGGTGTGCTGGATAAAAATCTGAAAGAAAAGAGTAATTTACTAAAAGAGCAGCAAAGCGAGCAGCAAAAACTGGGCAAGAATAAATCAGAACAATCTGCCGTTCTCAAAACGTTTAGTAAACAGGAACGACAGTTTAGTCAGGATATCGCCAAGCGTAAAAAACAACAGCAGGCTATAGACAGGGAGATCAGGAACGCTATTCAGCGTGAAATTGCACTGGCTAAACAGAGAGCCGAAGAAGAAGAACGCCTGGCTGCGGCTAAAGCCAAGGCAGAGAATAAGCCGGTTCCCGTAGCTTCGAAGGCAAAAACGAGTGGCGGATACCTGACGGCAACTCCGGAGGCTGCAAAACTTTCTGCTGAATTTGAGAGCAATAGGGGGTCACTTCCATGGCCGGTTGCACAAGGCTCTATTACCGAAGGGTTTGGCAGGCACAAAGAAGGACAGGCAAACTATGATAATACGGGTATCACGATTCAAACGGCAGAGGGTGCAAGTGTAAGAGCTGTATTCAATGGAAAGGTTTTAAGAGTAATGAGTTCTCTGGGTAAATATTTTGTGTTGATCAAACATGGCGAATATTTTACAGTCTATCAGAATTTGCGTTCTGTAAGTGTAGCTGCGGGTGATAATGTAGCGACTAAGCAGGCTATTGGGGTTGTGGCTGCTTCTGAAGAAATTCCTGAACTGCAGTTTCAGATCTGGAGAGGCACTGTTGCGCAAAATCCTGAAGCATGGATTGCTAAATAAATTTTTGGAGATTAAAAATGCATATATTTGTTTTATAAAACATTAAATACAGCTTAAAATGTACACAGGAACATTATTGGAATTCTTAAATATGGGCGGGGGAGAGGTAATGCTGATCCTTGCTGTCGTACTTTTGTTATTCGGAGGTAAAAAATTGCCTGAACTGGCACGTGGGTTAGGGAAAGGGATCCGGGATTTTAAAGATGCGTCGGAAGGTGTAAAAAGAGAAATCCATCGCAACATTAATGCCGTAGATATAGATGAGGATCTTAGAAGAGAGACTCCTAAAACAGACACTGAAGTGAAAAATGATTTGCCTAGAGAAACACCAATTGAAAATGTAACTGGTGCCAGTCATTTGGAAAGTAGTGAACCAAGTAATAAAATTTAATTAAATAATCATGTTAAACACAACGGTATTAGCCGCATTAGGCGCTCCGGAAATCGCAATTATTCTTGTCGTAGTATTACTGCTTTTTGGTGGTAAGAAAATCCCTGAGTTGATGCGTGGATTAGGAAGAGGTGTTAAGGAATTTAAAGAAGGTAAAGATGGAGCAGATGACGATCGCTATGACCGTGACCGTTCAAACACCAATAAACCTTTGTAATTTTCCTGTAGCTTAACCCTTAATCTATTCTGTAGTTTTGAAGAAGTATAACTCTTTACAAGAGATAAGAATCCTTATTGACCAAAAAAAAGTCAACCTGACTGAATTGCTGGATTATTATTTTGCTCAAATAGAGCAATTCAAAGATTTGAACGCATTTAATGAGGTCTTTTTTGATTCAGCAAGAAATCAAGCCTCGGAAATACAGGAAAAAATAGGCAATGGCACTGCGGGGAAACTTGCGGGAATGGTTATTGGGATTAAGGATAATATTTGTTATAAAGGACATCAGGTTACGGCTTCTTCCAAGATGCTGGACGGATTTGTCTCTCCTTACTCTTCAACAGTTGTTCAGCGCTTGCTGGATGAAGACGCTATTATTATTGGTCGTCTGAACTGTGATGAGTTTGCTATGGGAGGCTCTAATGAAACCTCTTATTTTGGTGCTGTGAAAAACGCAAGCGACCCGCAACGTGTTGCTGGTGGCTCATCTGGTGGTTCTGCTGTTGCAGTACAGGCCGATATGTGTTTGTCTGCACTTGGAACTGATACAGGTGGCTCTGTAAGACAGCCGGCCGCATTTTGCGGTTGTATAGGTTTAAAACCTACTTATGGACGAATTTCCCGGTATGGTGTTATCGCTTATGCCTCTTCGTTTGATCAGGTGGGTACGATCACCTCTTCTGTGGGTGATGCAGCTGTTTTGCTTGAAGTACTGGCGGGAGCAGACGATCAGGATTCAACGGTTTCGACCTTGCCGGTTCCCAGCTACAGTGCTCTAATGACAGGTGATAGAAAATACAGGGTTGCTGTTTTAAAAGAAACCCTGGAGAGTGAGGCCCTAGATCCAAGCATTAAGGAAGCGATATTGAAATCAATTGAGGCGCTTAAATTGCAGGGACATACGATTGATTATGTGTCATTTGACCTGCTTGATTATTTAGTGCCCTCTTATTATGTGTTAACTACAGCAGAAGCATCTTCTAATCTTTCAAGATATGATGGGGTACATTATGGTTATCGGAACACGTCTGCCAAAGACCTCAATAGCTTATATAAACTATCCAGGGCAGAGGGTTTTGGAGATGAGGTGAAAAGAAGGATATTGCTCGGAACCTTTGTTCTGAGCGCTGGTTATTATGATGCATATTATCAGAAAGCCCAGAAAGTAAGGCAGCTGATCAGGCAAAAAACAGAACAATTACTGGATAAATATGATGTAATCCTGAGCCCTGTTGCACCTACTCCTCCATTTAAGATTGGAGAAAATATTGAAGATCCATTGGTCATGTATATGGCTGATATTTATACTGTTCTGGCCTCTTTGGCCGGAATTCCTGCAATTGCTATACCACTGGGCAATAATCAGGAAGAATTGCCGTTAAGTCTACAGTTAATGACCAAACATTTCAAAGAAGAAGTTTTGCTCAACTTATCAGAGAATTTCTTAACTTCATCTTCTGAACGTGCTGATAATTAATGTATACCAAACATAAACCGGGTTTAAACCACCTGTGAAACCACCATACTGAACCAGAGCAGAAATAGAAATGCTTATGGTGGCTTCCTAAGAAAATAGCCTATGAAAAAAAATGTACTCCTGCTCTCATTTTGTATTGTAGTTTCTATTCACTTCGGTGTAAAAGCACAGCAGATCAATCCCGCTTCTTCAGATACCAGTAGTGTACCGGTTCTGGTGGAAGAAACCCCTACATTTAACAATTACAATTTTGTTTACAAGCAACGCCTGGATTCTATTCAGAAAATGGTGCCACTGAAATACAATGAATTTGTTCAGAAGTATATTGATATTTACAGCAGCCGTAAGGATATGATTGGTAAAATGCTGGGACTGTCCAGTTATTATTTTCCAATTTTTGAGCAGGCGCTCAGAGCTTATAATGTTCCCGAAGAAATTAAATATTTACCTATAATTGAATCTGCCATGAACCCGCATGCGGTATCCAGGGTAGGTGCTACCGGTTTATGGCAGTTTATGTTTAGTACAGCTAAAGGTTATGGATTAAACATGGATAATTTTGTGGACGAGAGAAAGGATCCGGTTCAAGCCAGTAATGCTGCGGCAGCTTATTTTAGAGATGCTTATGCAGAACTTGGAGACTGGCTGCTGGCTATTGCTGCTTACAATTGTGGGAAAGGGAATGTACAACGCGCGATTGCAAAGGCAAATTCCCATGATTTTTGGGAGATCAGACCTTATCTTCCATTGGAGACCCGGAATTATGTGCCTGCATTTATTGCGGCTATGTACATTATGAACTATTCCAAAGCGCATCAGATAGAGCGCTTAAATCCATCAATGGCCGTCAAGACGGATACTGTACAGGTAAATAATTTCGTTTCTCTTCCTCTGCTGGCGCAAGCACTTAAAATAGAAGAGGAAGATCTTTGCATCCTGAATCCTTCCTATAAGAAGAAAATTGTGAACGGAACAGAGGAGTCTCCGAGGCGAATTGTGATGCCGCGGGTAACGGGTGGCGATTTTGCAATGATCTATGAAGTGTTAAATAACCGTCCGCCGGAAGTAAATACACGGGTGGTGCTGGCTTCCAATGACGACCGAAGGTTGCATAAAAAGCATGCAGCGGTAGAATATCACCGGGTAACCCGGGGTCAGAATCTGCAGACAATTGCAGATAGGTATAATGTTGAAGTTCAGGATATTAAGGTTTGGAATAAGCTCAGGGGATCTCAGATTATGCCTGGACAGCGTTTAATTGTATCTAAAAATTCAGGTGCAGGCAATGCAGTTTCGGCCTCAAAGCATTCCAGACAATACATGTCCTATAAAGGAGATAAAGAACGATCACAGCGGGAGGGGAAGATTTAGGATCTTTTTTATTTTAGGCTCATTAAAAGAATTGTAACTTTGGCGCTTTACAACGCAAAATTTTATGAGTAAGACGAATAGAAAACAAGACGCTTTAGATTACCACTCGCAAGGGAGGCCTGGTAAAATACAGGTTATACCTACCAAACCAACGAATTCTCAAAGAGACTTAACGCTGGCTTATTCACCGGGTGTAGCTGAACCTTGTTTAAAAATCGCTGAGAACACAGAGGATGTCTATAAATATACAGCTAAAGGTAATCTTGTAGCCGTGATCAGTAACGGTACTGCGGTACTTGGTCTTGGAGATATCGGTCCGGAAGCAGGAAAACCTGTGATGGAAGGTAAAGGTCTCTTATTTAAGATTTTCGCGGATATTGATGTATTTGATCTGGAACTGGATACGAAGAATGTTGATGATTTTGTGAAGATCGTTAAAGCGCTGGAGCCTACTTTTGGTGGAGTGAACCTGGAGGACATTAAAGCTCCGGAATGTTTCGAAATAGAGCGCAGGTTAAAGGAAGAAATGAAAATTCCTGTAATGCACGATGATCAGCATGGTACAGCGATCATCTCTGCTGCTGCTTTAATAAATGCTTGTGAACTACAGAAAAAAAAGATAGATAAAGTTAAGATTGTGGTAAACGGTGCTGGTGCCGCTGCAATTTCCTGCTCGAGGTTATATGTTTCTTTGGGCGCTAAAAAGGAGAACATTGTGATGTGCGACAGAACTGGTGTGATCAGAGATATTCGTGAAAATCTAGATCCGATCAAGGCGGAGTTTGCAACGAGCAGAACGGTCAATACGCTGGAAGAAGCGATGAAAGATTCTGATGTCTTTATTGGTTTGTCTTCTGCCGACTGCGTGACTGCAGACATGCTGAAATCAATGGCCAAAAACCCAATTGTTTTTGCAATGGCCAACCCTAACCCTGAAATCGCCTATGATCTGGCCATCAGTTCCCGTAAGGATCTGATCATGGCCACAGGCCGTTCGGATTATCCGAACCAGGTAAACAATGTTTTAGGTTTCCCATATATATTCAGGGGAGCACTTGATGTAAGGTCAACGAGCATCAATGAGCCCATGAAAATAGCGGCAGTAAAAGCAATTGCTGAACTGGCTAAAAAATCCGTTCCTGAAGCCGTGAATATGGCTTACAACGAAAAGAACATCAAATTTGGAAAGGAATATATTATTCCCAAGCCAATGGATCCAAGGTTGATCACCAATGTTTCTATGGCAGTTGCCAGGGCAGCAATGGAATCTGGTGTTGCGCGTAAAGCGATTACAGACTGGGATGCTTATGCTGAAGAGTTGAAGCTTCGTTTGGGTAAAGATGACGCTATTATGCGTGCCATTACCAATAAAGCTAAATCTGACCCTAAGCGCGTAGTTTTTGCTGAAGCAGACAACTATAAAATTCTTAAGGCTGCTCAGATTGTTAAAGATGATAACATTGCGATTCCGATATTACTGGGGAACAAAGAGATCATCCAGCAAATTATTGAAGAGAACGCCCTGGATCTTGAAGGGGTACAGATCATCGATCCATTTCAGGAGCCAGAGCGCATGCAGAAGTATTCTGAGTCTCTTTATCAGAAGCGACAAAGAAGAGGGGTTACTTTATTTGAGGCCACAAAACTGATGCGTGACAGGAATTACTTTGGTGCCTCGATGGTGGAGTTTGGTGAAGCAGATGCAATGATCTCAGGATTAACGAAAAACTATGTTTCTACCATAAAACCTGCTTTGCAGATTATCGGTACAGAAGCAGGTGTAAACCGTGTTGCAGGGATGTATATGATGATGACGACTAAAGGGCCTGTGTTTTTTGGTGATACCACTGTAAACGTGGATCCAACAGCTGAAGAATTAGTGGATCTGACCATTTTACTGGAACGCGCAGTCAATAAATTCAATATCCAGCCAAGGGTGGCGCTGTTGTCTTATTCAAACTTTGGGTCTAATGAAGGAATTGTTCCGGAGAAGGTTAGAAAAGCCGTGAAGATATTACACGAGAAGCATCCTGAGATTTTGGTAGACGGGGAAATGCAGGGGAATTTTGCCATAAATAATTCTTTACTTAAAGATAATTTTCCTTTTAGTAGATTAGCAGATGCGCCGGCAAATACACTTGTTTTTCCAAATTTGGAATCTGGAAATATTGCCTATAAATTATTACAGGAACTTGGCGGAGCAGAGGCTGTTGGACCAATTTTGCTAGGCTTGAAGAAACCTGTACATATTGTGCAGTTGGGAAGTTCTGTAAGAGAGATCGTAAATATGGTGACCATTGCAGTATTGGATGTACAGGGAAAAGAAAGTGAGGCCAGTGAAAAGAAAACTGGTTTATTGAGACGTAAGACTAAAGTTTAAAAAATATGTTTGAGTATATTGATGGAAGACTAACCTTTAAATGTCCTACTTACATTGTTGTAGAGGCGGGGAGGATAGGATATCACATCAATATCTCTCTGAACACCTACAGCGGCCTGGGAAATGTGGAGCGATGCAAAATATATACCTGGCTGCATATAAAGGAAGATGCGCATACCCTTTATGGCTTTGCTGATGAAGGGGAGCGCAGACTTTTTCTGCACCTGATCTCCGTTTCGGGGATTGGGCCGAATACAGGAAGAATGATGCTTTCTTCCATAACACCCAATGAAATCCAGACTGCTATTGTTAACGGCGACCTACCTTTGATACAACGGATTAAAGGTATTGGAGTTAAGTCGGCACAGCGCCTGGTACTCGAGTTACAGGATAAATTAAAAAAAGAAGGTACAGGATCTTTGATTGCTGCGCCGTTAAACCATACCGTCAAAGAAGAGGCACTCTCTGCACTTATGATGCTTGGCTTTTCCAAACCTCCAGCGGAAAAGGCAATCGATAATGCAATTAAGAGTGGTGGTTCGGAACTGACGGTTGAAGAAATGATAAAAATAGCTTTGAAGAACCTCTAAACCCTAATCGCTCTTGAGAAAACTATCTATCTTAATGATCTCTTTGGTTGTTACCTTTTGGGGACAACAAACTTTTTCTCAAGTTAAGCCGGCAAGATCCAGATCAGATACGACCAGGAATGACTTCAGCTTAAAAGAGAAACAACGCCTTGGTTTAAGACAAGGCTACAGTCCCTTTGACCCGCTGCCAACCAATGTGACCCGGGAGGTAGAATTTGATGCGGTCAATAAACGTTACATCATCAGGGATAGAGTTGGTGGTCGCTTTCTCGGACCTCCCCAGTACCTTACTATTGAAGAATATCAGCGTTTGATCAATAGTGAGATCAAAAGAGAAAACTGGAGGCAGTTTTCCAATACGGAGGTAGAGGGGGTGAGACAAACGGGTATCATTCCAAGCTTAACGGTGAACAGCAGGTCTTTTGAAAGAATTTTTGGGGGAACAAATATTGATATTCAACCGCGTGGAGAGGCTGAGCTGACACTTCTGGGAAGAATTAATAAAAATGAGAACCCCTTATTTAACGAACGTCAGAGGGTTCAAAGTAATTTTGATTTTAATCAGCGAATTCAAATGGATGTGATCGGTAATATCGGTTCCAAGCTGAAGATCAATATGAACTATAATACTGAGGCACAGTTCGACTTTGAGAACCAGGTGAAACTTGATTATACCGGGGGGGAGGATGACATTATTAAAAAGATTGAAGCGGGTAATGTTAGCCTGCCTTTAAGCAGTACGCTTATTCATGGTACACAATCTCTCTTTGGTATCAAAACTCAGCTGCAGTTTGGGAAACTGAATGTAACGTCGGTTTTTTCTCAGCAGAAATCGCAAACCCGGCAGATTAATATTAACAATGGTGCCCAACAAAATGAGTACCGGATAACGGGAGATAACTATGAGGCCAATAAACACTATTTCCTGGCTCAATACTTCAGGGATAATTACAATAAGGCCCTGGCCAGTGCACCTTTTGTTACCTCAGGGGTCAACATTACAAAGATAGAAGTCTGGGTAACGAATAAGACTGGGGCAACCCAGGATTCCAGAGATATTTTGGCCTTTCTGGATTTAGGAGAAAATAAACCAAATAATAGAACACTTGTAGGCGGCGGATCTGCATTGCCCTCTGGCTTTACCTCTACCCAGTTTCCGAGACAATCCAATAATTTACTTCTACAGATTCCTGCGGATGCCAGGTTTACGAATTCAAATGCCATTATTCCATTCTTTCAGACTACTGGTGCTACAGATAACTATGCAAAGCTGACCTATGCCCGGAAATTATCGGACAGGGAATACAAATTGAACCCCCAGCTGGGTTATATTTCCTTAAATACCGCTTTAAATTCAGATGAGGTATTGGCGGTGGTTTATCGGTATACCTATTCTGGCGTGGAATACCAGGTGGGTGAGTTTTCGACTGATGTGCCCTTTGATCCGACGACACCAAAATTGCTGTTTGCAAAATTGCTAAAAAACGAAACCACCAAGACCAGCCTGCCAACGTGGAACCTGATGATGAAAAACATTTATTCTATTGGTGGGTATCAGATCAGCCAGCAGAACTTTAAACTGGATATCTACAGGATTGATGAAACGAATGGTGTGGAGAGCCCCTTGATCCTGGAAGGGGAAAAGATAGATAATGAGACAAAAACACCATTGAAGAACAAGCAATGGATACAGGTGACCCGCTTAGACCGTTTAAATATGCAGGGTGAAAAAAGACCGGATGGTGTTTTCGATTTTGAGGTGGAAAACAAACCCTTCACGGTGGGTAATACACCGAATTCAAATGATATTAACACGCCCATAACTTCCAGTACGGTTAATTCTAATGCGAGTCTGGCGAGTTTCGGTTCCAATACCAGCAGTGGGTATATTACTATAGATCCATTGAACGGAAGGATTATAT